>JACDGE010000021.1 GCA_013815465.1 Alphaproteobacteria bacterium | reverse complement strand
ACCAAATTTAGAGGGTCAATTTATGATTTTTTAGAACCCTTTTATTGCATAGAAAATCAACCTGTCTCACCTTAAATAGGTCGAACCAATCCCCCTCTCAGAGCTCAAAATGTAACAGCTAACTCGCTCCCTGTGGAGTTGGGAGTTTTAAATCATTTGAATTCATTAGACAATAGCGCATTTGAAGCCATGCCCTAGTCTAAACATACATTAATTATTTTTAATTGCCCATTTCAACAAATTTTTAGGCGCATCAAAATTTCTTTGGTATTCTGTAGCCGATAACAAAGGACATGCTGCGAGTGTGCTGAAGGTGCAGTCAATAGATGTCCTAAATTATCAAAGAGTGCGGAAATTGTACTTTGAGAGAAAGCATACTCATTGGCTACAAGCATGCGGCCGAGCTTCAACCCAAAGAGTATCGTTTGTAAAAAACTTACAGGTTACTCCCACAAACAGCTTTCTCTTAAGGGTGAGATCGCTTCTTAAGAAAGAAGGGGTCAAACTCTTCTCTCGCACGTTGCAACGTAGCTAAACATACAGCCGATCCCGGGATCAACTTTTATTAACAAAGACGAGTAGAAAAAAAGGAAAAGGAAGAGAAAATGACTTAAACATAAAATCCAACGAGCCCCCAAGATAGGGGCCTCTCTGGGATTTACATACAAAAATTCAAGGTGTTCTGGGATTCTCCATGCTTCCAATACGGGCTCGGGACGGCACAAATTACTTCTTCCCCCAAACCTCCTGCAGGCGTTCATCCCGCCCGCAATTGTCGCGGTAGGATTTATAGCGTATGGGGTTTTTCTCAGCGTATTTTTGATGATAGTCTTCGGCTAGATAAAAGGGTGTAGCGGCTTGAATTTCAACTGCCACGGGCTCATTCAGTTGAACTTCTATTTTTTCCTTAGAGGCCTCTGCTTGCTTTTGTTGAGCAGGAGTGGTGTAGAAAATAAAAGCCTTGTAGGAATCACCGATGTCACAAAATTGCCCTTTAGCATTAAGAGGATCAACGTTATACCAGTACTTTTCCAACAATTGATCATAGGTAATTTTGGAAGGATCAAAGGTTATTTGAACCGCTTCCTTATGGCCGGTTTTTTCTCCAGAAACTTGCTCATAGGTAGGGTTTTTCGTATGACCGCCCGTGTAACCCGAAAAAACAGAGATAACCCCTGGAAGGTCCATAAAAGTTTCTTCCTCACACCAAAAACATCCCCCTGAAAAAATGGCAATTTCTGTAGAAGATGATTTAACTGCATTTGTCATGGGGGCTCCAATCATAAATCAAAAAAACATAAGGAATGAAAGATAAAATTTCCTCATGCCTTTCCTTATTCTGCCGAAAACGTTCGTGTGGGCGTTTGTCCTTCAGCAACAAAATGAAGGGCGACGGAATTCATACAATAGCGTTTTCCTGTAGGGGGAGGGCCATCGTCAAATACATGTCCCAAGTGCGATCCACAACGGGCACAACGCACCTCCGTACGGGCCCCTAGAAATTGATGGATGAGGCTATTATCTTGCACCAGTTCGATATGGCTCGGATCAATAGGTTCCCAAAAACTGGGCCATCCTGTTTTTGAATCAAATTTAGCTTTTGAATTATAGATAGGATAATCCCCGCCACAGCAGGCGCACGTGTAGGTTCCCTTCTCATAAAATTTATCATATTTTCCAGAAAAAGCCTTTTCCGTTCCCTGCTCACGGCAAACTTTATAAGCCTCTGGAGAAAGATTTTTTTTATAATAAGTATCCGGCTTATTTTTATAATCAACCACTTGATTCTCCTTTTTTGGGGTAGGCTCCATGCCCAAAAGCTCTTGAGGACTTACGAGAACTATACCACAAAAAGCTATAAAAAGCGTTAAGTTCTACCACATTTTTACGACTGGCTGAATTTAAGCTTCCGATTAAGAATATGAGTTGAAGAAGAAGGGGTTATGGTCTCATCGTTAGTTCATGAGTGGATTGAGTACTTTTATCTTTTTTCTCCATGAGACCGTTAAACTTATTTTTTTTCAATAGATTAACAAAATCTTCAGAAGGAATTGGCTTACTAAAAAGATAGCCTTGGCCTATATTACAAGAATACTTACATAAGAAATCAAGCTGTTCTTTTGTTTCAATGCCCTCGGCGACAACTTCTAAGTTAAGCTGATCCGCCATAGCAAGGATTGCGCGAACAATTGCCGCATCATCACTGTCTTTTGGAAGACCAGAAACAAATGATTGATCAATCTTAATCTTGTCCACCGGAAATCGCTTCAGATAGCTTAAACTTGAATAGCCTGTTCCAAAGTCATCAATGACCAAACTGACCCCAAGCTTTTTTAGTTCTAACATATAATTAAGATAAACTTCAGAGTTTTCCATAATCACACTTTCTGTCAGCTCTAAACTTAAATATTTTGGATCCATTTGTGTCTCGTTCAGAACATTCCCAACAAGCTCTGCAATATCTCTTTGTCTAAATTGCTGTCCTGATAAATTAATTGACATGAAAAGAGGGGAAAAATTTTCTTCTCGCCAACGTATACTTTGTTTGCAGGCGGTACGTAAAACCCACTCTCCGATAGCGATAATCAGTCCTGTTTCTTCCGCAATGGGAATAAATTCTTGAGGAAAAACTAATCCCCGCAAGGGATGATACCAGCGAATCAGAGCTTCGGCTCCAACAATAGCTCCATTTTTAAGATCAACCAAAGGTTGATAATATAATAAAAGCTGTTGATCTTCAATAGCTTCGTGTAAATCGTTTATTAATCCTAGTTTTTTTTCTATGTTTTTATTCATATCAGCAGAGTAAAATTTATAATTATTTCGACCGGAAGATTTAGCGTCATACATTGCACTATCAGCATTTTTTAGAAGAGTAGAAGGCGTTATACCATCTTTAGGAAGGATACTCACTCCAACGCTGCTTGTAATGCTGACTGTATGTTTATCAAGCACAAAAGGTTCTCCCACTGCCTCAAGACATTTATTAATAATGGGAATAACATCATTTTCATGAGAAAGAGAGGTTAGCAGAATAACAAATTCATCGCCTCCCCATCGGGCGATCGTATCTTGTTCTCTAACGCAACGTTCTAACCGTCTGGCTACAGACTGCAAGAGAATATCTCCAAAATTGTGGCCAAGGCTATCATTGATAAGTTTAAAACCATCAAGATCAAAAAATAGTAGAGTTGCCATTTTATTTGTTCGTTTAGCATAACGAAGTTCCTGTTGAATACGATCTTGAAGAATGACACGATTTGGAAGCAGCGTAAGGGAATCATGGGTAGCTTGGTATAGCAATTGTTCTTCCATTGTTTTTTGCTGAGTTACATCTCGGAAACTAAAGACGCGTCCAATAATTTCCTTGTCTCGGATTTGGGGCATTGTATAACGTTCAAAAATCCTTCCATCCTTGAATTCAATCTCATCTTTATACTCTTCACCAGGCGCAGCATTATAGAGTCGTTCTAGGCTTTCAATAAATTTAGGAGGATCTTTAAGTTGTTTCATAACAGATCCTGCGACTTTTTCATCGTTTCCAGGACGCAAAATTTTAGAGGGAATCTTCCACATCTTGGAAAATTTTTGATTATGGCCAACAATCCGCCTATCCCTATCTACCACTAAAATTCCATCCGCTGTTGCTTCTAGGGTTGCATGGCTGAGCGCTAAAGATTCTTCCAATCTGTTACCTTTTTCAAAACTTTCTCTCTCAATTTCTCTTCGAAGGTTTATTTCTTTTTTTAAGATGATTCTATTTCTATAGAGAAATAATATTAACAAAAGTGTTGTTATAAAAATTAATATTCTAAAATAAGAAGGAAATAAAGGATCTGAAAGTGAAAAGAAGCTTTTATCATAAAAATTTTGCGCAATTACATCAAGCGGCATATAAAAAAATATAAAAACAAAAAAAAGTACAGCAATAGAAAAAATTACTATAAGAGAAAGCGGGTTTAGTCGTTTCATAAAAATATCAATTCTCTCTATCATTTATAAAAAACTTTAGCAGAGATAAATTAATAAATTACTAAAATAACTTCTAAAAAAATTAAATAATAAAATAGAAGATGGTTGTATTCGGGGATTAATATTTTAAATTAAATCCTAAGCTAACCATTAATGCTCTGGCTTCCACCCTTAAACCTTTAGCAGCAAGTCCAGCAGGGCCTTTTCCATTATCTGTAATTTTCTTATTAAATAAAATGGCGCCGCCTAAATCAAAAGACATTGCTGGATTTAAATCATATGTAAAACCAGTTGAGAGAACATGTTCATTTATCGTAATAACCTCATCTAATGCGTTAAATAAAACGTATTTCTTTCGAACAGGCGTTCTACCGTAGTTATAACCAAGACGAACTTGTACGTCGGGGATTACTTTATGCTGAACACCAAATTTGAAGACGAGAGCGTTCCTCCAGCCTTGCCCAATCGGGGGTTTTTTCCCTGTAAAAGGAGATGCCTTCCAAAATAAACCCTCTAGATCAAAAAGAACGTCCGTATCATTCCGGACATGCAAAGCTATTCCTCCCGTGACAATTGCGGGTAATCGAGGAGAGTGCTTTATAACGTCACTATATTTTTTTAGTTTCTGGAAAAAGGTAGGCGTGGAAGCAGCAGCGCCTAGGGATAGAAATTGGCTTACATTCCATTGTCCACCAATTCTGCCACCAATCCCCCAAACATGATCCGTTCTATCGTTTCCTTTTGTTACGATTCCGCTCGGAAATTGGGTCAAATTGTTTTTCATTTGTAAATAACCCACAATCAGGCTTAGACCATACGCTTGATCACAGCCCGGTTTATAAGCGAGTATTTGGGAAGCAAGTGCAGCCATGCTCTCAAGCTTTCTAGGGGCAGACAGGCCAGGGGATACAATAGATCTGTTGTATCTCGCATTATTTCCTCCCCCTGCTGTAGAAATTCCAAGGGACCATTCCGGATTTATGTCGTAATTGAAACCTGAATAGGCTGCGCCGTAGGCTTTAATTCTATTCGTTACGGGGCCGGTACGGGGAGGAAGAGGAGTTCCCTTCGTGAGTTGAGTGCGGGATGTGTCAACGTGTTCCTTTTGAAAGACAACAAGAGGATCAAGAGCCGCATCTCTTCCCACATTGGCCATAAGCGCGGGATTAACATTTCCGCTGGTTGAATCTAAAGGAATGGCCACGCCTGCGCCACCCATCTGGCACATTTTTGCGCCCATACAATAGGGTAGAGCACCATTTGCCATAAGGGGGGGAGAGCATAAGGTCGAGTTTACAGTGCTTAGAGCGCTTATAAGAAGAAGACGAAGGGCGTTTGGTGAGCCGTTTTTTATCTTATTCATAGTTTCCCTATATTTTTTTTATTAAACATAATGATAGAGCAGGAGGCGTGTCAATTGATAAAAATTTTATTAAAATGCAATTTAAAACAGTTCCATAATTGGACCTTAGGTTGAGCAGGCCTCGAGAACAGCTTTCGAGCCGGAAGAAGGAAAAAAAGAGGCGCTAACACAGGTGTAGAAATCCCATATAAAGCAAAATTACATAATTCTACGCCATTTCCTAATGTACGTGCGACTATAATCATTATCCTCTTTTTCATGATGTGATCTCCCTAGCGGTATTTTCTTTATTCCTTTTAGATACTTCGTAAGAATTATTATACCGATTTTATAGAGGCCCACACCTCAGCTATACGGATGAAGGATAGCCTGCTCCTTTTTTATTTGTTTCAGCCCATCCTCTAAGAAGCTTTTGCGTATGCCATATCGTATCTTGTATCAGTTTCTTTTTCGATGCCCCCATGGTGGGTAAAATAGGCAATACGTGAGAGCAAAAGATCCATCATCTCCCATCCCCGGCTCAAAATTAATCTTAACTGTTCAATCTCAAGGTGTTCTGCAGCTTCTAAAACACGACAACCTATTCCAAAATGATCTTCATCGTGCTCTACATGAGTTTGAAAGTGGGGCGTATGGTGGAAGAGATGAAGGGCTTCCGTATGAAAAACATCGCCCGCCGCTTCCACTACAAAATGGATAAGGACGGTTTTTTCCTCAACCGTTAAGGAAAGCATCTTTTCAAAAAACCAGCTCGCTGTTGCTTCTAAAATAGGGTCATTTAAAGAAATTTCCTTGTTCCCTCTCATCTTAAGCAAAGAAGTATTATGTCCAACTTCTTCTTGAATGTGCTGCTCTGCCAGAGTTTGATACACTCCACTTGATCCTGTTGCTGCACGCATATAAATAATTCTTTGAAACCAATTTCCCCAAATGTTTAGAGCTTCAAGTAACCTTTCTTGCATTTTCTTATCTTCTAGAGACATTGATTGTACAAGCTGAATCAAAGGATGTTTTTTAAATTTTTCAACAAACTGTTCTTGGTCTTTGAGAAGTGAATCAAATGCAGTTTTAGAGAGCTTTTCTCTCTCTTCAACAAATTCAACCCGTGGGGCTTTCGTGTTTTCGTAAAGACCTGGACCTTCAAACTGTACAGACAAAGCCCAAAAGCCGTCCTTGTTTTGCGTCCGAAAGCCATGCTGGTGGTAAGGAGGAACAATAATGACATCCCCAGCGCATATTTTTTGCTCACAATCTCCAAACACTTCTCCTTCTCCTTGGCAGATAATAATCATACTTGGCGTTGGATGTTCATGGGCAGCGAGCTCTTCTTGGAGCTCTAGGTTCGTCCAGGCGAATGAAGGACGGGCATTTTCAGGAATAAAGGAGGCCAAATCTGGGTGCTTGCGAAAATCGAAGAGCTTTCCAAGCTCGTGAGCAATTCCATCCATTTCTATAGAGGAAATGACGGGTATTGAGGATCGAGAAATGACTTGCATCTTATTAGAATTCAAATGTTTTGATTGTGTTTTCATGGTTTTTCCCATTTTTTTATTTTTTTTTTTAAGCTAAAACCGCTTATACCTATAGAAGACACTATTATTTACAATTTGTAAACAAAATATTTAATTAAAATATCTAATGTTATCAGTTTATTAATAAAATTCTTCCCTGTCTCGCTCCAAAATACTCCACCCCCCATAATTTAAGCTTCGCGCCTCTTGCCCCAGTTTATCTTTCTTCTTTGCAGCTCTTCTTTTAATATATATTTGAGAACTTTCCCCATCCCATTTAAAGGCAGCTCATGACGAAACTCGATATCCATCTTAATGAGACCATATTTTTCTTTAAGTGAATCATTAATGTACTGATTAACATCATCAACAGTCATATGAGTTCCCTCATGTAGCATTACAAAAATATCTAGATTCTCATCTGAGAGACTAATTGCTGCTGCTTTTTTTATTTTGGGGTGTTGATGCAACGTTGTTTCAATTTCTAACAAGGATATATATTTTCCATTGTACTGAATAAAATCTGCTTGACGGCCTAATATCCAGATATATCCTTCCGCGTTTTGATATGCCCAATCTCCCGTGTTAAACCAACCGGCCGGGGAAAAAGCTGTTTTATTTAATGCCTGTACTTTATATCCGTTAACATTAGGACCTTTTATACATAAAACCCCCTCTTCCATAGGCAAACAGTTTCTTAAAACATTCCCATTTTTATCTAATTTTACAATTTTAATCTGTTCATAGGGTAAGCGGATGCCCGCAGATCCAAAGTTCTTACTTTTTGAGGTAGAGGAAAAGTTAAAACATCCTACGAGGGCTTCCGTCTGCCCCCATAAAGTTGCGATGCTTACATTTGTGAGAGCCTTAAATTGATTGAAGTCTTCTTCACTTATTGCCACGTTACCAGAAATAGTAGAATATAAACTGCTGGTATCCGCACCATTGAGGGGGACTTTTAATAATGCTTTGTAAATAGGGGGCACAGCTACCATCGAAGTGCCGTGATATTTTTCAACAATTTTCCAAAAGTGAGGAATGACCGAAGGATCCGACCACCCTAAAGGGCTCATCACCACCATTGATGCACCGTAGAAAAAGGCAGAAAGCGCTTCTACTACTGGCGCCGCAACATGGAACATGGGAAGCCCAGACAAAATAACCGAGTTTGTTCTCTCATATTTTGCAAAAATACCCGCGACCCACGCTATATATACAACTCCATGGTGGGTATGTTGCACAAGTTTAGGAGGCCCCATTGTGCCGCTCGTATGAAAATAGGAGCAAATGGCCTTAGAATTAATTTTCTTCTTTTGAAATAGAGGTGAGGATGATTGAGTTGAAAGAAGGTCATAAAAGTTATAAATACTCTGGCGCAGGTCAGTTTCATCTTCCAGCACAATAATTTTTTTTAACCCTGGATAAAGATTGCGTACAGTTAGAAGGTTGTCCCACAATTGAGGATTTGTCTTAGATCCTGTGGTGAATAAAATCTTACTCCCAGCTGTCCGCAAGAGTTCCGCTATTTGTTCTGGAGGTAAACTAAAGCTAATAGGATTTGCAATTCCAACGGCTTGTGAAGAAAAGAATAAAAAATAATTTTCTGGAATACTTGGTAAAATATATGAAATGGCATCACCTGATTTAACACCAATTGAAAGAAGGAGATTTGCCGTTTGATTTACCCGATCAAAGATCTGCTTATAAGTAAAAGTGACCGGTTTAGCTAAAGGAGATCCAGAGGGTAGGAAGGTAAGTGCATTTCTTTCGGCCCATTTCTTTGCCGCGCCTTCAATAATATCGTAAGCTGTCTGCTCTTTAAACCGGGCCTCTAAGGGTATTTTTTCAATTTCTTCTACATCACCAATATGATTGATTTGCAAGCCACGAGAAGCCATATAGCCCCCTCCCCTATTACTTCTTACATGTTTCTATGCATACTTAGACATTTGAAGTCTGTCTTTCCCCACTTCAATAGAAATAGCGTGACACCCATCAGGTTCACCTCCTACAATTCCTGACTCACAATAGGGCGGAATCACAATACAATCCCCTGCAACGAATTCCTGCGTCCCTTCAGGAAGCAACCGGCCAGAGCCCTGATAAACAATCAGAAGCGTTAAAGTATCATGGGTATGCGCTGGAACAATTTCACCCGCTTTCAAGCTGGCCCAAGCAATTGAAAATTCTGACGGGGATTGAAGAAGATTTTCGAGAATCTCATTCGAATGAAAAATACGTAAACCTAAATCAACCTGTTTACCATCCCTCTCTACGACAAGCGCAGGAATATCATTACGGGAGACGATAGAAACTTTTTTCGTGGGATCAGGTGTTACCTTTTTATGTTCTGGCATCCTTATGCTCCCCTTATTTATGATCAGCGACATTTGTGGCAAACATCCATTCATGACCGTCTGGGTCAACTAGACAACAAAAGCGATCTCCCCAGAATCCATCATTGGGCGCGATAGTTGAATTGGCGCCTTGATCAACAGCTCGTGAATGCAGAGCATCCACATCGTCACAATAGATATAAATCACAAGAGAAGGCGGCATTCCTTGGGAAATGGGCGCTTTACGAGGAGATCCGAAAGCACCTTCGGCTGCAAACATCACAATGACATCATCACCAAATTTCATTTCAGCATGTTGGATGCGGCCCTGCTCATCTTTTGCGGGCTCTGAACTTAAACGAAAGCCAAAAGCCTCTTTATAAAAATCGATGGCTTTTTCGGCACTGCGAACGGTTAAATAAGGGAATAATCCGGGGGTGCCCTGAGGTTTAGAGGGGCGGTTCGACATGCGTTATCTCCTGCCATTGTTATTATCTTTGGTAAGTGTAGCGTAAATTTTCCGTGTTTGTCACATGTAAAATTGTGGAGTTCCCCCATAAGGAACCCCACAACAGATCAAAAGATCCTAATCGTCTTCTTCAAGATAACCAAGAGCGTAGCCGACTGCCAGAGCATTACTCTTTTTGAATGTGACTGTAATTGCTTGTGCACGCTCTTCTGGCCGGATGCGTTTCTCATTTTTAAATTTCCTCAAGTTTTGAGTTTTCAAGGGCTCTCATTCGTTGTAAGAATAAAGAATAATAATAATGAAGGAAGTATGTTTTGGACCTTTCCTCAAGCCAGCTAATGAAGATGCCATTGAATGGTAACCTTACGGATTATTTTTCTATCCTTATTTTTATGGGCACTGTTTTTGGGCTTTCCCTTCTTTTCGTCCTTTTATCATTCTTGCGCGGTCCCCGTCGGCCGAATGCAGCAAAGCTCTCTCCCTATGAGTGTGGCTTCGAACCCTTTAGCGATGCACGCCTAAAATTTGATGTCCGTTTTTACCTGATCGCTATTTTATTCCTTATATTCGACCTCGAGATCGCTTTCCTTTTTCCTTGGGCCATAAGTTTAATGGATATTGGTCTCTTTGGATATTTCTCGATGATGGTTTTTTTGCTCATCTTAACAATTGGATTTATTTATGAATGGCGCAAGGGGGCACTCGAATGGGAATAAACAAGCCCTTTTTAACGAATGAATCTTTAAAAGCAGGCTATGGCATTGAAGCCATCCCGGCAGGAGTTAACCCTGATGCCTTATTGGATGCCCTAACGCAAGAAGTGAGCCAAAATGGCTTTATTGTGACCCAACTTGATAAAGTTGCTGCTTGGGCTCAATCTGGCTCCTTGTGGCCCATGACCTTTGGCCTTGCGTGTTGCGCCATCGAAATGATGCAGACAGCTGCCGCTCGGTATGATTTGGACCGGTTTGGGGTCATGTTTCGTCCCAGCCCTCGTCAAGCAGATCTCATGATTGTAGCGGGAACACTGACCAATAAAATGGCAGCCCCTTTACGTAAGGTGTATGACCAAATGGCTGAGCCTCGCTACGTGATTTCCATGGGATCGTGTGCCAATGGTGGGGGGTATTATCATTACTCTTATTCGGTAACGAGAGGGTGTGATCGGATTGTTCCTGTCGATATTTATGTGCCAGGCTGTCCACCAACGGCAGAGGCCCTCCTTTATGGCATTTTACAGCTTCAGCGGAAGATCGTCCGTGAACGCCATTATTCTCGGTGTTGAGTGGAATGAATATGTGCAATTCTCAACTTTTTAGGAAAATATCTCCCACAACTGGCGTCATCTCCGCGAAGGCGGGGACCCAGGACGAGCATAAATTCCGGCCTCAATACATTTATTTCGCTTCTAAATCTTTTTTTACAGAACTTTGCCATATTCAGCATCTTCTGGGTCCCCGCCTTCGCGGGGATGACGCAATGGAGGGTGTATATGGATAATTCCAAAAACCTCCAAGACCTGGGCCAGCTCATCGCCACGGAAATCGGGACCGATGTTTTGGGATGGAGTGTTATCCATAATGAATTGATGATGAATGTCGAAAGGCTCTCGATTCCACGGGTTTTAGCCTATTTACGGGACTCGGAATCCTTGCAGTTTTCCCAACTTATGGACGTGTGCGGGGTCGATTATTTGGAACGCACACCCCGCTTTGAAGTCGTCTATAACCTCTTGAGCTTGGTTCACAACAAGCGGATTCGGATTAAGGTTGAAGTGGAAGAGGGAATGCCCGTTCCTTCAGCATGCGCCGTTTACAGCAGTGCAAATTGGTGGGAGAGAGAAGCATTTGATCTTTATGGAATCCCTTTTGATGATCACCCCGATTTAAGACGCATTTTGACCGATTATGGGTTTGAGGGGCATCCTTTACGCAAAGATTTCCCCCTTACGGGTTATGTGGAAGTGCGTTATGATCAAGAAAAACAACAGGTTGTTTATGAGCCAGTAAAATTGCCTCAGGCTTTCCGGACCTTTGATTTCGAAAGTCCCTGGGAGGGAATGGACGTCGCAGTCCAAGCGATGCAAAAGAGGAAAAGCTAGATGGCTGCTGAACAAGAATCAAAGAAGACCCAAAGCTTCACTTTCAATTTTGGCCCTCAACATCCAGCCGCTCATGGGGTTTTGCGTTTAATTCTTGAGATGGACGGTGAAGTTGTTGAACGGGCCGATCCCCATATTGGACTGCTCCATCGAGGAACGGAAAAACTAATTGAATACAAGACTTATTTACAAGCGATCCCCTACTTTGATCGACTCGATTACGTCTCACCTATGTGCCAGGAACATGCATTTGCCCTAGCTGTGGAAAAATTGTTGGACCTTGAAATTCCTTTACGAGCCAAGTACATTCGCGTTCTCTTTTCTGAAATTACACGCATTTTAAATCACCTTCTAAATATCACCACGATGGCCATTGATGTAGGAGCAATGACGCCTCTTTTGTGGGGCTTTGAAGAGCGGGAAATTTTGATGGGCTTTTATGAGCGTGTATCAGGAGCACGCATGCATGCAGCCTATTTCCGTCCCGGAGGGGTTCAAAAAGATCTTCCCACAGGTCTTGTAGAGGACATTAGCGCATTTGCCGATCGCTTTCCCCAAGTCATTGACGATATTGAAAGACTATTAACGGACAATCGCATCTTCAAACAAAGAACCGTGAATATTGGGGTTGTGAATGCAGAACAAGCCCAGGATTGGGGTTTTTCAGGTCCCATGTTGCGGGCTTCTAACGTTGCGTGGGACTTGCGCCGTTCTCAACCCTATGAAGTGTACGAGCAAATGGATTTCCTCATTCCTGTGGGCAAGCATGGGGATTGTTATGACCGTTACTTGGTGCGCATGGAAGAAATGCGTCAAAGTGTACGCATTATTAAGCAATGTTTGGAACAAATGCCTGAGGGGCTAGTAAAGGTTAAAAACTATAAGGTAACGACCCCGCCGCGAGCTGAAATGAAAACGTCTATGGAAGCGCTTATCCATCATTTCAAGCTCTATACAGAAGGCTACCACGTGCCCCCGGGAGAAACTTATACGGCTGTTGAAGCCCCAAAGGGAGAGTTTGGCGTGTATTTAATAGCCGATGGGAGTAACCAACCCTATCGATGTAAAATCAGAGCCCCTAGTTTTGCCTTTATGCAAGCTTTCGATTTTATGGCAAAAGGACATATGCTGGCGGATGTGCCCAGTATTATTGGGTCCTTGGATATTGTATTTGGAGAAATCGATCGATGAGAAGCAGTAGTCAGCGTTCTGTGTTCTGTGGTCAGAAGGATTGCTGGGAGCTCAACAAAACCCCTTCACGTGCCAACTGTGAGCGTCATTCCCGCGCAGGCGGGAACCCAGGAGCCAAGCAGCAAATTTTTTTCTGGGTTCCCGCCTGCTCGGGAGTGACGCTCGTGGGGAATGTGGGAGAGTCCTTGGAAGCAATACCGAGAGGAAATCACCGTGTCTAACCCCCCAAAAGACTTTAAAATCTTCGAGTTTTCTAAAGAAAACAAAGCGAAAATCGAGCTAATCTTAAAGCGCTACCCGGAAGGGAGACAGGCAAGTGCCATTCTGCCCCTCTTTGACCTTGCTCAGCGCCAATGTGGGGGCTGGCTTCCGCCGAGCGCCATCGAAAAAGTGACGGAAATTCTTGGCGTTTCTCTCGTCAGAGGCTATGAAGTCGCAACCTTTTACACCATGTTTAATTTAACGCCTGTAGGTCAGTATCATGTCCAAATCTGTGGCACCACACCGTGTATGCTGAGGGGCAGTGAAGACCTTAAACGAGTGTGTAAGAAACACTTGGGCATTGCCGAGGGTGAAACGACGGAAGATGGCTTGTTTACCGTAAACGAGGTGGAATGCATTGGAGCTTGCGTAAATGCCCCGGCTGTTCAGATAAATGACGATTATTTTGAGGATTTAACTAAAGAAACCTTTCTGAACCTTCTGGAAGATTTGAAGGGAGGTAAGGACATAAAACCTGGTTCGGCCGTAGGGCGTCAGGGCAGCGCTCCCTTAGAACCACCCCACGAGCGTCATCCCCGCGAAGGCGGGGAGCCAGGAGACGCTTGATATGGAAAAATTCTTTAAGAAGAAGTTTAAAAACGAAAAAGATGTATTGAACCCAGAATTTATGTTCGTCCTGGGTCCCCGCCTTCGCGGCGATGACGCTCATGGGGGAGATTCACAGTGCTAATAAAAGATAGCGACCGCATTTTTACGAACCTTTATGGCAGGCAGGATTGGCACCTACCGGAAGCAAAAAGTCGTGGAGATTGGGATAAAACAAAGACCTACATTGCACAGGGTCAACAGTGGATTATTCAAGAAGTTATGACCTCTGGCCTAAGAGGCCGAGGAGGAGCCGGTTTTCCGACAGGGAAAAAATGGTCCTTTATGCCCAAAGACGATGGCGTGACGCCTCGTTATCTGATTATCAATGCGGATGAAAGCGAGCCCGGAACGTGTAAAGACAGGGATATTCTGCGGCATGAGCCCCATAAACTTATCGAAGGGGCTCTTCTGTCCGCATTCGCCATTGGATCCCATACGGGTTATATTTATATCCGTGGAGAATTTTATCGAGAAGCCCAACATTTGGAAACCGCCATTGAAGAGGCCTATGAGGCAGGTCTTTTGGGAAAAAATGCAGCAGGGTCCGGCTGGGACTTTGACCTTTATGTACATCGCGGCGCGGGAGCCTATATCTGCGGCGAAGAAACCGCCCTTTTGGAAAGCCTGGAAGGCCGGAAGGGCATGCCTCGTCTCAAACCCCCCTTCCCTGCTGTTGTGGGTCTTTATGGATGCCCCACCATTGTCAATAACGTGGAAACCATCGCCGTCGTCCCCACCATTTTACGGCGGGGAGGCGCCTGGTTTGCTTCCCTGGGTACGCCGGATAACACGGGCACAAAAATCTTCTGTATTGCAGGGCATGTGAATACCCCTTGTAATGTGGAAGAGGCCATGGGCATTCCTCTTAAAGAACTGATTGAAACCTATGGTGGTGGCGTGCGCGGGGGGTGGGATAATCTTTTGGCTGTCATCCCTGGGGGAGCATCCGTTCCTCTTATACCGACGGATATTTGCGATAACGTGCTCATGGATTTCACTTCTCTTGCCCAATGTAAAAGCGGTTTAGGCACGGGTGCTCTCATCGTTATGGATAAATCGACGGATATCGTTAAGGCTATCGCCCGTTTATCCAAATTTTACATGCATGAAAGTTGTGGGCAGTGTACACCCTGTCGAGAGGGGACAGGATGGATGTGGCGCATGCTCACCCGTTTGAGCGACGGTATTGGGACAGTTGAGGATATTGATCTTTTGGAGCAAGTCACTTATGAAATTGAAGGCCACACCATTTGTGCCCTCGGAGATGCCGCCGCTTGGCCCGTGCAGGGATTGATTCGCCATTTTCGGCCAGAACTTGAACGCCGACTTGGTGTTCGGAGAGCAGGGTAAAAGCATGCCAAAGTTAATCATTGATAATCAAGAAATTGAAGTTGAAGATGGAGTGACCGTTCTGCAAGCGGCAGAGTTACTGGGGATTGAAATTCCTGTCTTTTGCTATCATCCAAAGCTTTCCATTGCGGGTAATTGCCGGATGTGCCTGGTAGAGATGGATAAAAGTCCAAAACCTATTGCCAGCTGCGCCATGCCTGTGTCCGAGGGAATGGTCATTCGTACCCATACACCCATGGTAAAAAAAGCTCGCCAAGGGGTGTTAGAATTTTTATTGATCAACCATCCTCTGGACTGCCCTATCTGTGATCAAGGTGGAGAGTGTGATCTTCAAGACATTACCATGGCCTATGGAAGTGATGGGAGTCGCTTTAACTTGAACAAGCGGGCAGTTCCCGATAAGGAATTCGGCCCTCTCATCGAAACGGCCATGAACCGTTGTATCCAATGCACTCGATGCATTCGTTTCGCGACTGAAATTGCTGGCGCCCCGGAATTGGGAGCTTTTGGCCGGGGCGAAGATATGGAAATTGGAACTTATATTGAAAATGCTATTAGATCCGAGCTTTCAGGAAATATGATCGATATTTGTCCCGTAGGCGCCCTTACCTCGAAACCCTATAATTTTCGAGGACGTTCGTGGGAATTGTCCAGGACCCTTTCTGTGGATGTATTCGATGCAGTGGGGAGCTCCATTCGTATTGATAGCCGAGGGCGGGAAGTCATGCGCATTCTGCCCCGCCGGAATGACGAAATAAACGAAGGTTGGATTTCAGACAAAACCCGGTTTGCATACGATGGATTGAAGTATCAACGCCTTGACCAACCCTATGCACGTGATAACAAGGGGCGCCTTAAGCCTGTAAGCTGGGATGAAGCCTTCGCGCTGATTGTGGATCGACTGCAACACATTCCCGGTGATCATATTGCAGCTATTTCGGGAGATATGGTTGATTTGGAGGCGATGGTTGCTTTGAAAGATTTGATGACTGCCATAGGCTCTCCTCATATGGATTGTCGTCAGGATGGAGTTGTGGTAGGGGATGGTCCCCGCTGCAGTTATCTATTTAATACCACCATCGAAGGGATTGAGAAGGCTGATTTTTGTCTACTGATTGGGACAAACCCCCGTTGGGAAGCGCCTTTGATTAATGCACGTATTCGTAAAAATTATCTGGCAACAGGGCTGCCCGTGGTTCGTCTTGGATGCGATCATGATCTCGGCTATCCAGTTGACGATCTAGGGAATGACCCCTTAATTCTTGAGAGAATTCTCAAAGGAAAGCATCCGGTTTCTGCCGCACTGAAGGCGGCTCAATTCCCCATGATAATTTTAGGCCAAAATGCCATAAGTCGTAGGGACGGCCCTGCCCTTCTCAACGTTATGTATCAGATTGCTGACAAATATGGTCTTATTTATGATGACTGGAATGGATTTAATATATTACACACAGCTGCGAGTCGGGTGGGTGGGCTCGATCTAGGTTTTTTACCTGGCCCCGGTGGGCATGGTGTCAAAGAGATAAGTGATGCTATTTCTCGCAAACACATTGAAGCCGTTTATCTCTTAGGCGCAGATGAGCTTGATATGGAGGCATTGAAGAACGCCTTCATCATTTATCAAGGTCACCATGGTGATCGCGGGGCAACGGCTGCAGATATTGTTTTGCCAGGGGCAGCTTATACAGAAAAATCGGGCACCTATGTCAATGTGGAAGGGCGCGTACAACGCAGTTTAAAGGCTGTCTCACCTCCCGGTGAAGCAAAGGAAGATTGGAAAATTATTCGTGCGCTATCTGAAAAGTTAGGGTTTATATTGCCATACAATACACTGGAAGAAGTACGCGAACGGCTCGTTGACGTGAACCCGCTTTTTGAGGAGCTAGACATTGTTCAACGAGCTCCTTGGACCCCATTTTCCTCTGTGGGTGTTGTGTCTTCCGATCCTTTCGAATCAGGGATTAAGAATTTTTACATGACCGATCCTATTTCTCGCCACTCCATTACTATGGCAAAGTGTACACGAGAAATTTTGGGGGGCGCCCCCCACGTGCTTCATCCCCGCGAAGGCGGGGACCCAGAGATAATATGAGATTAGAAGACGTTTAAGAGAGGGCAAAAATGATAAGTGGATTAAAGATAAATGATACGGTTGATAATGGAGTTAAAAAATCTTCCTCATTCATCCTGGGTCCCCGCCTTCGCGGGGATGACGCTCGTAGTAATGAGTACTTCTCCAAAAATCACTGGTGCACCCATGATTAACATCCATCATTTTTGGAGTGAAGCCGTTGTGCCCTTTATTTTTTTAATCGGCTCTGTCTTCCTTGTTGTCGTCCCTTTATTGCTCGCCATTGCCTATTTAACCTATGCAGAGCGTAAGGTTATTGCCTCTATGCAGTTACGCATTGGGCCTAATGTGGTGGGCTGGTTTGGCCTTTTGCAGCCCTTTGCAGATGGCCTAAAAGTCCTTCATAAAGAAACGATTATCCCCACCCGGGCCAATACCTTGCTGTTTCTGATGGCCCCATTAATTACTTTTGGTTTAAGCCTCTCCGCGTGGGCTGTGATTCCCTTTAGCGCAGGCGTGGTCATTAGCAATATTAATGTAGGCATTCTCTATCTATTCGCCATCTCTTCTCTAGGTGTTTATGGTGTTATTATCGCAGGATGGGCGAGCAATTCCAAATATGCATTCTTAGGCGCCTTAAGATCAGCCGCCCAAATGGTTTCTTATGAAGTTTCCATCGGGCTTATTATTATAACTGTCCTTTTATCGGCAGGATCCTTAAATTTAAGTCAAATTGTTGAAGCCCAAAGCGGGCTTTGGTATGTTGTACCCCACTTGCCCATGGCCGTCCTCTTTGTCATATCTGCCTTAGCAGAAACGAACCGCGCTCCGTTTGACTTGCCCGAAGCTGAAGCCGAACTTGTTTCTGGTTATAATGTGGAATATTCTTCCATGAGCTTTGCTCTCTTTTTCCTGGGAGAATATGGGAATATGATTCTGATGAGCGCGATGGGAACCATTCTCTTTCTTGGGGGCTGGCTGCCACCTTTTAGTATCGCTCCCTTTACGTGGATTCCGGGAATCGTCTGGTTCGCCTTAAAAATTTCATTTATTCTTTTTATTTTTCTTTGGGTTCGAGCGACTTTTCCCCGCTTTCGTTACGACCAACTTATGCGCTTAGGGTGGAAAGTCTTCTTGCCCTTTTCTCTTTTCTGGGTCTTCCTAACGGCAAGTATTATAGTGGCCTTTAATCAAATCCATGGAGTATAGAAAAGTATGGCTTCTTCCCGCTCTATAAAACGTCTCCATAGATTCTTTCAGGCTTTTTTCCTGACAGAGCTTTTTTCCGGCATGGGACTCACACTTAAATATATGTTTATGAAGAAAAGAGTGACGATTGCCTACCCTTATGAAAAAGGACCTTTGTCCCCTCGTTTTCGAGGAGAACATGCGTTGAGGCGCTATGCAAATGGGGAAGAGCGATGTATTGCGTGCAAGCTATGTGAAGCCGTGTGTCCCGCCCAAGCCATTACGATCGAAGCAGAAGAACGGGAAGACGGCAGCAGACGAACCACCCGTTATGATATTGATATGACAAAATGTATCTATTGTGGTTTGTGTGAAGAATCTTGCCCTGTGGATGCTATTGTTGAGGGACCAAATTTTGAATTTTCAACAGAAACACGAGAAGAACTCTATTATGATAAGGAAAGATTACTCGCAAATGGGGATCGTTGGGAAGCCGCCATTGCCCAACGTCTTGAACAAGATGCACCTTATCGTTAAGGAGAAATAAATGATCAACATCACCGCCATATTATTCTATATTTTTTCCGGTACTCTTTTGAGTGCCGCAGCACTTGTTATCACATCTCGTAATGCGGTCCATGGAGCCTTATTTCTTATTGTGGCTTTCTTTAATGCCGCAGGGCTTTTTGTTTTAGCTCAAGCTGAGTTTCTCGCCATGATGTTGATCGTGGTTTATGTGGGAGCGGTTGCAGTTCTTTTCCTTTTTGTTGTGATGATGCTTAATTTAGAAATGAGACAAGGGCAAAAAGTTACTCATCGCTATTCCCTCATAGGAGGTGTTGTCGGTGGCGTGCTCATGACTGAACTTCTTTTGATGCTGGTCAGTTGGAGAACGTCCTCTTCAGCTTTTGACTTAACAGTGGCCCATATTTCTTTGTATAAAGATATGACAAACACACAAGCTCTTGGAAACTTACTCTACACCCATTACGCCCTTATCTTTCAGTGCGCAGGCCTTATTTTGCTCATTTCCATGATTGGTGCTATTGTGCTGAGCTTACGTCATCGAGAAGGGGTCAGAAGACAAAAAATAGGTGATCAGATCGAAAGACAAATGAAAGACAGCGTCCAATTGATGGACATTCCAAGTGGCTCAGGAATTTAGGGGAAACATGACCATTAGCTTAGATCACTACCTTATTGTAGCCGCCCTTCTTTTTATCATTGGAACGATTGGGATTTTCCTTAACCGCCGGAATGTAATTGTCATTTTGATGTCTATTGAATTGATGTTGCTTGCCGTCAATGTAAACTTTATCGCCTTTTCTCAGTATCTGGGAGATCTAGTGGGTCAAGTGTTTGCACTTTTTGTTTTAACAATTGCTGCTGCTGAAGCAGCCGTGGGACTTGCTATTCTTCTCGTTTTTTTCCGCAACCGCGGAGATATCGATGTAGATGACATGGCGGTGATGAAAGGATGAGTATAGCATGATCCCAATTGCTCTTTGTGTTGTTTTACTCCCCCTTCTGGGGTTCCTTTTAGCAGGAACCGTAGGGCAAAAACTAGACGATCGCTTCTCTCACCTTACCACCTGCAGTCTAATGGGTATATCAACACTCCTAGCTATCTATCTTTTTATTCAAATGGGCCTTCAGGAAAAATCTCTTATCATTCCCCTTTTTACCTGGATACAGGTAGAGTTTTTTGAGGTCAGTTGGGGACTCCAACTTGATAGTCTTAGCCTGGTGATGATAAGCGTTGTCACGTTTGTGTCCTTCATGGTTCATATTTATTCTATTGGCTACATGAAGGGGGACCCAGGCGTTCCACGCTTTATGGCCTATTTAAGTCTTTTTACTTTTTTTATGCTTTCACTTGTCACCGCCCCCAATTTGCTGCAGCTATTCTTTGGATGGGAAGGGGTGGGGTTATGTTCCTACCTTTTGATTGGATACTGGTATGATAAGGAAACGGCCAACGCAGCGGCTATAAAAGCTTTCCTCGTCAACCGTATAGGGGATATGGGCTTTGTTCTAGGTCTTTTAACACTGTTTGTAACCTTTGGAACGCTTGATTTTTCCACAATGTTTGAGCTTATGGAAATTCACCAAAATGACATCTTTGTCTTCTGCGGAATGCCCGTACACGCGTTGACCCTTGCCTCGATTTTGCTATTCATAGGGGCCATGGGTAAGTCTGCACAAATTGGACTTCACACATGGCTGCCCGATGCCATGGAGGGCCCCACGCCGGTCTCGGCCCTCATTCACGCAGCGACCATGGTTACGGCTGGCGTTTTTCTGGTTGTTCGCCTTTCGCCTCTTTTAGAGTATGCTATTTTGGCGCGGGAATTAATTACCGTGGTGGGGGCGGCAACGGCATTTATCATGGCAACTATTGCTTGTGTTCAGAATGATATCAAACGAATCATTGCTTACTCCACCTGCAGTCAGCTGGGTTATATGTTTATGGCAGCAGGCCTTTCTGGCTACAGTGCCTCCATGTTCCATCTGACCACCCATGCCTTTTTTAAGGCTTTGCTGTTCTTAGGAGCAGGATCCGTGATTCATGCGATGTCGGACGAGCAAAACATTCAAAAGATGGGGGGCATTTGGAAATATATTCCCGTCACTTATGTCATTATGTGGATTGGCAGCCTCGCGCTTGCAGGCATACCTTTCTTTGCAGGATTTTATTCGAAAGATATCATTATAGAGATTGATTGGGTGTCCCAATTACCGGGAAGCAAGATCGCTTTTGTGTCCGCTGTTATTTCGGCGCTTCTTACGGCTTTTTATTCCTGGCGTCTTCTCTTGCTGACCTTCCACGGAGTTGCGAGAGCCGATGATGCGGTGATGAGCCATATTCATGAATCTCCTCTCTCTATGTTGATTCCACTTTTTTTCCTCGCTATCGGATCCCTCTTCTCTGGATATATATTTTACGAGCTTTTTGTTGGGGAATACACCAACTTTTGGGGGTCAGCTATTTTTGTCCTCCCTCAAGACGAAGTCATTAAAGCCGCTCATGATGTAGAAAGGTGGGTGGGGTGGTGCCCCACATTTGCGGCCCTTATAGGCATAGGCATTGCCTATATATTCTACACATATGCAGAAAAGTGGCCGGGCCAGCTTGCCCATTATTTTAGGAAAATCTATAATTTTCTTTATCATAAGTGGTATTTTGATAAATTGTATGACCGCTTATTTGTAAAGCCATCCTTAAAACTCGGAGAGTTTTTGTGGAAAGAAGGGGATCAAAAGGCTATCGATGGACTAGGTCCCAATGGCCTGGCTGCCCTTTCTCTTGCAAGTGGAGGACTTCTTTGTCGTCTCCAAACCGGATACGTTTACCATTATGCTTTTGCCATGGTTTTGGGCCTTGTCCTGATGCTTGGTTGGTATTTGTGGATGTAGGATACAAACTTCGTTAATGACAATCACTCTAGCGTTATGCCCGAGAGCGCGAAGCGCGAGTCGGGGCCCCTGGAAAGTGTTTGCACCGTACTAAGTGTTTCCTGGGTTCCCGTGTTCCCCGCTTTCGCGAGGACGGGGATGACGCTAGAGGGGTGAACTAATCCGCCCCCTTCATCCATTCTGGCCTATACGGCCTCAAAATAATCCCATTACACTGAAGGGGAGTCTCCCCTTCTCCATCGATTTTGATATGCTCTAAACGCAAGAGAGCGAGTCCATAGCCATCTCGGTGGGTGCGCATAGACCCAACGGCAGTCTCACCCAGAAAAATCTCTGCTCCGAAATCAGGAGACGGTCCCTCAATCTTAACAGGCAACAATCGTTTGCGAACTTGTCCCACAAACTTACTCCGTGTCGTCAATTCTTGACCAATATAACAGCCCTTTGTCCAACTAATCGCATTGAGCTCATCCATTCCTGATTCTAAAAGTGTCGACTTGTCAGGAATGATGTCTGCCCCCCCTTCAGGAATGCCCCACATAAGACGATGCAGATCATACGCTTCAAAAGGAACTTGTTCAAAACCAGTAGGAGGATATTCAGCCATTTGCCGAGCCCCCAGCTCAACAAGACGGGGGTCCATATAGACATCTGAATGGGCATTCCCTCTTTCCGTTTTTAAGTCAAGAGCTGCAGCTATATTTTCCCCCCAAAGGGCATAGACATTTAAATCATGCCGAGGAATCAGCGTCACAGCTGAGCGTAGCTTATAAAGGCTCAATCTTTTGACGAGATCGAGTAAGCGGGCAGCCTCTGCATCCAAGAAGTAGGATCCTCCCTTTTCCATGATAAAAAAATCATAAAGATAACGCCCTTGAGGGCTGAGAAGAGTCGCATAAATCGCCTGTTCTGGTGTCACTTGGGTGACATCATTTGAAATCAAGCCTTGAAGAAAAGACGCCTTGTCTTCTCCTTGAATTTCGAGGACGCCCCGGTGGGGCAGTTTAGTCATCATCATGATTTAGATTCTTTCATCGTAAGTTACGGGTGTGCCAACGCCTCTAACGCCTTGTAATCGATCTTCCCTGACCCCAGCAGCGGAAGAGAGGGGAGGATCTTAATCACTCGGGGAAGGGATAAGTCTGATAAACCTTGTCCTTTCCAAAAGGCCATAAGGGCGGTGCGATCAGCCGTCGGGAAGGTTGTTAAAAGAAGCAGTTGCTCTCCCTTTTTTTGATCAGGTTGTGCGATCACAGCATGAACATATTCGGGCCAAAGACGATAAAGGGCGTCTTCCACACCCATAAGTGAGATCATTTCTCCCCCTACTTTTGCAAAGCGAGCGGCGCGTCCCTTAATGGTTACATAGCCTTCCTCATCAATGTGCACAATATCCCCTGTATCATACCATCCCTCATGAGGGGGCACTAGAATCCCGGGAGAAGAATCTAATAGGTATCCCTTCATAATATTCGGACCTTTTACAGAGAGTCGGCCACCTTCAAGCAACCCCTCAACAGACTTCAGGCGATATGTAATTCCGGGTAAAAAGCGTCCAACTGTCCCAGCCTTGTAGTGCATCATCGTATTCACACAAAGAACAGGCCCTGTTTCTGTGGTCCCGTATCCCTCCAAAGGTCTTAAACCAAACTTGTCGTACCATACACGCCGTGTTTCCTCTTTAAGGCGTTCAGCGCCAGCAAAAACATACCGCAGGGTATGAAAATCGTAAGCATGGGCCACCCGCCCATAGCCATATAAAAAAGTATCCGCCCCAAATAGAATCGTTGCCCCAATGTCGTACACAAGCTCTGCCACAACACGGTAATGCAGGGGTGAGACATAGTGAAAGGCCTTAATGCCTGACAAAAGTGGCAAAATCATTCCCGCTGTTAATCCAAAAGCATGGAAAATAGGGAGAACGTTCAACACTTTATCTTTCTCATTAAAATCCACAATGGCGCCTAATTGACGACAGTTGGCGAGAAGATTGATATGGCTTAAAACGACGGCTTTAGGGACGCCTTCAGATCCTGAGGTAAACAAAATGACAGCAGCCTCATCAGGTTGGGGAGAAGAGACTTTCTTTTTATAAGCTCTTTCAGGAAAAATTCTCCCATAAATTCCCCACCCTTTATCCAACCACGAAATCTTTTTACGCTCATTCTCAAGGTAATGAACATGTATTTTGTGGGTTTTTAAAAGGGTAATTAGATCCTGGAGGTGGGCCTTTTCAACAAAAACACGGGATGTAAAAATGGTCTTAATATTTGCAATACGACAGGCAGCTAAAATAGCCTGCGCCCCACTTGTGTAATTTAAAAGAGCAGGAATTCGGCCAATGGCTGAGAGAGCCCAAAAACTTACAACAAGTCCATGGGTGTTCGGAAGCATCAAGCCGACAGGTGCTTTCCCCTGCACAGCTCGATCCATCAAACGAGAGAGAGTGAATACCTTTAATAAAAAAGCCCCATATGTAAAGGTTGTGCGAGTTGCATCCTCCAAAATTGGCGTGGATGAGCCATAGCGTTTGCGACTTTCCAGTAAGGATGTAAAAAGGGTCTTGTGAAAGGAGCTTGTGCTGAACATCATTGTTGTCATGACGTCATAAAGTTGTTCACTAAGTTGATGACGGCGTGCTCTTCCTAAAATCTCTGGATCAATAGGCAATTTAAAGGAAGGGAGAATGGTAAGGGTGATCTTAGGAAAAAAATGACGCGGAAACGGTCCTTTTAAAAGGGAGAAAAAAGTATATTGGGCCCCTTCAATACGAATGGGAAGAAGGGTTGCCTCTGCTTTTTCCGCAATCATGCCTGGTCCTTCATATATTTTCATCAAACTCCCTGTCGTCGTGAGACGTCCTTCAGGAAAGATGATAACCTTATGACCTTTTTTTGCTTCTTCAATTACCTGCCGTAAAGCATAAGGTGAGGTGGGATCTATTGGAAAAACCTTTGCGAGAACGAGGAAGGGTTTTATCCACCATTTTTGAGCCGTATAAAGATTAACCGCAAACGCAGGCTTTTCCGGTAATACTGCCGCGATTAACAGAGCGTCAAGGTAAGAAGTGTGATTTGCAATCAGAATCACCCGACTGCCTGCAGCACTATAATTTTCTAGGCCGTGGACTTCAAGACGAAAAAAAAGTCGGAGGAGACCATAAAGAAGGGTTCTAAACGCAGATTCAGGAAGGATTCGAATGACATAAAAAGTCATTACAACTTGCCCCATGGCGCACAGAAAAATCAGCGTAGGTATAGTAAAATTGAGTCGCAAAAGACAATAAGATGCAGCACTCGCAAAAACCATGAATCCTGCATTGAGGATGTTATTAAACGCAATAATTTGAGAGCGTCGTCGGCTCAACACTTCCACTTGAATAAACGTGTATAAAGGAACAATAAACAGGCCCCCCAAAAAGGAAAGGCTTAGGATATCAGCTATCAGTCGTAACCCTTCGAAGGAGGTTAGAAAAGTAGAGAGCACTGTCGTTGTTGGACCAAATGGCTTGCTAAAGCTTGAAATATCAAATAAAACAGGAACCATGAGAAAGGCCAGTAGAGGAACATATTTGGTTGTAATCTCTCCCTTAAAAAACCAATTACACAAAACTGACCCACAGCCAATTCCCAGTGTAAAACCCAGCAGGAGAAAAATGTAAATACTTTCTTCAAGTTTTAGGACTCCATGTGCTAGAGGGGGAAGTTGAGTCAAAAAAAGTGTCCCCACCAACCAAAACCATCCAATACTCACAATAGCTTTAAAAACCCTGGGTTCATAAGAAGCATACCTATAAAGCCTTTTCATCTCGAACATCCAGTTCAAATGAATTTTAAGGCGGGGAGCTGCTCGTGAAAGGACGGGAATTTGCCAACTTATGATAAGCCCTAGAAAGGCTACAAAAAATAATTGAAGGCTTATCATATAAAGAGGAACTTCCATGTGTATCATCAGAGCGCCGCAAAGAGTCCCTAACATAATCGCAAAAAATGTTCCCGCTTCAATATAACCGTTGCCCTTCAAAAGATTTTCGTGGGCCAGAATATCGGGCATAATGCTGTATTTAGCGGGCCCAAAAAAAGAAGAGTGAATTCCCATGAAAAAAAGAGCGCCTAAGAGAAAATAAGGATCTTTCTCAATAAAACCATAGGCACTTATGCTGACGATTAAAAGTTCAGCAACTTTGACAGTTCTAATAATTCTTGATTTATCGTAAGCATCAGCCAATTGACCTGCAAGAGGCGAAAACAGAAAAAAAGGCAGCATAAATAAACCAAAAGCGGTCGATACAAAAAGAGATTTCTCCGATACCGAATAGATCGTTAAGTGATAGGTAATGAGCGTAATGAGCGTTGTTCTAAAAAAATTATCATTAAACGCTTGAAGAAACTGAACACCAAAGAGAGCCCAAAACGGTTTGTTTTTAATTATATTTTTCACGGGCGTGCACTTACCTGTTTTTCTTAGTTTAAAATTATTTTGCCATATGGGCAATAAAAAGTTTGATGGGGAGAAAGGAGGTGTTAAATAGACCTCATTCGACACATAGGATGATATAGATTGGATCCATAAAATGAGATCCCAGCTCAAGGCCGGGATCTCATTCTCATTTTGAAAGAAGTCTAATAAAAAATGTAGGATGAGAGAGGTGGGTATATGGGTGGGCGATTAGGGTTTAAAAATCAGCAATGAACTTAAAAATTCTCCTTACTCATTGCTATTATGTTAATTTCAGCACTACAAACAGCCCGTTTCCATTCTTCTTAAGCTAGCGCTCAGGACGAATATAGACGGGGTTCATGGAAAAACTTCGCCCAGAAGCAGCCTTAACATAGAGGTCACTACGTGGAAGATAAATTTCTTATTTACAGTTTAATTTAAACAACTTACCCATCTCATAAGTTTCATTCTGCAATTTAATCCCTCTCTTTGTCCGAACCCCTCAGGGGTAGTTTTTTCGCACTTTTCTTCTTTTTCGTCGCTTCTGTTGGTGAGTTTGTCATGACGACTTGTTTTGCCTTCCCTTTTGCCTTCCCTTTTGACTCTATGGTAGACTCACCTTTTCGTTCCAAGGCGGCCTTATTATAGCCAATCAAGTTCAAGACATTCACATCCACCAAAATAGATGGTGGAGCAAGCTGTGCTGGGGTTTGTCCTGATTTTTCAGTTCGACTTATCATCTCTTGGTTTACTTTATTTGTCTGCTCAATATTGTAAACGAACTTATCCCCGCCCGCTTCATATTTACCAAGAAGTACTTTAGTCCCGCTATACATCGTTTCAATTGCATAAATGAGACCTTCTCGCTCTTCATTAGTTGTAGCAGTCTTAAGGTCGCTTACTAATTCTTTAAGAAGATCCGCACCTTCGGCTGTTATATCTCCTGTTATATAAACATCTACTGGTTTTTCGGGTTCCTTAGGGGAAATAACAGGACTAATACTTGGGTTGGTAGTTGTGGGCGATGGTGTTATCGTAATTTGTGGTGTTTTATCTTCCTCTAAAGGTGAGAGAGCATTAACACTATTTTTTAATCCTGCCCCTGAAAGTTTATCTTCTTCTTGACTACGAGCTTGCAAAAATACATTTCCAGAGCCGGAACCAAAAATATTATCCACTTCCTTAACAAAATCTTGAGCCTCTCGCAGATCTATGGATGGATTCATTATTTTCTGCCTATAATCGTCCCAGAGGGATTGAGCCTCCGGATTCCCTTCACCCGCGATACGGGCTTTCAACAATTCCACTCCTGTGTCGGGGCCAAAGAGATTATCCACTTCTTTAACAAGATCTTGAGCATTTCCCAGGGGCGTAGAGGGATTCATTATTTTCTGCCCATACTCGGCCCAAAGCGCTTCATATTCCTCTGGATTTCCTGCGATCCTAGCCTTTAACAACCTGTTCCCTGTGTTAGTTCCAAAGATCTTGTCAACTTGTTCAACCATTTTTCTGACCATCTGAGAGGATGTAGCTTTATTTAGAATCTCTTGTCCATACTCGTTCCAAAGCTCATCCCAATGACGATGAATGTAAGATTTTTGTTCCTCTGGAGACTTACCTGGCAGTTCCATGAGGAGATCGTTATTGAAAATTTCAAATGCTGCATTAACGCCAAATTTCTTTTCTATGACATTGCGTGCTAGTCGTAGATCATCTGCAATTTCTGCTTTTTTTTCTGCATTACCCTCAGTATAGTATCTTTCAAATTCATCATTAAACTGGGCAAGCAAAGGCTGAGATGCGGCAAATCTGTCAACGTTAGTCTTACCCCATTTTTGCAAGGCATCTAGTGATTCAAATTGGGAAACAGGAGGTTGCCTAAGAGCCCACGCCAAGGTTGCACTTAAATTCTCCAATGCAGAGACAGGCGCTTTCTTGACATCAGGTAGTCCATCAGAAACTTTGACAGGTGCAGCTCTAGCGGCTGTAATTTTACTCTGTATATCAGGGATTGTCTTCGCAAGCAGGTGTACCATGTTCTCATCTTCAGAGCCATCTAGGATATCTGGATTAATATCATTTATAACCCGCTTTAATGTATCTAGATCTACGGTGTCGAGATCGAAAGCAGGTGTAGGCGTGACTGTAGTTGCTGCAGGTGAAGCTGTCGTTTCTCCAATTGCTCCTGCAGAAAAATAGGTACCTGCATCGCGCATATCAGCTGCAATATCACGTATTTGATTCTCATCTAAGATATCAAGTTCATCTAAGGAGTAAATCGTCCCTTGAGCGCCAGCAATAGCTTGCTTTAGTGTCTCTAAAACTGCCGTATCGATGTCTAATTCAGGTGCGGGTGAAGGGATAGTTGCTCCTGCAGGAAAATAGGTGCCTGTAGCGCGCATATCAGCTGCAATGTCACGTATTTGAGCCTCATCTAAGAGATTCAGTTCATCTAAGGAATACATTGTCCCCTGAGCAACATCAATAGCTTGCTTTAGTGTCTCTAAATCTGCAGTATCAATGTCTAATTCAGCTGGTGGTAAAGCTGTAGTGTCTGCAATAGGTACCGCCGCAAAATAGGTGCCTGTAGCGCGCATATCAGCTGCAATGTCACGTATTTGAGCCTCATCTAAGAGATTTAGTTCATCTAGGGAATACATTGTCCCCTGAGCAACATCAATAGCTTGCTTTAGTGTCTCTAAATCTGCAGTGTCAATGTCTAATTCAGCTGACGCTACCGTTGCAGTTCCTGCGCCGCTTACGAGCGCATTAAGCCTTATACCAAGAAATTCACGCAGTTGATCATCAGTGAATTTATCAGGAGTTTTAACATTGCTCATGTAATGCCCCATAAGCGATATTAACTCATTCCTATCAAAGGTGTTCAAATTACCCAGATCATCAGCAGGCGTAATATCGGCGGGAGCAACCGCTGGCGCTCCTGTTGGTATCATCCAGGAGGGAGATTTAACTGTTGTAGTTTTGGGTGAGAGCAAAGCAGCAAAGTGGTTCTCCCACATTGTATGTACAGTTGCATCATCATAGTCAGCTATATTAAGATGGGGGAATGCAGCTGTGAAGTTGTCTTCTAACTGTTGCCGATCATCTCTTGCATAATTTTTAACTAAAGATTCATTAAAGAGCGCATTCGCTATGGCTTCCCCATTTGGAAAAGCATTAGTAATTCGGGTGAAAATTTTCTGTACAGTATTCTGATCCATAGATGGCTGGGCCAGTTCAAACTCATAGGCCTGTAATAGCGCTAGCTCTTCTGGAGTTGCTGTGTTCCTAAAATTATCGAGAGCGCTTGCAGCGTGTTCTTGACCTAAATTTATTCCATATTCATCTTCTCTCAGGTTCAAACTCAGATCCATTGGTTGAGCCATTTTACCTTGGGCAAAATTAAAATCCCGGTCAAATAGTGCTTTCTTTCTGTCCACTATTTTATTGGTTTGGGCGTCTAAGGCCTCTGTGGCTCGTTGAAGGATCTCATGATCACTATATCCTGTAAGGTCAGTGACCCCCAAAAACTCTTTAACCCGTTTTTGTACGAGCGCATTCTTTGAGACTTTTGTCGCCTGAGCCCATACCTCATCTGCAGAATAAGTTGTCATGTCATCTGTCATAAGTTTAGAATTTTTAATTTTGTCAGGCATACCTCCTTTCTTAGCATAGCGAGGCTGATTATAAACATTATCCCGCAAAGCACCTTGATAGTTTTCTATAAGAGTTCTCATCTCTTCTGTTGGGTCAGCTATAAGAGCTGCATCAGGGGCTTGGAGGGGTGTGCCAAGAACAGCTCCTGGCACGACTTTAGGTGCAGGGGTCAGTGAAGCTGACTCAGCGATAGTGGTTGCTCCTGGAGCTTCAATGGGTTGAGTAAGGAAAGGTGACCCAGCGACTTTAGGGGCACGGCTAAGGGAAGGTGTGTCAACTGTCTCCGCAGCTTCTTCAGGCATAATCAAAGGAAGGGGTTGTCCTTTAATAGGTTCAGTTTTCTTAACAACAAAATTTTCTGTGGCGGCTTTGCTTACTTTTTTAAAGGCATCCGTAAGTTCTGGTGCACCCGTAGGTGCTAGACTTGTTGATAATTCAGGAAGATCTATAAAACTAGGGCGAATAGGTGGAGATGTATATTGTAAAGTTCCAGCGCGGCCTGCCGCAATCAGGGCTTTCTCGTTTTGGTCCTGTTTCTCTCTCTCATCTAAGTCATTTTCCAACACAGAAGAAATTCCTTTAAGAGCGGAAGTCATTTTTTTTGCAGTCTTTAATAATTGGTGTAGAATAGTTTCTTTTGCCTCTACCTTTAGGGGTTCACCCCCAGCGGCAGGGACTTTTGCTGTCATGCCAGTGGGAGCAAGGGTCCACAATAGCTTCCCACCTACCTTTTGCATATCATTATCCCTAGGAAGAGGAACTTGTTTCTCTGCACCCTTCATAGCTGGTTCAGGAAAGTACTCTGAACCTCCCATGGGAAGGTTCCGCTCAGTAAGGTTAAGATCTTTCAGGGCGCCAAAAATTGGTGCAGGAACAAAAGTTAGGTCGGGAATCTCCATTTTTCCTGTAAATTCAGTTGCCAATGGATAATCAAAGTCAAGATTAGTAGCTGCACTTCCCTGCTTTCCTGCTAAGGGGGAGGGTTGAAGTTTTTTAGGCATGGGTAAATTTATAACTTCATCTGGGAAGATAGTCATTTCACTAAATTCCACCTTAAGTTGTTCAATTAAATGGATAGTTTCACTCGTCACCACATGAAGAGGCTGAATGAGCTCGACCTTTTCCGGGGTCAAAGGGGGTTTTTCGAAAATCTGGCGGTCACTCATAGGTTCCTTGCGGTCATCTTGAAGATCTCTAAGTGCACCAAAAAATGGAGTAAAAATATCTAGATCAGGGATCTCCATTTTTCCTGTAAAGTCAGTTGCCAATGGATAATCAAAATCAAGTTGAACAGGCTGAGCTCCCCTCTTTGCTGCCAAGGGTGAGCCTTGAAGCCTTTTCGGCAAGGGTAAATCTTGAATAAGATCCGGATATATCGTCCTTTCACTAAGAGTAACGCCCAGATTCTCTTTCATATTGATAGTTTCGCTTGTTACACCATGAAGGGGTGGAAAATTTAAACGAACCTTTTGGGTAAATTCTTTAAATAAGTTTTTGCTGAAATTTGTCAAATTAACTACTTCTTCACCGAGATCAACAATGGGTTGCACAACCTGGAAAGGAACAGTACTTCCTGTTAGAAATTGCCCTGCAGCAGGCGGAACCTTTCCTGTCGTTTGTAAATTTGGCAGGGGCTTTTTTCGGGGAAGATCGGGTTTCTCAGAACGTTTTTCCGCAGGTTTGTTCAAGGGTTTGATTTGCTTTGCAAAGGGAAGACGTTGTTCGATCTTAGGCTCTACAGGTTCTGCGATAAGGGGAGCTTGTGCCGTTAATGCTTTAGAGTCTGCAATTACCTTGGGCGCTTGCGTTTGGAATTTAAGTGTCTTTTTCAGCGCATCCATCGCATCAGCGAACTCTCTAGCTTGCGCAAGTAAATTGCCTTTAGTATCTGGAGCAGCTGGAGCCGACAAGAATCCCGGTTGCAATTTCGCTTTTCCAGCACCTGTTAGATTCTGTGCCTGTGTTATCTCTCTTTCCTTTGTCTCAAACTGAAGAGGTGAGACCAGATCAACAGTTTCTGTCCTTGTCTCCTGCAAAGGTCCAAAATTTAAGCGAACATTTTGGGCAAATTCTTTAAATAAGTTTTTGCTGAAATTTGTCAAATTAACTACTTCTTCACCGAGATCAACAATGGGTCGCTTTTGGATCAACTCGCTCGTTTCGAGCAACCCTATCTGAAGAGGCTCGACAAGATCGACAGTTCTCTTAGACTGGGTTGCCATTGTCTCAATTTGAAGAGGCCCAAAATTTAAGCGAACCTCTTGAACAAATTCTTTAAATAAGTTTTTGCTGAAATTTGTCAAATTAACAACTTCTTCACCCAGATCAATAATGGGTTGTACAACCTGGAAAGGAATAGTACTTCCTGTTAGAAATTGCCCTGCAGCAGGCGGAACCTTTCCTGTCCTTTGTAAATCTGGCATGGGCTTTTTTCTGGGAAGATTGGATTTCTCAAAACGTTTTTCCGCAGATTTGTTCAAGGGTTTAATTTGCTTTGCAAAGGGAAGACGTTGTTCGATCTTAGGCTCTACAGGTTCTGCGATAAGGGGAGCTCCTACAACAGCCACCACGCCTGGTAAGGCTGCGCCTGGGGCTCCCGCTAATGGAGCTCCTGCAACTACGGGTGCTCCCGCTAATGGAGCTCCTGCAACTACGGGTGCTCC
>JACDGE010000020.1 GCA_013815465.1 Alphaproteobacteria bacterium | reverse complement strand
CATCAGACGAGCTCCCTCTTTATGTTTTTTATTGATGACATAAGATAGCAGATTTGCTATTCTTCTTCAAGGCAATAAACCGATACTATAAATAAACCCAGCGGTAACCCCGTAGAAAAACCCAGAGATAAAAAATGATAGCGCCAGCTATCTAAGCCCGTCTTGGTAGCTTTGCTAAAAAGTTTCCATGCGCGCTTACATGTTGCCTTCGTCAACCGCTCTTAGGCGCAAGCGCCTTAGACCAAGTTTGAAGGTTTATCTCATGGCGCTTTATCATTTCAGCGTGAAGATGATTTCTCGAGGCAGCCGGAATACGGTGAGTGCTGTGGCTTATCGTGCGGGTTGCAAACTTTACGATGACAAAACAGGCCAGAGCTTCGATCAGCGATCTAAGGATGTGGAGCATGTGGAGTTGTTGTTGCCAAAAGATGCGCCTGCGTGGGCGGTTGATGTTCAAAAACTAATGGGTGAAGATCGACAGAAAGGCGTCCAGGCTTTTGTCGATATTGTGGAAGCATCAGAGAAAAGAGTTGATGCTCGTATCTGGCGAGAGTTCGAGTTTGCCCTCCATCGGGAGCTTACAAAAGAGCAAAACATGGCTCTTGCTCGGGAATTTGTGGAAGATCAACTTTGCGCGCGAGGCATGGCTGCCCAGCTCAATTTTCATTTTGACAAGGAGGAGAAAACGGGTGATGAGAATCACCACTGTCACGTTCTGGTAACCACAAGACGGTTGGATGAGGAGGGTATGAATTCCAAAAAGGAAGAAGACTGGAATAAAAAGGAGCTCCTTCTCGAGTTGCGCGCTCAGTGGCAGGAGTACTCAAACTTTCATCTCAAGCTGAATGGTCATGATGTTCGTGTCGATCATCGCTCTCACAAAGACCGAGGAATTGATATTGAGCCCCAACCCAAAATGGGAAAGGGGGTTTTGGAGATGGAAAGAAGAGCCAACCCTAAAAATAAGCCAGACTCATTTGTCACAGATAAGGCCCAGGAGTTTCATGACACTCAGCTTCGTAACCTTTACCGCATTATGCGCCGGCCTGATGTGGTTCTAGATATAGTCTCAAAGCATCATTCCACATTCATGTGGGCCGATGTGAGACGCGTCCTCCATCGCTATGTGGATGAGTTGCCCCTTTTTCAAAAGCTCGAGGCCAAGCTTAAAAATTCCAACGAGCTGATGCTGTTAAAAGCGGACCTGGAAGGGAAATCCATTTATACCACGCGTACCTTGCTTAAGGCGGAGAGGTCGCTCATTGAAAATGCGGATGCACTCGGAAAAGCAAAGTCTCATGGCGTTCAAGCGTCTTCTATCGATCCTGCCCTGGAAAAAGCTGATGAGGAGCTAAAGCAGTTTGGAGGGCTTTCGTCAGATCAGGTCAAAGCCATCCATCATTTGGTTGATGAAGGGCAACTCAAATGCGTGGTTGGCATCGCGGGCGCAGGTAAAACGACGGCCCTTGGTGTTTGCCATGACATCTGGAAGGCAGAGGGCTATTCGGTTTATGGGTTGGCGCCTACGGGTAAGGCTGCACAGAATCTTGAGACTAAGTCTCTTGAGCAGAGCGGCATTCCCTCAAGCACCCTGCATAAGTTCCTGAAGGAATTTGAGGAAGGGCGCTGTCAGTACAATCAAAACAGCGTTCTTATCCTGGATGAGGCGGGCATGGTGGATATGGAGCGCTTTGAGCAACTGTTGAGGGCTGTAAAACAACTTGGCGTCAAACTCATCGTTGTAGGGGATGGGGCGCAGCTCCAGCCTGTGGAAGCAGGGCCTGCCTTTCGCCTTGTCACGACGCGTCTTGGGAAGGTTGAGCTCAATACGGTAGTGAGACAGAGGCAAGAGTGGCAACGTGAAGCAACCGTCCTCTTTGGAAAACAACACACCCAAGCAGCCATTCAGAAATACATGGATAAAGGTCATGTCCACATTGTAGAGGAGAAACTCCCCACGTTACATGAGGTCCTTGACCGTGGTGATCGTGAAGGCGTTCTAAAACTCTATGAAGTCTCGACTCGGACGTCTTCGCTGATTTATCGTGAGATGATGCGGGATATTAATAAGTCGAACCCTGAAGGCAGCCCCTATTCTCTCGCGAAACAGCACCAGGACTTTGGACGCTATCTGGAATGGAAGAGTATACAGAAATCATCAGCAGCGCAAATTCTGAAAAAGGGCGAAGCTTACGCGCCTTTCCTGGAGGCACGCTCTCTTGATCCTTTAAGGTTGGCGGATCTTTTCGTGGACAAAAGGCAGGATAAAACGGCCCAAGAGCAACAGGCTGTGGATCTCCTTAAAAAGTGCGGGTTGGATGAGCTGGTGGGGTTGAAAAAGCAACCGGGTTTTAAACCCGGTCAAGGATTAGATGTGCGCCAATGTGCTAAGGCTGCGCTCATTCAGGCGTGGCACTCTGGGTTTAAGGACGCACCTGAGAAGAGTTCCATCATGTTGGCCTTTAGCAATCGGGATACGAATGATTTAAACCGCTCAGCCCGAGCTCTTTTGAAAGAATCAGGCCATATTGAAAGGCACGAGTTCACCTACACAATTGCTAAACGCATCGAGGATGATTTTGAGAGAGAGTACATCATCAAGCAACAAAAGAACTTTTCTAAAGGTGATCGTATTGTCTTTACACAAAACACCAAAAGCCTGGGCGTTAAGAATGGAACTATGGGGACCATCACGGACTTGAAGCCCCAGACAATGAAAGTAAAGCTGGATGAAGGTAAAGAGATTTCCTTTGCTCCGAATTTGAATCCCTATTTTGACCAAGGGTGGGCGATTACGATTCATAAGTCCCAGGGAACAACGGTGGACCAGACCTATATGTTGGCGTCCTTTGAGATGACCCAGAACCTGGCTTATGTGGCCATGACCCGCCATCGAGAGGATGTGCAGGTATTTGGGAGTTCCCTCGACTTCTGGAGACCAGAAAAGCTTCCCGAAGCCCTGGCTAAGTCAGGAGAAAAACTCTCTCCAGGCGATTATTTGGATGCGGATTCTTTGAACAAGCTGATGCAGCAGGATGATCGCTTGCTTACCAAGATATTCGAGCGGGTCTCAAACGAGCTAGATGCCATGGGGGCTGTTTCCAAGAAAGCCTTTTGGCAGGTTGCAGATCATTTCTTGGGCTCTTATAGAGAAAAGGACATCCGGGTAACGCCTGACGTCTCACAAACGAGCATTCGCGAAGAAGCCAGAGCTGAGCAACTGCTTCAGAAGAAAGTGGGGACTCCCATCTCTTCAGAGATTTCAATGCTTCAGCATACGTCTCAAACTACGACTCACTATTCGAATTCTGACTTTGAGGGAAGAACTTATTCGCCATCATCTGCAAGAGTAGCCTTAAACCATATGGACATAACAGTCGTAGAGGATGCCATTAAACAAAATATGACCTCATTTGCAGATGATATCTTTTCTTCTATAGGAGAGCCCTACAATTCAGCATCTTCATCAAGCCAGGAGCGTCGTTATGGAAAGAATGGGCATATTGCGGTCAATCTTAAGACAGGGGCCTGGATTGATCATAAGAATAGCGAAATGGCAGGGGGTCCCCTCCATATGCTCATGAAGCTCAAAGGGCTCGAATTTAAAGAGGCCTTAGAATATGGCGCGTCCTGGGCGGGATTAGATCGAACAGATCTCAACCACCAAGTAGCCCAGCCCTTGGCCCCAACCGTTCAAACCCTTAAAAAGGAGGCTGGGGGTTTAAATGAGGAGGAGAAAGCGAGAATAGATAGAGCCCAAGCTCTTTGGGATAAGGGACGCCCCATTCAAGGAACACTTGCCGAACGCTATCTCAGGGAGCATCGGAAAATAGAGGGCGTCCTTTCTGACGATCTTCGCTATCTGCCCTTTTTTACGGACCCGAATTCCAAGTACTCCTTTCCCTGTCTTATGGCAGCTGCCAGATCTCCTGAGGGGGACGTTACAGCCGTGCAATTGACGTTTCTGAATGCGCATACAGCCCTCAAAGCGGATATTCCTGTGGCTAAGCGCTCCTTTGGAGTTCTGAAGGGATCAGCCGTTGCGATTCAGGACGTTCCGGTGTCTAACGTTCTCTTCTTGGCTGAAGGCGTGGAGACGGCCTTAAGCTTAAGATCAGCAGGGATTCAAGGAACGATCAAGGCTACCTTGGGACTTTCCAATATCAAGAGAATCGTTCCTGAGTCTCTCAATACGCAGATTATCATTTGCGCCGATCATGATGCACCTGACTCTCCTGCGGCTCAAAGCTTGGAAAAATCTGTTCTTGCTCTTCAAGAACGAGGGCTGGCCGTCACGGTCATAAAGCCGGATAAATTGGGTGAGGATTTTAATGACGTTCTCAAGAACAAAGGGCCTCAAGGAGTTAGAGAAATTCTCGAACGCAGTTTTCTTGAGAGTAACTCTCTTGAAGGTAATCCTCTTGAGGGGAGCCCTCTCGAAGTGGCTCTTCCCAAAGATTCCCTCAAAATCGTGTCCCATCAGAAAGAACCTCCATCACAAGCCTTAATGCTTGAGCTCTCGCTTGAAAAATCCACCTTTGAGAAGGAAATCGGTGAGAACACCACTTTCGAAAATAGACCTGCTGAGAACAGCGTAGGAACCTCTCTTCAAAAATCTGAAAGCAAACCAACGTTCGTGGCGCAAATTCCTCCCAAGGAAAAACCGCTTTCACCCACTAGAGAGATGGTCTTCGAAGAGCTCACCAAAGGATGCGCCCGCAAGCTTTACGCTAACCTGGGTGAAGAAAGATGCGATCTTACCCCCGATCTCACCAAGGGTATTGACCGTCAAGCGAAGAGGGCTGCAAACTTTATTTTCCATGCTCATACGCTAAAAGGCACCCGCCCTACGGACAAACAAACCGACCACTATCTGCAGCGCGCCAATTACGAGCTGGACCGCATTCCTGAAATCCGCGAGGAGATCATTGCAGGCTGGAAAAAGGTGGACAGCTATCGTGGAGAAAAGGATGAGCTTATTGCTCACATGATGGCAGAGCGTCAAGCCTCTGTTGAGGGCAGGATGTATCTTGAGGTAAAACAGAGTGGTTTGAAACCCGAGGGATTTAATCCCCCTGGATTAACGACTTCCTCAACGATTCCTCACCTTGCAAAGGAAGAGATAAAACAAAATAGAGCGACAACAGTGACATTAGCTGAAAAGTTGGCTACCAAGCAAAGACTCTCGGAAACTGCCGCCACCCAGTGTGCTAAAGACATCACCAGATATATGGAAACCCATGGCCAAAAGCCCTCAAGCGATCAAATGTCTGCCATGGCTCAAATATCGAGAGACCTTGATAAAGAAGGCTATGACCCGTCCATCGGCACCCACAACATCGAATACCTCCGCAGACGAGACGGAGATCTGCGATTTAGAGACTGGTCTGCTTCAATCAAGGGCCTGTCTGGATTCCGTGATTTTCCACATGCAGTTCAGGATTATACTCAACCTCAAGCACGTACAAAATCTTATAGAACGGAAAAACCCGTTGGGGAGCAAAAGGAAAACAGACAAGGCTATGGAATGGATATGTAAAGTTTTTAACGGTTCTTAAAAAAATTCCCTTCTCATACAAGGAAAAAATCCCTGGGAGTAGTTAGAACCAGGGGAAAGAGTCTTTTGTCATGCTGATCCCGTATAAACTGTTTTGTAGGGGGGGTAATATATCAGAGTTGTACATCTCTGCATAACTTGGCAACTCATCGTTTATTGTGGGGGTTTCCAGACTTCCTCCCTCAATAACATTGAGTTTATTTCTAGCGATACTTTTAAGGCATTTGATCTTCTCCTCTAAAATAGCGTGATTTCCAATAAATCTCTCTGTTGTAATAAAGTAGTTTATCACTCCCCCGAGACTGCTTTTCCCTTTACTAAACAAGCTCTTTCCTCCATTATGTTCACTTATAACTTCCATCATCTTATCGCTCCAGTTGAGGATCCAATGGAACAATTCTTGATCCTGAGATTTTGAATCGGCATAGGAAAGAAAGTTGGTTTTAACAAATCTACTTTGCTGTTCTACTGAGAAAGATAAATAGTTTTCTAAGATAGAATGTAAAATGACATCACGGGGGTCCGTGAAGTCAATCATCATTATTGATCGCAGAATTTTTTCATTAAGATCTTCTATTGATTTGGAGATCAGATCAAGGGTTTTATTCTTGTCAAAAGTACTATATCCAAGCTCTACACATAGCTCTTTGAATTCTTTTATTTTAATCATCTCGTGGCCCATTTTAAACAGCAGATTGATATTTTCCTCTGACGCGTCGAAAGCTGATTTCTGATCTTGCTCAATCTGAGGTTGAAAACGTTTATAACTCTTTAGTGTTAATTTTCCGGGTGAAGGATTTTCCTGCAGAAACTTCATATCATCGTCAACCCTAGCGCAATTAGCTGTATAAACAGAATTTAATGAGAATTTCTGGCCAAAGTTACCCACTCCAAAAGATATCACGTCAAATTCTTCCTCATTTTTCGATGCAGAATGGGCTTGAGCTCCGGCTATCAAGGTTTTACTGATTTCGAATGCAGGATTTGGCGCGTACACCGTTCCATCAGATATACTCGCTAAATAGCTTAATGAATCGAGTGGAGTCATATCACCAGAAGTGTTTGAAGAAGCTAATAACATATCTGTAAAAGATAGATTTCCTTTCTTAATCCGTTCATTAAGTTCCAAATTAACATCCGTCCTGTTTTCCTGTAAAAAAGAGCTCCTCCCCTGCTGATGGTGGTGGGTATTTGCTACCCAACCACTTCGTGAAGCGTGGTTATACAACACTAGCATTGTAGGTTTCTTGAAATTGTCAGCTATAAAAGGAGAATCTTCAATCAACTTGGCCCACACGTCCTTGAGGTGTTGGGAGTCATATTGCATTTTTTGCCCAGGTATCCATGAACTGATGGGTTTATAAAGGGTCTTAAAGCACTGCGTATACATCTTTAAAACTTCCAAAGCAGGCAAAACTTCGTCATCTTTGTTGATGTAAGATAATAGAGACGCTGCAACGCCACCCGTACCAGAGCCAGCAATAATATCAAACAGCTGATGGACACGTTTTCCCGTAATAGCTTCCAATGCAGCCAGTTGATATAACGGAAGAACGACTCCTATTCCCCCACTATCAATAGATAGACATTTTTTAGACCTGACGTTCTTCTTATTTGTGAAGATGGCTCCCTCATCACCTTTTTCAATATTGAAGAGGAGTTCGGCGTGTTGAATAATTTGTGAAGAGAGATTGTTAAAATCTTCTTCCATTCCCATTGTAGGGGAAGAAATAAAAAATATCATAATAATTAGGTTGTATAAAATAGGCATTATTTTTTTTGGTGTATTAAATATTTTTTTCATAATTTATTTTCCTCGTAAAAATTTTGACGCATATAATATCTTATTCTATCCCACTTCATTCCTAACAGCATTGGTGCTTGTACGCCTACTCAGCTCTCACTACTAGCGATTTTGTCAAACACTAAGCAGGAACTGTGATGCCCATAATGAGGGCATCATGATTTAATTTTTTCGAGAAAAGGGATGTCCTTTAAAAAATTGTTCATAATATGTAATTCATGACCAACATGTCATCTTAAAAATCTACAGGGGAGATATTCCCTCCTAACTGTTGATTTTTTTTACTTTCCCCTTTGTTTTGGATTTGCTCAAGAATTTTCTGTGCATCTTCATGCCCTTGATCGGCAGCTAATCGATACCATTGGGTGGCCTCTTCCAGCTTTTCATTTTTGAGATATATTTGCCCAAGTTCAAATTGGGCATCTTTGTGTCCCTGATCACCCGCTAATCGAAAGAGTTTAGCGGCTTTCTGTTCATCCTTAGGCAGGTCTCTTTGGCCTTTTGCATATACTACTACAAGGCCGAATGGGGAATCCTTTAGTCCTAGACCATCAGCATCCTGTGTGATTTTAAATTTTAGGTTTTCAAGTACTTTATGGTCTTCAAGCATCATTTTTTGGAGTTTTAGCATATTATTAAGCAACTTCTGATCAGTTTCATGTTGTTCAAGTTGCCTTTGTTGGAATTTCAGTGCATCTTCCATCATTGGCTTCCAAAAATCTCGTTGTTCACGTAACGTTTTTAACTCCTTCAAACTTTTATTACGAGCCAATATAGCATTAATAAAATTTTCAATATTTTGATCTTTAATGTTATTATTCTGCAAATTCAGACATTCAACCTTTTCATTTTTTTTTAATTTTCGAGCAATTATTTTAGCCTCTTCATCGTTCAAAGCATTCCAGCTTAAATTTAACGAGGTAATACTTGGTGAAGTGAGCAAAATACTTACTGCTTCACCTCTAGCGTAAGTATCCGATAGATCAAGTTCTGTAAGTGTACTATTCTTAGATAGCGCTATCGCCGCTTCAGATTCTATTAAAAATTTGTGTTTTACTGGTGTAGAGACGGCAAAGTGGGTAGCTAGATTTCCTGCTACTGCTCCTCCTATTACTCCTAATGGGTTGGCTGTTATTAATGAAATCAAGCCCCCTACTCCTGTCGCTATTAATGACCCCAAGTACGCTTCTCCTAGTATTATTGATGCATTCCCGTCAATTTTTTCTGCTGTCCATCCTCCTATATTATTCCTTAATACTCCATTCCCTACTCTTTCGAGCACTGATACTCGTGCACTCAGATAAGGATTGCTGAACCTCAACGTTTTCAAACCAGTGTTTTCTGCCAGAGACCGTAGAACAATATTTCCATTCTCGATTCTATTGTTATTTAAGTTGAGAGATCTCAAAGAGTTATTCAGAGATAAGGCCACCCCCCCTTCAGTACCAATATAATTATAAGATACATCCAGATCAGAAAGGATGGTATTGTGAGAAAGCGCAATTGCACCTTTATCGCCAATATAGTTTTCAATTAAGTTGAGTTTTCTGATGGTAGGATGCATAGCAAGTACTTCCGCACCATTATCTGCGATCCTTGTATTCCTCAAATTAGCCGTATGTAAGCATGAGGCATATTGACGCAGATAGGGAATACCTAAGTCTCCTATATAACTATTGCTTAAATCAATAACTTCAACCCCGCTAAAAAAGTCATCGCTCAAATATTTTAGGGTGTTTTTTTGAATAAAATCTTCAATCCATCCCCTAATTTTTTCATATCGAGGTTTAGTTAAAAAGGTGTCTTGATTTTTCAAACCCGTACCTGCCTCAACACTCACGATAAAGTAACTTTTGCCCTCTTCATAGACTGTATGACGTATCGCATTTTGATATCCCTCCCCGTTTCCCTTGTGATCTACGGAAGCATCTACTTCATATTCGATAAAATCCTCATTTACCGTTGTGCTTTTCCCTTTCATTCCATGCATTTGATATATTTTATCTTCTGCTTGATCATACCCGCCCACATCAACTTCAAGTGATGAAATTTGCTGAGGAGGAGCAATACTTATCCCCAAATAGCCCATTTCTTCCCCAACAGAGTTTTCAAGAATCAAAAGTCCATAATTTTCCATGTTATTGTCGCTGTTTATATATTCTTCTGGAAAATAAAAATCTGTAACTCTTTGTTTGCCAAATGGTTTATTAATTTCATTCATCCCTGGGATAAATGTAACTTCTTTAGCTTTGCCGATGCATTGTCCGTTTCTAGAATTTTTTTCATAGAGACTGCTGGCTCCTGTCAAAACAAGGTTGGGTCCAACTAATGTTCCTGGCCCAACGTATGTATCTGACCAACCATCAGATGTCTGGAAAGTAGAGTAGACAGTTCCAAAAGCACTATATGCCCCTATGTCTAGTTTACTGCCCTGAGTGCGCTTATCATTATCTGTAACAACACAATCGTTTTTATTTTCTTTAGAATTTTTTTGAACTAAATCTTCTTCAATTTCGGCCCAAGAATCATATGCATACGTTTTCTGAGATTTACTGTCTGGTTTTTGACTTTTTGTTTTTAGGGTCTCTCCTTGCATAGGAGGGAGAACTTGTTTCGCTAGGCTTAACGCTATATGTTTCTTAACCTTATATTCGGTCTGTAAACAGTCCATATTCATACTCCATGCTGGAACTGAAGCCAGCATTGCAAAGCAAAAAGTAAAGCGAGTAGAAAATTGATTATTCATTGTTTGTCTCCTTAAAAGTTATATGTTACGTATGTTTTTAGTCTTACTTTAGGGTTGCTCTCCGCCCCAGCCATCCATTGTGATTGTAAAATTCAATTCTTTATAAAGAATATCAACAACACTTTTATAATTCTTTCTCATCTATCTCTTCAGATGATTTGTAAAAACATTTAAAAATCTGGTTACAAAATTTATAAATAATCCCCGTTATTGTAGAAGGGTTCTGCTCCTCAATATTACCTTTCGCATAGCCATCACCCCTTTTAAATACATTCACATTATTAATTGATTCTTCCACTTTTTTGCTTAGATTGTTGCCCACAAAAATGACCTTTTTAAGAGAGGGGTGTGTTTTAAAGACTTCTAGAAGTGCCTTTCCTCCTTCATCATCGATGTCGTTGTTACTAATATCTAATTCAATTAAGTTCGGATGAGAGGTCAGAATGTTAAGTATATCTTTCAGGCCCTCAGTTGTGAACTTATTCTGAGCTAAAGTGATCGTGCTGAGGTGTTTTGCCTTAGAAAGCAATGAAGCTAGTTGAAGTGCTTCATCATCTTCAAAACCACAAGAGAAAAATTCATTACCTTCTATTGTTCCGGGAACCTTAGAAAAAAATCCAAAAGCTTTGGTATAATCTTTCTTAACACCCTGGCCATTTAGGTACATGAGTCCAATCTTGTATTGGGCTAATACGTTGTCTTGGTTTGCGGCCTTACGATACCATTTCATTGCTTTAACATAATTCTGCTCTACTCCCTGGCCATTCTCATAAAGTGCTCCGATCTTGTATTGGGCTAATGCATTTTTTTGCTTTGCGGCCCTTCGATACCACTTCATGGCTTCAGAGTCACTGTGCATTACTCTTCGTCCAAAGTAATAGTCATCGCCAATATTCAGTTGCACAGTGCCATCATCACTTTTAAATACATTCATATTATGGATTAATTTTTTTATGTTATCGCTCATAGGATTAAAATCAACAAAGATTTGTTTCAGGGAAATATGTTTTTCAATGAATGCCAGAAGTGTCTTTCCTCCCTCATCATCAATAAGATTGTTGCGAATATCTAACTCAAGTAAATTTGAATGAGATTGGAGCGCATTAAGGATATGCATCAGACTCTGAGAAGTGAATTTATTCGAAATGAGAGAAATATTGCTCAGCGATTTTCCTTGAGACAGTAATGAGGCAACCTGAGGGGCATCCTCATCAGTAAAATCACAAGAGACAAAAGTAGTGCCAATTATTTCTAAAGGGTTTCTTGTTAAGCTAAGAAATCTTCTCACTGATCTTTGCATTGCTTGGCTCATAGGGTTGCCATTAACAAAGATGTACCTTAGAGATGGTTTCGATTTTAAAAACGTTAAAAGTTCTTTCCCCCCCTCATCATTAATAAGATTGTTGCCAATATCTAATACGAGCAAGTTCGGATACGTTTGAAGAGCTTTAAGGATTTCTTTCAAACCCTGAGTGGTAAATTTATTACCTTTAAGATCAATTGAGGTGAGGTGTTGTGTCTTAGAAAGTACTGAGGCAACTTGAGAAGCATCCTCATCAGTAAAGTCACAAGAGGAGCAGTCATCTTTATGTATTTTTGTAGGCTCTTTCTGAAACCACTCCAAAGCCTTTTTATAATTTTTCCCATTTTTAAATGAAAGCCCAATATCGCGTGGTGCATTGATATTAACACTTTTAAATATATTCAAATTATTCAATGATTCTTCCATTTCTTGGCTCATATTGTTGCCCACAAACAGGACCTTTTTAAGAGAGGGGTGTGTTTTAAAGAATTCTAGAAGTCTCTTCCCTCCCTCATCATCAATAAGATTATCCCTAATATCTAGTTCAATCAAAGTTGGGTGTTGTTGAAAGGCACCAAGAATAGGTTTCAGATCCTGGGATGTAAACTTGTTAGATGAGAGATCGATTTTTGTTAAGGGGGCAGCTTTAGAAAGCAAATAAGCAACTTGAGAGGCATCTTTATCGGTAAAATCACAATGGAAAAAAGTAGTGTCAATTATTTTTAAAGGGGTTATTCTTAAGCTAAGAAATCTTCTCACTGATCTTTGCATTGCTTGGCTCATAGGGTTACCATCAACAAAGATAGTTTCAAGGGATAATTTCGTTTTTAAAAACGTTAAGAGTTCTTTTCCTCCTTCATCATCAATAAGATTGTTGCTAAAATCTAAATGAATTAAGTCCGTACGGGATTGGAGGGTGTTAAGTATAAATTTCAAGTCCTTATTTGTGAACTTATTCTGAGCAAATTTAATTATTCCCCTGTGTTGTGCCGTAGAAATCAATGCTTCCACTAGAGGTGCATTCTTATAGTCAAAACCACAAGAATAACCGTCATCTTTCTTAATCTCTGTAGGGTCATTGGGAAACAATTTTAAAGCCTTTTTAGATTTATTCTCTGCTTCTTGATCATTTTTACATGGAAGACCAATATTACGTTGCGCATTGATATTACCACTTTTAAATATATTCATACTTTCAATTGCTTTTTCCATTTCTTCGCTCATTAAATTGCCTGTAACAACCATTTCTTTAAGAGAAGCGTGTTTTTCAAAGAAGGTGAGCAATTCTTTCCCTCCCTTATCCTTAATGAAGTTGTTGCTAATGTCTAACTTAACTAAGGCTGTATAAAAAGGAAGGTTTCTAAGGAGATCTTTTAAGCTAGAAGAAGTAAAACTATTATCATTTAGGTAAATTTCCTTACAGACCGCCCTCAAGTGGGTGCCTTTATACAGTAGACCGGCAAGTTGAGGGGCATTCTCATCTGTAAAACCACACGAGGAGAAGGTACTTATGCGTGACGTATCCTTATCTATCATAGGGCCCACCCTAAAAATCTCTCTTTTCTTAATTGCTCTTTTTATTTCTTCACCCATAAGAGGATTACCATCAACAAGGACTTTCTTCAGATAAGGATGTTTTTCAAAGAATCCTAGAAGTGTGTGTCCTCCCTCATCATCAATAAGATTGTTACTAATATCTAATTCAATTAAGTTCGGATGAGAGGTCAGAATGTTAAGTATATCTTTCAAGCCCTCAGTGGTGAACTTATTGTGAGCTAAGGTAATCGTGCTCAGGTAGTGTGCCTTAGAAAGCAATGATGCTAGCTGAGCCGCATTCTTGTCCGTAAAGTCACAAGAGAAAAATTCGTTGCCTTTTATTCTTGCGGGGACCTTAGAAAAACATTCCAAAGCCTTGGTTTTATCTTTCTCAACACCTTGGCCATTGAGGTACATGCCTCCAAGATTGTATAGAGCATCAGGATCGTTTTGGCTTGCAGCCTTAAGATACCACCTCATAGCTTCAGCATAACTGTGCCGAACTCCTTGGCCATTATGATAGAACATCCCAATTCTGCATTGAGCATTAGAATCATTTTGATAAACAGCTTTACGAAATAGCCCTAATAGGGGGTAATAGTCTTCTACTTGTGTTTTATTTTTATAAAGAAAGAAAATTTGGTCACGTGCTGGCCCATGACCTTGATCGGCAGCCTCAAAGTACCATTTCATGGCTTCAACACAGTCCTCTTTTACCCCTTCCCCAAGATCATAGAGGGCTCCAATGGAGTATTGAGCAATTGGATTTTTTTCTTCTGCAGCCCTTCGATACCACCTCATAGCTTCAGCATAACTTTGCCTTACTCCTCGTCCAAAATAATACTGTTCTCCAATATTCATTTGTGCACTGGCATCCTCACTTTTAAATATATTCATCATACGAATTGACTCCGCCATTTCTTCGCTCAGGCGGTTACCATGAACAAGAAGCTTTTTAAGAGTGGGGTGTGTTTCGAAAAAGCTTAGCAATTCTTTGCCCCCTACATCATCGATATGGTTGTTGCTTATATCTAGTTCAACCAAAGTCGGGTGATATTGGAAGGCATTAAGGAGCTGGTGGAGACCATGAGAGGTGAATTTATTATTGTTAAGATCAATTTTGCTCAATAACTTTGCTTTAGAAAACAGATCAACAATGCGAATGGCATTCTTGTCCGTAAAATCACAAGAAGAAAATGTCTCATACCATTTATACCAATTTACATTTTCAGATATATCATTAATATCAGTTCTTAAAATATTCAACCTCCTAATTGAATTTTCTATTTCTGGACTTATCGGATTACCAGCCACAGAAATTTCCTTCAGGAAAGTATTCTTTTCAAAAAATGTTAGAAGTTCTTTCCCACCTTGAGGGTCAATACGGTTGTAGCTCAAATCGAGTTTGGTTAGAGCCTTATGAAATTGAAGGACCTTAAGAATATCCGATAGCCCCTTAGAGGTTAGCTTATTATGATTTAAATAAATTTCGGGTAGTGAAGTTGCCTCAGAAAGTATGAAGGCAACCTGAAACGCATTTTTATCCGTAAGATTACATTTAGAAAATTCATCCGCTTGTATTTTGTCAGAAACATTGCGAAGCCACGTAAAAACCTCCTCATAATTATCTTCTATTTCTTCTCGAATGGTATAAAATATTTCAGGTTTTTTTAGTAGTTTCCCATAGTGTTCAAGCTTATTTTGTGCTTTGTTATAACCGTGGCTTACTGCCTTATGAAAGCAATTTATAGCATTCTTAGCGTTTCCCCAATTCTCATACTCTAATCCAAGCTTATATTGGGTTTTGGCATAAAAGTCATCATAATACAGCCCAAGCTTTCGCTGAGCCCTTGCATGATCGAGAGTTGCAGACTTATAAAAGTAATTTATGGCATTCCAATCATCGCCACTATTTTTACAGAATATCCCTTTATTGTAGTGTTCTGTAGCCAACACTTGATTCGAAGCTCTATGATTGTCTTCTTCTTCTATCATCCCTAAGGTAGGAGAGATTAACAATGTGCAAATCCCCCCTAAAATGGAAGTCCTTAAAAGAACTTCTTTTAATTTTATCTTCATTTTGTTCTCCTTTTCCTTATTTTAATTTTACAAAAGTCTTTTTCTTTGATACAAACTCTTCATTTTCAATAAATATAATTCGGCCCTTAATCATTTTTTCAGTATTTCTGCCGTTGACCATTGTCATTTTTTATTAGTAATTATCTCCAAATTTGGCCTTCTAAATTCTATTGTTATTAAGCAAATCCTTAATATTATTTAGGGTTTCAAGGTTTGTAATATTATTATTTTCTAAATTCAGAGATGTAAGATTTTTATTTCTTGTTAATAAGTTAAAAATCTTTTTGGCCTCATTGTCATTTAAGTTATTCCAGCTCAAATTTAATGAGGTAAGGCTTGGTGACTTTGCCAAAATACTGATTACATCACCTGTAACAAAAGTGTCTGATAGATCAAGATCGGTAAGGTTTTTATTATTAGCAAGAGCGAGTGCCTCTCTATTTCCAATAGCAAATTTTCCGCCTAATTTGGTAATTTTTGATTCCACACTATCCATCTCGTTAAGGCTCGTATTCACTTCTATTCCTGCCGAGGCCCCTGCTCCTATCCCTGCGACTGCGCCTACAGTTGTTCCGGCTCCAGCTATTGCGAGTTGTGTGGAAATTACCCCGCTTACTGCGTTAAATGTTGCTCCTGATACTACTGATCCTAAAGTTGCTTTCGTAAGGGCACTTGTTATTAAGGCTCCCCCTATGTACTCAGCGAGACCGAGTGAAAGGCCTATCACTCCTAATCCTACCGCCCCACCTGTAACTGCTACTGCTGACAACACCACCCCTGTTCTTCCTATGGCTCCAGCAGTTTTTCCTACCCCTGCTAACGCTTTTCTTGTTAAAGATACGTCATAGGGATTACTAAAACTTAGAGTCTTTAAATGAGTATTGTTTGCCAAAGCAAGGAGAGCGCCCCCTGGCTTATTTATTTTGTTGCTGCTCAAGTCGAGTTTTGTTAGGTTTGGATTGTGAGCTAAAATCATAGCCCCCTCCAGATCGACAAGGTTCCAGGAAAGATCTAAAGATAACAATGTGGAATTCTTAAACAACTCCGTTGATGTATCCTTTAAAGTAATATAATTATTGCTCAGTTTGAGGGCTGCAATAGAGGGATGTTGAATAAGAAATCTAACACCCTTATCTCCAATTTTATTGCTGCTTAAATTAAGGTCCTTAAGAACTGCCAGACCCAGCAAAAGCTTGCATCCGTCATCGCCGATGCTGTTAAAACTTAAATTTACAGTATGCAAGTGTTTAGCATCATTACATAAGACGCTAATCCCAAAATTTCCTACATACTTGCTTGTTAAATCAGCCTCTTCAATATTTGAAAACATGCCTTCTTTAAGAGTAGAAGCTGGTATTTTATCAAAAGAATCTTTAACCCAGCCTCTAATTTTTTCATATCGAGGTTTTGTAAGAAAAGTCGTTGAGTTTATACCAGATGGGTCCTCCCCCGCAGTATTAATTCCTAAAACAAAATAATTGTTTTGTTTATCCTTATATAAAACACCATATCCATTTTTATTCCCATCTGTATTTATGTGATAAGGGTTAAGGCCTTGAGTAATTTCCGTCTCTTTACTTTTCTTTTTTGAAGTTCCAGAGGAAGACGAATTGTCTTGAATGCCTAAAGAATTTTCTCCCGCATCAATTTTAAGACCAAGAATCTTCTGCTTTTGTGATCGAACATTAACTCCTAAATAACCTGTCATCGCTCCAATTGGATTTTCAAGGATTAACAATCCATAATTTTCGCTTCTGTCTTTCATGTATTCTTCGGCAAAATAAAAATTTTTGATATCTTGTTCTCCCTCTTTATTAATTTCTCCATTGAGGAAGGGATAAAATTTCACCTTATTTGCTTTACCCAAAGGCTTCCCTTCATGAATCTCAAAGCTGTAAAGGTTACTCGCTGCTGTAAGGATAAGATTAGGACCAATGAGGGTTCCTGAACTTGAGTATTTATAAAGCTGGTCGCCCTTCTGAAAAGTAGCACACACCACGCCACAGGCGCTGTTTGGCAAAAGTAGGTTATGGGAAGCAGGCTTTTGGCCACGCGTCTTGAAACCTTCTCCATCTTGCAGCGGGGGCAGGATTTGAGGCGCAAGGGCTAATACAACTTTAGATTTCACCCTATCTTCACCCTCACCAAATGAAGAAATATAATCCATTCCATGTACAGGTGAAGAAAGCCCAATAAGAGCTATTGATGCAGCATATAAATAAAGGGGGTTTTTCATTTTAACTCTCCTAGGTTTTTTAAATATTTTTCATCAATTTGGGGGGCGTGCCCATGCAATAATATAAAGTTAAGTAATCTGGCTGTATCATCTTCCGTGATATTGAAAGCTAGCTCATAATTATGAATGGCGAGTCCGTGTTTTCTTTCCTCTTCCTGCTGAAGGGCAATGTTATAGCGATCAATATTTGCTATATCACCATTCAACATCCTGAGAATTCTATCAAAACTGTCTGAATACCCGGCTAAATCATTAGAAAACTTAGCCCGGCTAATTTCAAATTTATCGGCATTATTAAATTGATAGTAAATCCTATCGTCTTCAGAAAAGACGACAACTTTTCCTAGTTTGATTTCATCCCTTACCGGAGGTTTGCACATTAATCGGAGGCTATACCCAATTAGTGGCAGCCCCTGTATTCGTCTCAGGTAATCTTTCGCCCCCTCATGATTTTGAGCTTCAGCTTGCCAAAACCATTTACGAGCTTCAAAGTAATCTTGCTTTGTTCCTTGGCCTTCATAATAAAGTCCTCCAATAAAGAATTTGGCATCCGCATGGCCTCGATTTGCGGCTTTTTGGAAGTATTCCATGGCCTTACCATAATCTTGAATAACGCCTAAACCAAATTTATAAAGCATGCCGATATTGATTTGTGCCTCAGGGTCATCTTTGGATTGTTTTTTAAAGCATTCTAATGCCTTGAAGTAGTTTTTCTCTGTCCCTTGGCCATTAGCATAGAGTATTCCAAGATTAAATTGTGCCTCTGTATGGTTTTGATCAGCAGCTTTTTTATAATATTTAAAGGCTTCCAAATAATTTTTCTTTTCATCGTCACAAGTACTATAAAATAATCCAACGTGAAATTGTGCCTCTGTATGATCTTGATCAGCGGCTTCTTTATAATATTGTAAGCTTTCTTTATTATTTTTACTTGTTCCGATGCCATCATCATACATCGAACCAACCATATATTGTGCATCTGCATGGTTTTGATCCGCAGCGTTTTTATAATACTTAAAGGCTTCTTTATTGTTTGGACAGGTTCCTGTTCCACCATAATACATCGAACCAACCATATATTGTGCATTTGCATGGCTTTGATCAGCGGCTTTTTTATAATATTTAAATGCCTCTTCATAGTTTATATCTGTTCCCACCCCATTATAATACCTACAGCCAATCTGGTATTGTTTCTCACTTCCAAGGCGCCCTGCATTATCAATATCTACAGATTCATCGCTTGCGTTCTTACCCAGTCGGAGAGGAGATTCTGTGGGCTCTACGGTTTGAACATTCTGTAGGCTAGAAGTGCTATTTCTCACACAAATCTGTTTATTTTCTAATTTTTCACTAGAGGTATTTAATTTTATATTCTCTCCTTTATTGTTAATAGAAACTGGAGACTTATTTTTCTTTTGATGCTCTTCTTCGATCGTTTTTTGATGAATTTGACGGTTTATATCATCTTGCAATTTTTTATCAATTACATATATTTCATCTTCTGAACTATAATCTCTATTTTCATATTTTGTATCCATTAAGTATGGATTACGACCAAGACAAGGCTCCTCTTTCTTAAGAACTTTATTTATAATATTTCTTATAGTAACAGGATCATATTCAGGTTCATGGGTAACATAGGAACAAAAAGCCTCTGATTTTCCCAATATATAAGTAAGAAAATTACGCTTTTCCGTTGGAATAGCGCACTTGCCCACAGGAACTAGGCAGACATGGGCCTCTGGTTCTTCCTGCGTAACATGTACATTTATATTTTGCCTCTCCGTAATTTGATTATTTTGTTTTTTCCTCATTATTCTTTTTTCTATTGAAGGCTCTTGTGAGTATTTGAATTCGCCTTCATCTGGTCTCATTCCATAGGTAGGAGAGATCAACCAATTGCAGATCCCCCCCAGGAGGGAGGCCCATTTAAGGGCCTCTTCTTTTTGTAGACTCATTTGTTTTACTTCCTTTCTTTAGAAATAATACTTATAGGTAGATTATTGAGGTACTCAATTAGGGAACTTTCATTAAGAAGGAGCTGAATACTATTTTCTTGTGTATTCTTCTCCATATCTACCTGTTGTTTACTATCAGTGAGTTTTTCTGGAAGAACACTATTTGCTAAGCTGTTTTTAAGATTATTAGTCAGCTTATTTTCACCTACACCTGAATCGATAGCGGCGGTTAAATTAAAATCCTTTTCTACCTCCAAGTGTTCTTGAAGCAAACCATCAGGGTGGTTTGCTATTTCATCATTACCATCATCTATATTTTGTTCAGTTGCATTGATATAGCTGTTGGGTTTCAAACAATTCATATCCTGTTGATGCTCTATAGCTTTCTGGTGTTCAACATTTTCAAGCAGCTTATTTTTTGTTTGCACCACTTTTTGAGAAATTTCATCTTTCTTTAAAGAAATCTCTGAGAAGGTCTCAGTTTTCTTAATATTCAGAGCTTCCAGCAGATGAGCTTGCTTAAAATCCTCCAGTCGACGGTTAGCCGAACGTTTAGTGTCAGCCTGTTGATAAAGCTTAATAGCTTCCTTGACATCGTCCGCCTCTAACTCCAAAAGCTTTCCTAAAAATTTCTGAGCATTAGGATTGCCTTTTTCTGCCTTATTTTTAAACCATCCGATGGCGTCTTGATGCCCTTCTTTGGCAAGCGTTTTCATAGAAGTAAGAGATAAAGTGCTGGGGAGTGCTTTATAGCAAGCAAACGCTTCATCTAAATTTTTGGGTGTTCCTTTTCCTTCTTGATAGAGCGTTCCCAAGGCAAGACGAGCGTTCAGGTGACCTTGTGGAGCCGCAAGCGTATAATAATTAAAGGCTTTAATGTAATCATCTGGCTCTAAAGTCGTTTCATAGAGCTTCCCAAGCTTAAATTGAGCAGAAGCATGCCCAGCATCTGCAGCGAGTGTATAACACTCCTTCTCCTCTCTGGGGTTTCTTTCTAGCCCAATGCCCTTTTCATGCAGGAATCCTAGCAAATAGATTGCATCTAAATGGTTTGCAGAAGACGCTTGCTTTAAATATTGTACAGTTTTCTTTTCATCATTTTTATCAGCCAATCTATTCAAGTAGAGTTTGCCAACTTTATAAGCTGCCCCTATATGTCCTAATTTGGCAGCTTCTTCCCATGCACTGAAAGCTTGTGCTATATTCTTTTCCCCACCTAGACCTTGCTTATATAGATTGCCCAAGTGATAGAGAGCCTCTGGGGTTTTGGCTCTTTCGTAGTATGTCTTTGCCTCGGCATAACTTTTCTCTGTCCCAATTCCAAATTGTTTCATGATTCCAATCTGGAAGAGAGCATCAAGATGATCTTCTTTAGCTGCAATGTTAAAATTATCAACGGCCTCCTCAATCATTGGCTTCTGGAAACCTTGCCCTTTTAGCTTCATCAGACCTAAACAGTAATTTCCGTCAGCATTTCCTTGAGAGGCAGCTCTCTCAAATTGCTTTAAGGCAAGAGATTCGTCCTTTTCTTTTCCCATACCTTCTAAGTACATTTTGCCTAAACGTACATATGCACGCGGATCTTTTGATTTTTCATAAAAGGAAATTGCTTTTTCATATTCCTTCCCTATCTCATAAGCATATCCTAATGGATAATTGGCTGCTTCTCCTTCTTCCTGAACTGCAACTTTATGATACCAAAAAAGGGCGTCTTCCCCCCCTTCTGGGTATTTCTGTGCAAGTTCAAACTGTGCCTTATAATATCCTGACTCTGCAGCGTGATGCAGGAGCCTAATTGCGTTTACCTCTGTTCGAATATAATTTTTTGCTAACTCATATTGAGCATAAGGATGACCATGTCGTGCAGCTGCAATGAGGTTTGTTAGAGACTCAGTTAAATCAATAGTGAGATGAAAACGATCAACTTTTAAACCGGTCTCATAAAATTTTGCTAACTTATAAGATGCGAGTGAAAAGGCTTTTGCTCTATTTCCTTTATTAGCAATGTCTGAATAGGAGATACAAGCTGTATCTGGGTGATAAAAGCCTGCTCCTGTATGAGCAGCGCTATCCGTATTATTCAGTTCTGCAAAATAATAGGCGCCTAAAGAATGTCCAGCGCCAGCAGCGGCGCTAAAGAAGGCTTCTTGAGAGGACACTCTACAAATATCTCCGTTTTCTATGATATTCAAACCTAATTTATAATTAATTTTTCCCTTCAGGGGTGTCTCTTCAGTTAATAATTTTTCTAGATCTTTTATGCTATGATTCTCTGCATCGTAATAACTCTTAAAATAATTAAGGTCGTTTCTTGTGATCTCTTTTCCACCCTTTAACAAAAGAGAAGTTGTAAATTTATTAATATCATCCCTAAGTGTTTTACGCTTCTCTGAACTTAATTGCGTAATATTTTGTGGAAGATTGAGATAGAAGGTTTGTAACTTAATTGTTTGAAATGTCTTCACTGTAGGAGAAAGCTCAGAGCCTTCAATTGCATTTTTAGACGTCTCAAAAAAATTTGAGACGGGCAGCTCATCATTTTCATTTCCACCCTTCAGTAGCTCAAGATTAAGGGGATAGTAAGGGTGATCATTCTTAAACTGGCCTAATTTTTTAAGATAGCTTAGCCGTGTTTTTGTATCAGCTTGCTCTTGAGTAGCCTTTTTCTCCAAGATTTCTAACGCTGCAGCGCGATAAACTTTATTCTTTGAGGGTTTCTGCTCTAGATGCCATAAGCAACGTACACGGGACATTTCATAATCATTCTCCATTGCCTGAGAAGGGGAAGATGCGGATATCAAAGCCCCTAGCGCTACACCGGCGTAATAGCTTTTTGTTTTTAGGTTTAAGGATTTGTTTTTGTTTTCTAAAGTTTTCATTCTAAGTTTTCCTTTTTGTTTGTTAACAGTTGTAATTTTTAGTTAAAAAATATTATTTTATTATAAATTTATTTTTCTTATTTCTTTTTTACTTTTTTTGACCTCACTTTCTTTTCATTAAAAATTAGCCTTATTTCTTTCTCATGATGAACACGGGGGAATTAAGAGCGTCTTCCTTAACACCAACAGTAGGTTCTTTCGGCTTATTCAGTTCTTCTTTTGCTTGAATCAACTCATTGCTTGGCATCCGGGGGGATTTTTCTGTTTCTCTAGAAGGTTGATTATTTACTGGCGACACCACTGAAAAATTACTGTTCAAGATATTTATTGGATTGTTTAATAAATAACTAAACCCATATTTAGCTTTATCATAAGAATCAATTATTAAGTTGTGATATCTATTATAGAGTGTAGAAGCGGCGGCACTCCCACAATAACTGGAAAGAAAGGCCGTCATATACTCACTGGGGGAAACTTGAGCAAACAATAAACCGGGAGCAAAACTAGTTAATACGCCCAGGTTAGATGTCCTGTCTGCATCTTGCTCGAACTCATTTACGAACCGGTCAACACCATGCCCCAGCACAGCTCCGCCTAGGCTCGTTGCTATGCTGGGCCATAGAGCATCGGTGTTATAATACATAATTCCAGCTAAAATGGGCCCTCGTAAGACGTTAGCCGCAAAGTTAACATTTTGGGGTCTCCACGTGGTATATCTAAGGAGCACCGTTTTTATAATTTCATGACTTAAGCCTGATGCAAACCCTTTTAAACCGCTTGAAGCAATTACAGACTCTTGGATGTTTAATGAGTAGAATTCCTGAACTTTTGTAGAACACGGCGTATTGAACGTATCAGATTGAGATAACAACGTATTCTTCTCTATTTCACATTCTTTTAGATTGATAATGATGTTAGACTTGTTTTGTATACACGTTTTTAATTGATCATCCCGCAACTTTAACTGAATTTCATATGTATTTGAATTATCTTTACATACATTCAACGCGATAATTGTGTCATTGTGCTTAGAAGAACTTTGCTTACACTCTAGTAAGTCCTTAAGGCATTTTTTTGAACTTTTGGCGCTTATTGTTTCTAGCTTTTTGAGATCAGCAAGGATGGGGTCTCCTGCTCTATTCTTACAGCAGCCGAAGCAACCTCCAGTAGGAAAGGCATCTATTATCCTTTGCCTTAATGTAGATGTTTGAGTTTTAATTTCTTTAATTTCCTCATCCATGGCATAAGTTGGAGAATGGAATGCTACATTCCCTAAGATAAGCACCATATAAAAGGCGGTAGACGGTTGAAAAATTTTCATTCTCCTAGCAGCAATATCTAAGTATTTCGTAACCTCCTTGATGGAGGAGATATGGAATTGCGCTTTAATTTCAAGCTTGCTCATTTATTTTCCTTCCTAATTTAAATGTGAGGCTCAGTTAAGGTCGGTAGAGACTTTACATGTGCTTCTCCATCAGAGTCAGGCAAAGAAGGGCCAGAAGATATATGTAGAATTTACAGAGGCGGGTTTTTTATCTTTCATTGAGAAATAATCTTTAAACTTCAACATTCTAATGTGAAGTTATTTGGCTTCCTAAGGAGGTTCTATGTAATTTTTACATAGTGTAATACGTAGGCGAAAACGTAGATAAAAAATCAAATGTTGGAACGGAAATGGGAATGAAGCGGTTTACAGACGAAAACAATTTCATTATTGTGGGAGTAGCACCAGGTGATCCTTCGAAAGCTTATAATTGTAATCCAAAAAAGGCTTTAACGATTTTATGCAAACTTCATTACCCTTCTTGCCTGAGGATCTCTACCCTCGGCAGTTATCACTGATTCGGGAAATACCCTTTACACGCCGCGAAATTGATGTGATGGCATGCCTCTTAAATGGTAAAATAGCTAGCAAAAGAATTGCTTATTTATTGCCTATCGATCCAAGGACCATCGACACCTTTATCCGCAATATTACCTTAAAAATTAAGGGTAACACGCGAGAAGAAATTATCGATTTTCTTGAAACCTCGGATAAAATTCCGTTGTTAAAAAAACATTATGCTTATTTACAAATCGAGGTTGCATTTGCAAAAAGTTTGAAGGATATCTGTAAGAGACTTCAAGAAAATAGGCCATTTTGTATACTTGAGAATAAGGAAGAAGAGGGAAGCTTTCATTTTTTTCTGGTTACATTACTTCAAGATCATTTAAAGCTTGCGGGATTTCAGGTTACGCATGATACCACTAAACATAAAGATAATTATGTAATTTGCATTCTACCCTCAGATTTACAGACACTTTCACCTTCATTCGCTCATCATCTTAAACAATATCCTAAAGATAAAACATTACTTCTTCTTTCCATTGGGCAAGAAAAACAAATACTGCCTAAAGAATTAAAGGGTTTTAAAACTCTTAGCTCTGAAAAATACAATAATTATTATTTTTATATGTTGGATATTATAAAAATATTTTTTCCAAATTCAAAGATTGATGCTATAATTTTAAGCTTTCAAGATAAATATAAAAGAATTTATGATCCGCGGTCCGATCATCCTCCGCAGCCTTTCATGCAGGTCAATAAAGAAAAACTTCCTTTTTTCAAACATATCAAGTTTATGATGCTTTCACGAAAATGGCTTGTGAGCTCAGCCCTATTGATTGTTTTTTTTATGATTATAGGATTCTTTAACCTTTATCGGACGTCAGGACACAACTCACAACAACATTTCATTGCGCTATCTGAGTTACCTCTTCCAACAAAGTCCGTTTTTTTAGAGCGTCCCGAACTCTTCCAAGAAATTGATAAAGGCTTTAGGAAAAGGGATAGTATCCAAACCATTGCCCTTCTAGGCATTGGGGGATCGGGTAAAACAACACTGGCTCGCCAATATGCTCATGAACAAAAGGCAAATATTGTATGGGAGATTAATGCGGAAAACAATGGAAACCTTTATGGGTCTTTTGAAAACTTTGCTCATGCACTAGGCAAGACAGAGGAAGAAAAGAGGACTTTACAAGCATTGCAAGAGCTAAAAAATTCATCAGAAAGAAAAGAAAAATTAATTATCTTTGTAAAAGAGCGTCTTAAATTATATAGTCCCTGGTTTCTTATTTTTGACAATGTAGCAAATTTTTCTGATATCCAACAATATTTTCCTCAAGATTCTAAAACCTGGGGGGAAGGGAAAATTATTTTGACCACACGAAATAATAATATTCAAAATAGCCCTCTCATTAGCCACGTAATTTCGACAGGTGAGCTCACACCAGAGCAAAAGCTAGGCTTGTTTACAAAAATTATGAATGACGAAACATTACATTCCAAGAAAAGTGAAGAGATATCAGCCTTTTTAGAGCAGCTTCCTCCTTTTCCTTTAGATATTTCTGTGGCTGCTTATTATTTAAAATCAACAAATATTCCTTACGTTCAATATATAGAAAAGCTAAACAGTTATACGAAAGAAACTAACGAACTTCAGGAAAATATATTAAAAGAAACTGGAGTATATACGAGAACACGTTATGCCATCATTGCTCATTCATTAGATCATTTGATAAAAAATCATAAGGATTTTTCTGATCTTTTCTTATTTATTAGCCTTCTAGATTCTCAAAATATACCGAAAAGTCTATTGGATCAGTACAAAAATTCGGACATTGTGGATAATTTTATTTATCAGCTCAAAAAGCATTCTTTAATTACTGCTCAAACATCACCTTCTTCGCTCGAACCTAAGTATTCGATGCACAGAAGTACCCAATCAATTAGCTTGGCTTATCTTATTGAGAGTTTAAAAGTAACCCATGAAAGCCCACAATTAAGAGAAATTACGTTCACTTTGGATGATTATGCTGATAAAACTATAGAGCAAGAGGATTTCGCAAGAATGGAAATGATCGCTCCCCATCTTGAAAAAACATTGAGGGCTGGCTTATTGACAGGTTTTTCTCAAGGGTTGTTGGAAAGCAAACTGGGGAGCATTTATTACTTTGTTAATAATGATAAGGAAAAGCACGTTCTTGATAGCGGCCTTAAAATATTAATCAAACAAGCCATAGAACATTTATCTTCTAAAGATACGTCAAGGATGGCTCGTGCTTTCCTTGATATTGGGACTGTGTACACGGAGTTAAGGCTTTATAAAGAAGCTGAAGCGTTATTTCAAAAGGCAATCCATATTTATGAGACGGAAGATTCAAGAGATGATCTACAGTTATCGTGGGCTTTATCTCATTTAGGTAATATTTATAGAAGAGTTGGTGATTATGACAAGGCAAAACGAATTCTTGAAAAGAGTATTCATCTTCACAAAGAATATAAAGGCGATAAACAGCGTGCAGCGCGAAGTTTGGGTTATTTAGGAAGCGTTTATAGAGGGCTTGGCTTTTATCAAAAAGCCATACATGCATTAGAAGAAAGCTTGGATATATATAATAAAAATTATTCTAGAGATCATTTTAGAATAGGTTGGACATTAACTCGATTAGGGAATGTTTATAGCGATCTAGGGGACTTTCAGAAGGCTAAAGAGCATTTTGAAAAAGGCCTAATGATTTCTAAAAAGTATTTTCCCGAAGATCATATGAATCTTGCATTAACTTTAACATATTTAGGAAACTGCTATAGAGATCTAAATGAGTATGAAAAATCACGAGATGTCCTTGAACAAAGCTTGAGAATTCATAAAAAGCATTTTGAACAAAAGTATCGTAGAATGGGATGGGTACTCTATCATCTAGCAACGACCTATAAAGCTCTAGGAAAACATAAAGACGCTCAAAAGTTCTATGATCAGGTCCTGGAAATCTATGCAAACTATTGTCATGAAGATGACATTGAAACAGCGGGAATACTGAGAAATATGGCTAGGATTTGCCTTGATAAAAACCGGTTAGATGAGGCTGAAACTCTAATCAAAAAATCATTAAAAACCCTCCAGTCTCGCCAGCATGTGGATGCATACAGATCACTTGAAGTTTTAGGGGAAATTTATCTTAAGAAGGCTGGAAATCTTTCTGACAATAAAAAAAATCAAGAGAATGAGCACTGGAAAAATCAAGCTCAAGATCTTTTTAGCCAGGCTTTAGAAATTGCGGAACAAAATTTCCCAGAAAATTCCCTGCATATTGAGCGAATTAAATTAAGAAAAAAAAGAATGTACGAATAAAAAATATATAAATAAGGAGGTTTTCTAATGTCAATAAAAGAACCAAAGAGCCTAAAAAAAAGATCACAAATAATATATAGTGTCCCTTACCAAAATAAGTCTTTTTTTCCTTTTCAAGCCCAGCTTCTATCATCTTCTTCCTTCCATGTCATTTTAATTGCGAGTAGTTTGTGGCTCATTCAGGCTATTCCCCTAAAAGCAATGGAAGACAATTTTAAAGAACTTCCTAAAGGGGTCCCTATTTCTCTACTCTCATCTACTATAGGTAAAGGAAAATCTAAAGAAAAAGATCCAGTTATCACCACAAACTTTTATGAAAAAGATTCTCAACATCCTTTAACCCAAAAATTTTGGAAAGAACGCGATCTTTCAAAAAGACTAAAAGATTTAAAATCCCTTATAGATACAATAAATGAAGACATTATAAATGGTTCAAAAAGCATAGATGAATTTATTAAAAATAATTTTAACTTAGATAAGTGTAAGGAAATTTTAAAATGTACAGAATGTAACCCCTCTTCTCCTATTCAGGATTTAGAAGGTATACATCTTCATGAACAAGATCTTCATGAACAGGATCTCATTTCATCCCTTGATCGTAAAAATGCAAGGATGCCTAAAGGATGGAGTAAAGCTAACGTTATCATTTTCCCCTGTATAATCGACAAACCGTCAGTGACGCAGGAATTTACAGAGGAAGGACCTAACCTTATTGCTGTGAAAAAATTTGATGACATAGCAACTGGGTTAAAAGAACTCTTTGAGTCTATTATCGCCCTAGAAATAAATCCAGCGCCTGAAACGCTCAAAATGGCACGTATTTATGATGCTGTGCTTTGCCCTCACAATTCTTTGAGTATCATCATGGAGGCTGTTGGCAGGCAAGATATTCACACATTTCTTTCAACAAGTTCTTCCGAACAAGCGATAAATGCCATAAAGGCCTTTGCTGAATATTTAGCAATTTTCCATATAAAACATCATGATCAAATGAAGCAAAACATAAATAATGAAAAACAGTACTTAAAACATGTTGCGTATTTTTTTAACAGCTTGTTTCAAAACACATTAAAAGAAGAGGACGAAAAGTTTAAACTTTTATGTTTAATCCCCACAGAAGGATTATCCAAAAGTAAATTGGTTAAATCACATAATGTTGTCTCACTACTCACTGAAAAAGAACAAGAAGACTTTGAACATCTTGTAACAGTTAATAGGAATATATGTAGAAGTAATGCTGAAGATATTTATAGAAAAGTAAAAAAGAAACAAAAATTAAATAATTATTTCTTAACTCGTACTTTGGGGGATGCTCATGCTCATAATGAATTTTTTAATGATGATCCGAATTTAAGGCAAGAAAATCAGGAAGCAATTTCGCCTGATTCATTTTTGCGTATTAGTGTGATTGATTTTGCCAGTATTTTAAAAACCGCAATGCCTATTGGAGATCCTGCGGAAGATGTTGGGCGCTTTTTAGCCGCTTTATGGAATTGGAGAGCTATCGAAAAACATACAGATGAAGAAGCTGCTTTTTTCCAAACCGAATTTCTTGATCACTATTTACGAACAATTAAGAAAAGCCCAATTATTAATTTTCCCTATAAAGAATTATTTGAAAAAGTATTTAAGCAGAACTGTAGTTTTTATAAATTACGTTATTATAGAGTTCTTTTTAACGCAGAAAAAGACAATAAAAGCTTAGACAACGACCGTGAAATAAAGAAAATTTTTTTAAAATCTTGGATTAAAGAAAATACTGAGTTGGGGTTTGATTGTTTTCTCCCCTCCTATAAATCACAATATATTCATATCCGGGAACTCAAGGGTGATTTTTGGGGAGAACCTATTTGTAAGGACCGAAAAGAGATTAAAAGTTGGCTCCCCCAGAACGACAATGATTTTGTTGACCGAACCGAGAGAGAGTTAAAGGAGAACTACATAGCTTGTATATGGAAAGCTTTCCATCTTCCTGAAGATAAGCTGACTAAAAAGGCAATAGAACCTCTCCCTTTTTCTAAGGCAGTGATTATTACGGGCATGGGAGGAGTAGGAAAAACCTCTCTTACTCTAGAATATGGACACCAGTGTCTTCATAAGAGAGCATATAACCTGATATACTGGCTACACGCAGGCACAGATAGCTCTTTAATTAAAGGATATATAAATCTCTTAGAGTACGTAGGGATCCCAATAAAAAATAATGATAATGATGCTATTATAAAAAGTCTTCAAGAATATGTGTCGTCCAAAAGATGCCTTCTTATTTATGACAATGTTCCTGACTATTATGAAGATGTTCCTGGCTATTATGAAAATGGAAAGGAGAAAGTGGCCGCACCTAACTTTTTAAAAGACAAGATTCCTCAAAACGCACATATTTTGATAAGCTCTCGTTGTAAGGAGGGCTGGAAAGAACAAGGGGGACAACTCATCGAGTTAGACGTATTTCTTCCAAAAGAGTCTATTGACTATTTAAGGAATGTAACACGGCGACCATCTGAGGAAGGAAAATTTGCAGAGAAACTTGCAAAAGAGTTAGAATATCTTCCTTTGGCCCTTTCCCATGCTGCCTATTATATAAAACTTGCAGAAGGCAATTTTTCTGAATATCTTGAAGATTTTAAAAAAGCCAAAGCTCCCATTAAATATATGGCTGAAAATAGAAATCTTTTTGAACATGCTGAAGCAGAAATAACGTATGCTAACCTCATTGCAAGAACGCTTTTTATGACTGAGAAATATATTGATTCGGTAGGGGACAAGCATATTTCTGAGCTAGCAAAAAAACTTCTAAACTATTCTGCCTATCTTGATCCAGATTCAATTGTAGATGAGATTTTTCCTGAATATGACAAACAGAGTGAAAACGTTAAAGAAGCCCTGCGGCTCTTAACCTCTTTATCCCTTATTAAAAAAATACATAGTCAGTCTTTGTTTTCTATCCATCGCCTTGAACAATTAGTGATTATAGCCAAACTAGAGGAAGAAAAACATCATCAGCAGATTTTTGAGGACATTTCTGGTTCATTTTATAATTTATTCAATAAAAATCCTATTCATGAGAAAGAGCTTCCTAAATTATTGTCTTATTTAACTCATATTCAGACATTACTTGACCATTCGCGAACATTAAAATTCTTTTCTAAAAATGACGAAAATCTTGAATGGATTGGGAACATTTTATCTGTTGTAGAAGTGAATGACGACTTAAATAATTGCGTATCGTTTCTTGATAAAGAAAGAAAGGAGAGAATTATGAATAAATATTTAAAAACTCAAGTTAGAATAATAAGAAATATAACTGACAAGTTGCTAAAAAAAAAGGAGAATTTTTTCACACCAATAGCGAATATCACACGTGAAACCTACTCACAAATGCTATCTAAAAACATAATAAAGCCTGAGGACGTTGATGTTTATGATAAGTTTCCTATAGAAACAGTTGAGAGTATTCCAGATTGGTTAGAAAAAATTGTTGGCCAAAGCTGTCCTAAACTTCAAACTGCGCTCGCTTTAGTATATTGTGGTTGTTCTGCAATTTTGACTCTTGAGAAAAATTATAACGAAGCCTTTTTTTGGTTTTTTAAAGCTGCTGAACAACAAGATGCAGATGCTGAATTTAAGCTTGGGCTATTGTATGCTGCAACTTTAAAAGATAATGCTACGGCACTTCAGTATCTAAAAAAAGCTGCTAACAAAGGACATGCAAAGGCCCAACATACTTTAGGAATTATCTATGATATTATTTTAGGCAAACCAGCTAAAAATGACGAAGTTACAGAAGAAACATATTGTGTACAATTACTTTTTGGTGAATTGCCTGATATTTTTACAGTAGAAAAAAATGACAATGAATCCATTAAATGGTACAAAAAGGCTGCTAACCAAGGGTATGCTGAGCCTCAGTATTTACTTTCAGCAAAGTATAGGAAGGAAGGAAACTTCGATGAGGCATTTCTTTGGAGCTTAGAAGCTGCCAACCAAGGTCATATGCGTAGTCAATATGCCCTTGCTTTACTATACAAAAATTCTTGGGGAGTTCCCGAAGCATTAAAATGGTTTATTTTGGCTGCCGAACAAGGACTGATTGCAGCACAGAATGATCTTGGAATGATATATGCAACAGGTCAAGGAGATGAGATAAATATTGCTGAGGCAATCAAATGGTTTACTATGGCTGCTGAAAAGGGAGATCCAGAGGGTCAATATAATCTTGGGTTAATATATGCAAATATTCAAGAAAAATTTGGAGATATTGAAAAAGCGGTTAAGTGGCTAACTAAAGCAACGGAGCAGGGGCATTTACTTGCTCGAAAAGAACTGGAGGATATACACAAGAAAGTTGTATGTAATGTGAATCAAAGGCTTTTAAATTTCGGGGATAAAGAAAATTATCAAGGACAGAGCCATAGTAAACTATCTGAGTTAATGAAATTTCTTTCTGCGGAAACTTCAAAGTACGATGACGATAATATTGCTGTTATAGAAAACCTTAAGGAAATTCTTTCTCATGAACTGCAGCAAGAGGAAAATCTTGATGAAGTAGGAAAAGAATTGGCCAAAGTATTTGACAAATTACCGAATGCAGAAATAAAGAAAATTTTTTCCACCCTAAAACATCAAGCCACTTTAAAAGAAGAAGCTAAAGGTAAACTCATCGACAAAGAAAATACTATTTCCCCTTCAGCAGACACAATTCCACAATCTTCTTCAGAAAGGGAAACGACAGATTTAACGATGAAATGCCAAAAATTGGAAACTAAGGATCATAAAACATGCTCTAAAGCAGATTTCCACATTATGCGAGGAGATGATAGAAAGGAGAGAAATAGAAATATCCCTCAATCTTCAACAGGAAATGACGAGAGTAACTGTACAGAAAGTAATAAAACTGCCTTATCTCCAACAACTATACAATCCTCAACATCTTCGTTATATACAACGTCTTCTCAATCATTTTCTTCTCGTCTTTCTTTAGACATAGAACAAATATGGTATAAAGCAGAAGAGGAGATTAATCTCAAAACCATAGAAGGAGAGAAATATATGCTTGCAGCCACTCAGCATGAAGCAGAAAGAAATGATACACTGACAGAACATTGTAAAGAGGTAGCAGATCAATTCTTCCAAGAAGCAGAAGATGCTCAGTGCGCTTTAGACTTTCAGAAAAAGGAATATTTCCAATATCTGCAGTATTCAAAATAAGGAATATAGTCTTGTCACCCATCCGTTTTGCGCGGGGGCAGGGATATGATAAAGAATCGTAAAAACACTCACTTGGAGGGAGGAAATATTTATTATTCAAGGGGCTTTGTCAAATGCTACTTATGTGCTAATTAGAAGATTTTTGTTGTTACAAAATATTTGTCTAATTGCTTGAAAAACTTGGATAATTTTGAAAAATCAACATCTTAAATCCCCTGATTATAAATCATTGTTTTTTAGATTCTTATAGATCTTTCTATATGCTTTAAAGTTCACTTTTTCATTGGGCTAGAAAAATTCTTAGTACTTCCAATGTTGTTAAAGTCTTTCTAAAATGCTACCTGCGTGCTACTTGAAGAAAATTCTACTGACGCGCAAGTGGCTAGTCCCGGACTGGTGGGGGCGGTTAATAACCTTTTGCCTCCCTTGGCCTTATAGCCCAAGTTGCCGAGCAGCCCCCTGCTACTCTCTTTGGTGTTCTGACTTTATCAAATTTATCGTATTAAAAAAAGACTTTTTTTATGTTAACGGGTGAGTAATTGAAAATGCATAGGCAGAGACTAGACTCCTGGATGTAAAAAGTTAATTTCGAATAGGCTTTCCATAAAAAAATAAAGACAAGAATAAAAATAAACAAAGGAACAGATATCTTGTCATTAACGCATAAACCGACAAAAAACAGACACTACCTCACCCCCCAGCAGCTTGGACATTTTGAAGAACGCCTATTGCGACTATGAGAACAACATCAAAGTAAAATCGAACATTGTTCGTAAACAGAATCTTTAACAGACCCAGATTCTAATGATCGGGCATCTCTGGAAACGGAGCGACCGGAAGCAGCGGATGATCTCCCAGATTAATCAAGCGTTGGCACGTATTGATCACGGAGCCTACAGGTATTCCGAACAAACGGGCATCCCACATAAGTCTCTTGAGCCTTGATGCTTATCCCACAGAAACCTTGTCTTTGAAAGCCCAGACACGCTATGAAAGGCTTGAACAAACCCATCAACTAAAGAGAACGGCGTAAAAAGGACTGTGATCAAAGTAGCTCCTCTTTGTTTTCTGGGAATTCAGGAATTTTAGAGCTTGCAGTGTCTCAGGAAGTTCGGGTATTTCCAACGTTTGAAGTGTTTCAGGAATTGTTGGTTTTTCGCGAAGAAGCTCGGCTTCTGGAACATCGACAACAACCGGTGTTACGACTCGCTTAAATTGTCCAGTTTATCACTGAATCATCTCGCGTTAATTTAGGTCTTGGAGAAGAATGTCCACTCAAAGAGTCTGGGACGTAAGGGTTACCCCTGCGCCCGTAGTATGGG
>JACDGE010000068.1 GCA_013815465.1 Alphaproteobacteria bacterium | reverse complement strand
ACTTTATGAGTAAGGAGATGTAGTTTTTTCATTTTGAAATCCTTTCTTTGATGAGGAATGATTCCAAAACTTTAAACTATTTATTCTTACTTTTCAACTGACTATCAATAAGTGACGGGTAGTGTGTCCATAGCGTATAAAGGAGGTGAAAAAGTGTGCAAAGCTGTTGAAAATCCAAGTATGGATAAAAACTTGTTCATCTTTTTTATATTTCTTTCCATTTGTCCCTCCTAAATTTTTTTAACCCCCTCATTCCGATAAAAAAGAACCTTACTTGGAAGGGAGGCATATAAAAGTAAAGCTCTTGAAGAAAGCATCTCAACTTTAAATGATTAAAAATATAGGTAAAACATTAGGAGATGTGCCAAAATGATTCTTAAACGAGAAAAAACACTGAATAAACAGAGTGTTATTAGATGATATTTTATTTGATAATTTAGGTTATCTGCGTATTTCTTACGTAGATAGAAACCATGAGATAACCTCTTTACAGAACATGGAAGGGCATCTATTTTGTAAAATAACTCTTTCTAGAAAATGGGAAGAGAATTTTTGAAAGTAAAAATATTATTTATGAAAGCACCCCAAATATTTTTTGCTCAGGAATTTTATGAGCAACATTTATCCACTATTAATAACGTCCATTTTACCAATCGGGAAATTGATGTCATTTCTTGCCTTTTAAATGCACGGGGCACAGGGAAAATAGCCGTTCTTTTATCCATTGATAAGCGAACTGTTGAAACGCATATCCGAAATATCATGGCTAAAATTGATTGCAATTCCCGAGAAGCAATTATCGATTTTGTTGAAGTATCTGTAAAATTCGATTTTTTGAGAAAATATTACATCATTTTGCAAAACGAACTGCTTTTCGAAAAAAGCTTAAAAGATGTTGGAAAACTAAAGAGAGACAAAGCACCTCGTTGTTTCCTCATACAAGAGAAAGATAAAGACCTATTTACCTTAAAATTTACCTCCCACTTAAGGCTTGCAGGCATTGAAATCTCGCGTACAACGCATGAAAAGAAAGGCGAATACACGCTTTTCGTTTTGTCACAATCACCTGGGGATGAAATCTCTTCTTCATTACTAAAAAAGGTAACAAAAAGTCAAAATAAAGTTCTGTTGCTGCAACAAGGTAAAATAAACCTTAAAGGAGCTCCTCCAGAACTTTTAAAATATGATACTATAAACTTTGGAAAACAAGATAATTACTTTTTTTCTCTTTTTATTGTTCTCAAAGAACTCCTTCCAAATCTTGATTTGGAAAAAATTACAGAGGAATTCAAAAATCATTATAAAAAGGGAACTCCCCGCGATAGCATGCGACAGACTTCGCTAGAAGAAGTTCACAAAAAGTTTCCATCTGTCCCTCAAGGATGGGCTTATGTTGTATCTGCCTGTGTATTGATTGCTTTGTTAGGAAGCGGGTTGTTTGTCTTTTATGATAATTCGAATGAAAAAAGTTTCATCCGCTCAGATTTAAAAGTTCCAAAGGAGTCAGCTTTGCTTAATCGGCCGGAACTGATGAGCCAAATAGATAAGACATTTAGGAAACAGAATAAAGGCATTCAAACCGTAGCCATTGTCGGAATAGGTGGGGCTGGTAAAACAACTTTAGCACGTAGATATGCTAAATTACAGAAGGGAGCTGTAATTTGGGAGATTAATGGCGAGACGCCTATCGGTCTTACGAAATCTTTTGGAAATCTCGCCTACGCTCTCGCAACAACAGACGAAGACAAAGGGGCATTACTGGGCCTCAATGAGATCAAGAATTCTTCAGAACGAGAAAAGAGAATCATTGACTTTGTAAAAAGTGGCCTCAAATTACACCCAAATTGGTTTTTAATTTACGATAATGTAGAAAAATTTTCGGATATCCAAAAGTATTATCCTCAAGATTCAGAGTCTTGGGGACAAGGGAGAGTTATGCTAACGACGAGAGATGCTACCCTTCAAAATCATGAACAGATTGGTCATATTATTTTTGTAGGAGAACTTGGTAATGCTCAAAAATTAAACCTTTTTACTCAAATTATGGGTGACAGGGCGAATGACCCGTTACCATCAGCCCAATTAAATGAAACGATTACCTTTTTAGAGAAAATCCCCCCTTTTCCATTAGATGTGTCTGTGGCCGCCTATTATTTAAAAACAACGAATGTTCCTTATGCTGATTACCTGGCACATCTTGACCGATGTGACAAAAATTTTACGATCGTCCAAGAAAATCTCCTAAAAGGGGCAGGAGAGTACACAAAAACCCGGCATGGTATTATCAGCTTATCTCTTGAACAGATTATGAATATTCATAAGGATTTTGCAGATCTTTTACTCTTTATAAGTCTTCTTGATTCTCAACATATACCAAGAGAATTATTAGATAATTACAAAGAAAAGCTTATCGTTGATAATTTCATTTATCATCTGAAAAAATACTCGCTTATTTCAGATGATACCTCTTCATCCTTAGGTTCAGTGTTTTCTATGCATAGAAATACCCAAGATATTGTCTTTGCAAATCTTACAGATTCCTTAAAAATAGACCAGGGAAGCCAGTTGCTAAAAAAAATTGTTTATAACCTTGATGATTATGCGGACAAGGCTATAGAGCAGGAAGATTCTGTAAGAATGCAACTCATGGCTTCTCACCTTGAAAAAGTTCTGCTTCACTCCAATCTGTTAACAGAATTTTCCAAAGCGTTGTTAGAAAGCAAATTAGGTGTTATTTATTATGCTATTAATAATGATAATTCCCATCAATTGCTTAACAACAGTTTGAAGGAATTGCCTCTAGAGAGGCTTCATGCGGAAAATGCTTCCAGACTTGCGCGTGCTCTTCTACCTTTAGGAGTAGTCTATACAGAATTAAGATTTGACGAGAAAGCAAAAGAAGCACTTGAAAAAGCCGTACAGATTTATGGTAAGGGAGGATCAGAAAACTATCTCGATTTATCTCGGGCTTTGTCCTATTTGGGTGATCTCCACAAAAGACTTGGGAACTATGAAGAAGCTAAAGGTTACCTTGAAGAAAGTATTCATCTCCATAAACAATATGGAACTGATAGCAAGCATATCATTAGGACTTTGGCTTATTTAGGGAGTGTGTATAGAGGACTTGGTTTATATCAAAAAGCTATAGACACTTTGAGAGAAAGCTTAGCTATTTATGAAAAAAATTATTCTAATGATCATATTAGAATAGGGTGGATATTAATCCACTTAGGGAATGTCCACCGGCGGTTAGGGAATTTAAAACAAGCCAAAGACACCCTCGAGAGAGGACTCATTATTTTTCAAAAGCATTTTCCTGAAAACCATGTAAGTATGGGCTTAGTATGGGCATATTTAGGAGGTTACTATAGAGAGGTGGGTGATTATGAAAAGTCCTGTAACTACCTTGAACACAGCTTAAGGATTCATCAAAAGCACTTTCATGAAAGCCATGTTAAAATGGGATGGATATTATTTCACTTAGCCAGCACTTACAAAGCTATGGGTAATAATAAGGCTCAAAAGTTGTTTGATAAAGTTCATGAAATTTACGTTACCCATTGTGATGGGGATAACATTGAAACAGCCCGTATATTAAGGAATATGGCTAAAATTTGCATTGAAAAGAATAGGTTGGCAGAGGCTGAAAATTATATACATAGATCGTTGAAAATTCTTCAGTCTCGTCAACACGTTGAAGCTTATCGAGCCCTGAAAACGTTGGGGGAAATTTTGTTAAAAAAGTCTGCCCAATCCCCCAACAACATTCAAGAAAGTCACGACTTGAAAAATCAAGCTATTGACAAATTTAATCAAGCTTTAAAAATAGCGGAACAGCATTTTCCCAAAGACTCTGTTCATATTCAAAAAATTCATGCTAGGGTTAAGAATATACAAAACTAAAATTTAATTATTTTTCAAGTGGTCGTTAATTTTTTCATTGCAATAAGGAGCATCTTATTTATGATTAGAACCAATAAAATATTTAATAAAACAGCCAAAAATAATATTTCTTTTCAAGTAGCACATTCTAAAATTCAGGCGCCCCTTCTATCCTCTTGTCCTTCTTGGATTATTTTAATGGTGAGTGGCTTACTTTTTATTCAGACAAATCCCCTAAACGCGATGGAAACTCCTGATATCAGCCTAAGAAGAAAGAGTACTCGAGGGCAGGCCAAAGCACCCAACACAGAATTTTATCAAGATGCATTGCACCCATTAACCCAAGACTTTTTGAAAGATAAAGATCTTTCAATGAGACTAAAAAAAATCCAATCTTATATTCTAGATGCAAAAGAAAAAATTTCTAATCATCAGATAAATAAAATAGATTTTAATGAAATTGATTTGAAAGAGATTCTCAAATGCTTGGAGTGTAACAGCGAATTAGAGAAAATTTTGCAAAATGTACTCCATCATGAATTAGAAATTGATTCTTATGAATTAAGGCCTATAAATGGCGGACGTAGCGGCAATAAGGTCAGCATCGCATCCTGTAACGGTCAAGACTTTCTAGCAATCAAGACGTTTCAAGATAAAGAAAAAGGATTGCAAGAATTATTGCATTCTCTTGTTGCTTTGGCCCTTAACCCCCGCCCAAAACAACTAAAAATGGCTAGAATATACGATGCGGTTTTTTGTGCTAAAGATGGTCTAAGCATTATTATGGAAGCCGCAAAGGGTCAGGAAATTCACCAATTTTTATCAACAAATTCATCTAAGCATGTAATAGACGCATGCGCTGTATATTTGGCAGCATTTCATATAGGAAATTATTGTAAAAATGTTAATAATATAGATGGCAAACAGTTCATAAAGCATGCCTCAGAACCCTACCACACGCTACATCTTAATCTATTAACGAGCGAAGAAAAGGAAGATATTGATTTACTTAATTTATCGATTGGAATGAGAGTTCTTGAGACCGATGAAAAGGTCACATCAAGTAATATTATAAAATTATTAGGAACAGTAAAAGAGCAAATACTATTTAAAAAATTAGTAAAAATAAGCTGTGATACGTTTGAGAAAAATTGCGGTTATATATTTAGAATTGAAAAACCTTATCCTCGAACAAGAACACATGGGGATGCACAGAAAGATAATTTTCTTTACAATAGTACTGACGATTTAAAAGATGCAAATGGCTCAGAAATAAGAAAAGATTCTTTCCACCGAGTCACAATGATTGATTTTGAAAGTATAGGGAAGACTATCGGAAAAATTGGTGATCCTGCTGAAGATGTCGGGCGTTTTGTAGGGTCTCTATGGGATTTGGCAGTACGGTCAAATAACTTAGAATTTGCAAATTATACAACAATATCTATGTTGCAAAAGCAATTTATTGAAACTTATCTACATCAGATAAGAAATAGTGATGTTTTTTCTTCGGAAGAAGACAAAAAATCTTTCAAAAGCATATTCGATGAAAACTGTAATTTTTACACATTACGATTTTATAGAGCTGTTTTTAATACGGAAAAAGATAAAGCAATAAAGAAAAAAATTTTAGAGTCCTGGATAAAAGAGACTATTGAGCTACAATCTTCTTCTCAAGAAAAACCAAAAAAAATTATTGCAAGAAAAAAATCAGGGGACCGCGAATGGCTCTCCGTCTGTACAGATCAGGAAAAAATTATTCATTTAATTCCTGAACAATTAGACGTCTTTATTGAAAGCGCTGCTGAAGGATCGAACAAAACCTATTTAACTCAATTATGGGAATCACTTCAGCAGCTAGGTATTGCAACCCTCGCTGGTATGGGAGGAGTGGGTAAGACCTCCTTGGCCCTAGAATATGCTCATGAAGCCGTAACTGAAAATGCTTATGATTTAATTTACTGGTTACCGTGCGGTTCAGAATTATCTCTCCTGCAAGGGTATAGAAAACTTTTGCGAGAGATAGGGGTTTCAATAGACAGGGGCAGCTCTATAACTCACGTAGACTCACGGCGTATTATAGAGCTTGTGAAAAAGCACGTGCCTGAAAGGGGGAAATGCCTGCTTATTTATGATAATGTTCCTAATGCAGATTTTTTAAAGGACAAGACGCCTCAAAATATCCATATCATAGGGATTTCACGATGTATTCAAGGATGGGAAAGGCCGCCTCTTATCCTTAAGGTGTTTCCTGCAGAAGATTCCATAAAATACTTGTTGAAATTAACAGATGTTAATAAGGAAAATCCTGAATATATAGAAATAAAAAAAGAAGCAGGAGAACTTGCTAAAGAATTGGGTTGTTTTCCCCTGGCTCTTGCCCATGCTGCCCACTATCTTAAGCTTGTGGGCGGAAAGAATATGACATTAGAGCATTTTAAAGATTACCTTAAAGGCTTTCAAACGCTTACTACAGATTATTTTGAGAAAAAGAAAGATTCCTTTACAAACGAGAAATCAGAAATAACCTATCAGAACTTGATTGGCAGAACATTTCGTATGTCGGAAAAATATTTGATAGATAACGGTATTTTTGAATTAGCTAAAAAGCTTATAAACTACTGCTCTTACCTTGACTCCGATTATATTCCAGAAGAAATTTTTCTAGAATACTGGCCTGATACAACAGAAAACAAAGAAAAAATTAAAAGAGTATTAGAAAAGCTCACTGCACTGTCTCTCATCAAAAAAATAGAAGGAGAGTCTTTGTTTTCTATCCATCAACTCGTCCAATTGGTTGTTAGAGAAGAAAAGGAATTAGGAAAAAATCAACAATCTCAAGAAGTCCTTACAAGTCTCGCATCTATATTTAATGAATTATTTAAAAAAAATGTTTATACAGCAGATAATATTGATAAAATGATAAATAATCTTCCTCATATATTACAGATACTTGAGCGTTTAAGTCTCCTAAAAGTGTTTTCTAAAGAAGTTGATCAACTTGAATGGATTGGAAAGATTTTATACGTTATTGGAAAGGATAGCATCTCCGAGTTTGAGAGACAAAATATATCTCACACAAGTAGTAGCTTACCATATAAAAATGAAAACTTGCTGCAGATAGTAAATAAAACAAAATTTTTTTTACAAAAAAGAGTGATAGACGATAGCGTTCCTTGCTGGTTAGAAAAAATCGCAGAAACGAGTCATCACACTATTCAAGCTGCCTTGGGTGGGATATATTTTTTGGGTCTTTCTGTGAATGAAGAGCATACTAAGGCCCTGTATTGGTGCACAAAGGCTGCTGCAAAACTCAATGCCTTCGCTGAGAATATTCTGGGAGAAATGTATATTAGTAGCTCAGCAGTAGATAAGAACTATAATGATGCATTCAAGTGGTTTTCTCTAGCTGCACAACAGGGACGTGCACATGCACAATATCGTCTTGGCCAGATGTATCTTAAAGGACTTGGTATAGAGCCAGATATTGATGCTGCAATTATATTATATAACTTAGCTGCTGACCAAGAATTTGCAGTGTTACATTTTGAGCTCTGAGAGGGGGATTGGTTCGACCTATTTAAGGTGAGACAGGTTGATTTTCTATGCAATAAAAGGGTTCTAA
>JACDGE010000019.1 GCA_013815465.1 Alphaproteobacteria bacterium | reverse complement strand
CCCATACTACGGGCGCAGGGGTAACCCTTACGTCCCAGACTCTTTGAGTGGACATTCTTCTCCAAGACCTAAATTAACGCGAGATGATTCAGTGATAAACTGGACAATTTAAGCGAGTCGTAACAGTTAGCTTAAAAAAGGATTGAATTGATGAGACGAATATTAATGGTCCTAGTGGTGTTAGCCCTTACCCAAGACGCTTATGGGATGGAGAATGAGCAAACGATGCTCAGGGTGACGAAAATAAAAGAGCAACTCATCACCTTTGACAATGAGCCTTTAGAGAAACAGCAACAATTGTTGATAGACGGCCTCAATTGCTGGCGCGCAGCGAAACGAGAGGCTGAATTTCCTATCTGGGTGAAATTAATGAGCCCTTTACCAGAATATGAAGGATTCAACCAAACAGAACAAAGTTTTACGCTTAACACCTTTATAAAGTATTCAGATGCGAATTTAGCCATTGAAAGAAACTTACCGATCAAGGAGATAGACTTAAAAAGTATGAAATCCCTGATTAAGTTTTCGATAAACAAATCAGAGGTTTATGCGTTAAAGGCGAAGATGCCTAATAGAGTAAGGGACGCAAGTATCAGTACAAATTTTGAAGAAAGCTTGATGGATGCGCGACATGAATTATTGTCAAGTATTTATAAATTAAAAGAAAAATACAATAAATATAAAATAGCATTTAAAGCGTATGCGATGAATCGCCTAACCTTAATACCTGGAAGTGAAATCCTGAAATTCCAACTTCCTCGCAAGAGTTTTGTAAAAAATGAAGGGAAATACATTAAGGATGTGCTTCAGCTAAGTCCTTTATTGCGCCTTGGGTGCCGGAAAAGAAGCGAAATCCAGAATCAAAATAAGTTTTGCAACGAGAAGTGTACTTTGACAGCCTATACACAATTCTCGAATGAGGATCTTTTTAATTTTTTTAAAACAAGAATTGCAAAATATGATGAATTAGTTAAATTATATTCTTATTTTAATAACCAAACAATAACGTATCAAGTTTTTCCATTAATTCCTCTGCAGCCTGACCCGCTTCCCCAACAGAGAACGAGTGCACTGCCTTTGTTCGTCATTGCGCCTAAGCTTTCCGATACACAGATAAAGCAAAATTATATGCGTCAAAAATTGGAAGATAAGAGGCAGAAGCAAAATGCCGTAAAGAATGAAGAGATACAAAAACAACCATCGGTTATAACTAAGCAAGAACCTCTCATTTTTCAGGAGGAAACAAAACCTAAATTTAAGAATAAGAAGAATCGCCAGCCTCAACAGCAGAAAAATTCTCCATCGCAGAAAAAGAATGAAAACGTTAACAATATCAATCCTCAAAGAACCACAAGTGAGAAGGCTTCTATTACACCTTCAAAAATTATTACCAATGTACAGGGGGCTGTTGCCGCAATAGGGGCTACCCAACCTGATGATGGGAGGGGCGGCTTTATTCCCGCCAATTCTAAGAAAGTTCGGAAGACTGATGAGTATGGGGCTTGTCAGATAAATAAGGGACCTCTTCCAAGAAGAAATCTTCAAACAAATGTCACCCAAATTCTTCAACCTAACTCTCCTGTAAAATTGCCTGAGGTAACTGTTCCGACTCCTTCTCGGCCCATGACCAAAGATGTAACTTATTCGAATGTTATGCAGAATCGTATCTTACCTGAGACTCAGCAGATTAATGTAATTCCCGAAAATAAATCCACCCCGCCAAATAAAGGCATTTATAATCCATCAGCCGAGCCTTCGATTGAATTAATTGATAAGAAAAAGAGACGCGCCTTTTTAACAAATCCGGCCATTGACTTAGTGCAGGAGAAAGAAGAATCTCTATCCCAACATTCTATAGAAACGAAAGAAAAACTAGATGTTGCGGAGGAACCCAAGGCTCAAAATAAACCCGTATGTATCGAACCATCTACATTCCCCATTCACAAACAACCCTATCCTGCAGTATTTTATGATTCGGATACCTTTATCGTTACAAATCACCCTACCATCGAAAAAATTATCATTCAGGGTAATAATAAGCACACTTACGAGCATGGTAACCAGGAGATAACGGATAAATTAGAAAAAATTCTTGCTGAAGTGGAAGTAGAAAAACGTTTAAGAAAAGAGGCAGAGCGAGAGCTGAAAGACCTTAAGCAAAAGTTAGCCCAACTCGAAATGGTTAAAAAATAGACCGGAAAGGTTTCCGTGCTTGATTTACGCCCTCCACACTCCTTCCAGGATCGTCACAGCTTGTCCTTTTAAGTGCACACGATCACCAACGATCTTTACACCTAAAACGCCTCCACGAGCAGAGGCCTGGTAAGCAATGAATTCGTTTTTCCCTAGCTTTGTTTGCCAATAATCTGCAAGTTTACAGTGGGCTGAGCCCGTCACAGGATCTTCATTGATGCCTTCGCGGGGTGCAAACATCCTAGACACAAAATCATAAGGGGGATTTCCTTTTGCCGTAACAATGAGTCCTCGGCAATCAATATTCTTAACACGGGACGGGTCAAGATTAAGGGCTCGCACAAGGCTCTCATCAGAAAGCTCAACAATAATATCGTCGTTGTAGGCTTGAACTGCACTCACAATATCTTTGAGCTCAAATAACTCCGTAAAGAAATTAACTGGAACAGATTTTCCTGTATTCTGCAGGGGAAAATCCAAAATAATTTGATTTTGCTCCCTTGACACAAACAGGGGACCAGAGAGGGATTCAAAGGTGATGTTATTACCCTTTACGATTCCTTCCTCAAAGAGAATGTGGGCGGAAGCCAGAGTTGCGTGCCCACAGAGTTTGACCTCACTTGCAGGCGTAAACCAACGGATGTGGAAATGATCAGGCCCGAGCGATTTTAGGAAAGCGGTTTCCGAAAGATTTATTTCTGCAGCAATTTTTTGGCACGTGTCATCGGAAGGAAACTCTTGAACAATGGTGACAGCTGCGGGATTTCCCGCAAAAGGTTTATTCGTAAAAGCATCCGCAGTCCAAATTTTCATGACTCTTCCTTCATAAATAAAGCTTCATGCCCTCGTGGGTTGCCACAAAACCCAATTTTTCATAAAAAGTCTTGGCAGGCAAGCGCTTTTTATTTGTTGTTAGTTGAATGATTTTACAGTTTTTCTCGTGTCCAAATGCAATGGCTTTATTTATCATCCATGTCCCAACTCCTTGACCTTGAAAGCGCTGATCAACATGAATATTTTCCAGATTGAGCCGCCGAGACCCTTTGAACGAGAGAGAGGGCAGGGTAGTTAAGTGGTAAGTTCCGATGACATGTCCCTTATATACCACCACCCAAAGCGCTTGATTTTTGTCTTCTTGAATGTCTTGAAATGCTTGTTGGTAACTGGGGGAAATGGGATTAGAGAGAACCTCCCGGCTTGCGCCCAATTCGTCCTCAATAAAAAGCCGAATAATGTCAGGAAGATCCTTTTCTTCCGCAGGCCTCAAGGTAAGGTTATTTAACATATTATAGGCTCTCCTACATTCATGGGAATGATAATAAGGAAAATCCCATCTTCTATAAAGCTTTTTATGAAATGTGCGTAACCGTATATGAAAAAAAGCCCGCTGGAGGGGCGGGCTTTTAGAGACGAGCGTGTTAGAAACCTCTAATTTTTTGCTGAGAGATACTGCGCCAGGGAATGTAAGCCCTTTCTAACGGAATGCTGAAGGGTTGACAAGCGCCCTTGTTCAACAAGGGGCTCATTCTTGAGGGTTGTAGCCGCAGGACATGTACGGGCGGTGCGAATCACATATACTAGCTCTTCATGTGTAACAGCAGAAACTGAAAAGGACGACATTGTCACAACAACGCCTGCCCCTAATAATATAAATTTAGATAATTTCATAGAACACCTCTTAATATAATATTAACTACGATAAATATAGTCATATATATGTAAAAATACCTTTACAATTATTGCATGCTTTGTATGTCATTTTGGCATGAGGGTTTCATAAAATTTGACTTAAAGCCTTACACAAGAAGTCCAAACACAAAAATTTCTTGACGAAAAGTTAAATCCATTCTATATCTCTTAGCACTCTCTCAGCGAGAGTGCCAAAATGTAACTCGTTAACATTTAACAATGAGGAAGAAAATTGATGAAATTTAGACCATTACATGATCGCGTTCTTGTCCGTCGTATCGAACAAGAAGAAAAAACAGCAGGCGGCATTATTATCCCTGATACTGTAAAGGAAAAACCCATGGAAGGTGAAATTATTTCTGTGGGAACAGGTACACGCCTTGAAGATGGAAAGATTCTTCCCTTAGATGTGAAGATTGGGGACCGGGTTCTCTTTGGGAAATGGTCCGGAACAGAAGTAAAATTTAGCGGTCAAGAATATCTCGTGATGAAAGAATCAGACATCATGGGCATCGTTGACTCTAAAGCTGCGTAACAAAAGGAAAATTAAATTATGGCAAAAGAAGTAAAATTTAGTACGGATGCCCGTGAGCGTATGCTTCGCGGCGTTGAAATTTTAGCGGATGCAGTGCGTGTAACTTTAGGACCAAAAGGACGTAACGTCATTTTGGACAAATCCTATGGCGCGCCTCGCATCACGAAAGACGGTGTATCGGTTGCAAAAGAAATCGAACTTTCCGATAAGTTCGAAAATATGGGCGCCCAAATGGTTCGGGAAGTCGCTTCCAAAACTTCTGACATTGCTGGTGATGGAACGACAACCGCAACAGTTTTGGCTCATGCGATTGTTAAAGAAGGCGTGAAGGCTGTTGCTGCAGGTATGAATCCAATGGATCTTAAGCGCGGCGTTGATATGGCTGTGGCTGCGGTAATTGAAGACGTGAAAAAGCGGTCCCGTGCAGTCACCACCAACGCAGAAATTGCTCAAGTCGGGACAATCTCTGCTAATGGTGATATTGAAGTTGGTCAGATGATTGCTCGCGCCATGGAAAAAGTTGGCAACGAAGGCGTCATTACAGTTGAGGAAGCGAAATCTCTTGAAACTGAATTGGATGTGGTCGAAGGCATGCAGTTTGATCGTGGATACCTTTCCCCTTACTTCATTACCAATCCAGAAAAAATGGTTTGCGAGATGGAAAACCCCTACATCCTTCTCCATGAGAAGAAGCTGGGTGGTTTGCAACCTTTGTTGCCCGTTCTTGAAACAGTCGTTCAATCCGGTCGTCCGCTCCTCATCATCTCCGAAGATGTAGAGGGAGAAGCTCTCGCAACGTTGGTTGTAAACAAAATTCGCGGTGGTCTGAAGGTTGCGGCTGTTAAGGCGCCTGGTTTTGGTGATCGTCGTAAATCTATGCTTGAAGATATCGCAACCATTACAGGTGGCGAACTCGTTTCTGAAGATATTGGTATTAAGCTTGAAAATGTTAATATCAGCATGCTCGGAACGGCTAAAAAGGTCATTATCACCAAAGAAAACACCACCATCATTCACGGTGCTGGTAATAAGGCAGACATTGAAGCGCGATGTTCACAAATTCGTGCTCAAATTGAAGAGTCCTCTTCTGATTATGATCGTGAGAAATTGCAAGAACGTTTGGCTAAGCTTGCCGGCGGTGTTGCCGTTATCCGCGTTGGTGGTGCCACTGAAATCGAAGTGAAAGAGCGCAAAGACCGTGTTGAAGATGCAATGTTTGCGACGAAAGCTGCGGTTGCTGAAGGCATTGTTGCCGGCGGCGGTGTAGCACTCTTGCATGCGATTCACGTTTTGGCTGCTCTTAAGCCAGCAAATGACGAACAACGGGTGGGAATTGATATCATCCGTAAGGCCCTTCATGCTCCAGCGCGTCAGATTGCCGTGAATGCGGGTGTTGATGGATCTATTGTTCTCGGTAAGATCATGGAGAGCAAAGACACCAACTTTGGTTTCAATGCTCAAACGTCCGAGTATACGGATCTCGTAAAGGCGGGAATCATTGATCCAACTAAGGTGGTGCGTATTGCTTTGCAAGACGCGGCATCTGTAGCGGGACTTCTGATTACGACTGAAGCGATGGTTGCAGAAAAGCCTGAAAAGAAAGACTCCCCAATGCCTGATATGGGCGGCATGGGTGGAATGGGCGGCATGGGCGGAGGAATGGGTTTCTAACTCATTCTCTCTTACTACGCTACAGAAAAGGGCCCTTCGGGGCCCTTTTCTATGAGGTCGTTCTTGCCTCATTCTCACGAGCTTATGAAGAATGATTCACTGGCTAAGAATAGCGCTACAATCAGCCAGATTTACATTTAGATTTAGCGTTGTTCCTTCTGGAACATTCTTAAGGAGCTCAGGATTAGACGAACCAGCTGTCCCAAATTTTGTCATGTTATCAGGACAGGCTTCGCCCGAACTATGAGATTGACATTGAATACCCTGAGGAGGGGCACAAAAACGAAAAACTAGTCCTTCATTATAGTGAAACTTACCATTAATCTCACAATTTGGCCCCCGACAATCCCCAACTTTTTTTGATCCAATATGGATACTATAGGGCTTTACAGTTTCAGATATTCCATTGACCTGAACGTTAAGCTTTTTTTCAACACAATCCCCTTGACCAGGGTCACAAGCGGCATGAACTGCGTAATTCGAAATGCCCATAGTACAGATAACCAAGGTCATAATTTTAATATAATTCATCGTATTTCTCCTCTTTGTAATAAAAAATATAAAAAATACTGATAATCTATATATAACACGAAATGATTTATGTTTTATTAAATTAATATATGAGTTTATTACATGTGCGACAAACAAGTGTCAGAAGATGAAGACGAGTTGCGAAAGAGTCATAAAAGAACTATTCCCAAATGGGATCCCTAGTTAAGCTAAGAGAATTGAAGGGGAGGACAATCATCCACCCTCTCTTCCATTTTTCATTTAATTAATCGAATTAAATGAAAATTATAACCACTCTCTCCACTGTGTCATCCTTGGGTAATAAATGCTTTGTTTATCAAAGAAAAACATTAGCTTTTATTACCCGAGGACCCATTAATTCACATGGGATGGATCCTCGGAACAAGAAGCTCTAAAGAATTTTCTATGAAAATTCAAGTGGTTCTTGTGCAAGGATGACACACCTAAGAAATCAACTGAAGTTTCAGTTAAATAACCCCTTCAAATATATACCTAAAATTTTCCTAAAATTTTTACTTGACGACATTGATAAACTTATGAAAAATAGACACTGTCTCTCGTGTGAGAGGCGCGGCTTGTAGGTGCTAGAACCACTTACAAGCCACTAAACATACCAACCCTGAAAAGGAGGATTGATCATGTCTGATCAGATCATAAACCACTCGCCTGCTTCTTTGAAGCACATAAATACACGTCTGGAAAAATTAGGTCGCCTTGCGGATCGACTCGATGTGCTCGCCTATCGATATCAGCGGGTTTCTGCGTGTTGCAGAGAGCTGTCAGAGCAGTATGCTAAACTCGCACAAGTGCTTGATCAAGTTGATTGTGTCGCCTTTGAAATCCGGCAGGAATACACGCTGATGATCGAGAAGTGGAGATCGGATTTCTAGGTTCTATGCACGTTTTCAAACGATAGTGGATTAACTTGAAAACTCAATAGAACTGACTGACTTATTTGAGCTCATGAGATCCCGGGTCAAGCCCGGGATGACAACCTCGGGGTTTTGTGTTCATAATTAACAACTTCTTCATACCAATTTTAGGCGTTGCACTATAAGTTTTTCCTCTCTCAGCTTGTCATCCCGGCCTTGAGCTGGGAAATAGCTTTCGAACTTCTCCCATCAATATCCACAAAAAAATCCCCCATGAAACTTAATTCACAGGGGATTTTATTTAAAAACAAATCACTTAAAGTTTAAGCTGTCTTTAATTCCAGTTCTTTTTCAGCGACTTTGGCGTTGTACATCCTGCTCAACTTCCCAGCTGAGAACATCCAAGCCAGAATCACCAGCATCATGATTCCACACGTGTAAGGTGCGATCGAGATTTGGGTCGCCGTCGTAGATGTTACAACCAGAAGGATCTGTTGAACAACTGCACCACCAGATTTGCCTAAACGACCACCGATGACGTCAACAGCTGCCTTACCTTTGACCTTGAGTTCTTGGTCAAGAGGAATATAAGACATTTCCTTCGTTGGATCAAAGAGAGAGTACTTCGTTCCCTTACTCAAGATATTCTGTGTTGCCCCAATCATGACAGCCATAAAGACAGGCGTTACACCCATGAAAAGCGTGAGCCAACTAAGACTGTCGCGGAAAATAACGAAGGCAAAGAAGAGCAAACCAGTAATCAAAAGAATCGCTGGCGTTAAGATTGCTCCTGTATACCATCCAAAACGACGTACAATTCCTTTACACAAGATGATGAGCACAATGGTTGCAATACCCGTAAAGGCAGAGAAGTAGCCCATAAATGCACCATAATCGTTTGCAAGAGGGTATTGAATCTTGAGCTGGCTTTTCCAGGTGACTTCAACCAAGTTAATGGACATTCCGTAACCTAGAACAAGGAGGGCAACGAGACCTAAGTAAGGAGAAGAGATAAGGTATTTGAAACTTTCTCCAATGGAAAGTTTTGGCTTCTCTTTCTTTACTTTTTTGCTTGTATCTGCTGCATCATAATATAATGGATCGGTCAATACATAGCGGTTCATCCACCAGTAAATGGCAATAATGGCAAAACCTGCTGCAACAACGGCACCCATCATATAATTTAAGCTGATTCCCCACACATCTGTTTCGGGAGGATAAAGATGAGCAATGGATGAGAAATAGTTAACGGTCAGACCGGATAGAATCAAAGCGATGTTCCCCAGAAGAGGGAAGAGGGGATAAAAGCGTTTGGCTTCATGGGTACGGATAATCTCGTTGGCAAACTGCCAGAACAAGAGAGACACGACAACACTACCCCACATTTCTGCCATAATGTAGAAAATAGAGTAAGACCAAGACCCCCAAAGAGCAAAAATAAATCTCAGTGCAGGCAATGATTGTTGTAGAGCCAATACGGATTCTGCAGAAGGATGGAGAAACTCCTTATTTGGGTAGATGATAAAAGCAAAAGCGCCAAAGAATGCGATAAAAGGAACAATACAGAAGTAAAAGAGATTTTCCTTTGAGAGAATATTGCTGAGCTTTGCATACAAGATAACGAAAAGGATGGAGACAGGAGTGACGCCCCAAAACTTAATGAAGTTAACCGCTTCTGCACCAGAAGAACCGACAACCTGAACGTCTTTTACATCTCGTACAATCGTGTAGTTAAACAAAACGAAAAACATGATCAGCCCCATGGGCAGAAATTTCTTCATTTCCGAGCCTTGAATCGGCCAAATGGCAGCACGAAGCTTCGAAAACTGAGGCTCTTGCTGAGCTATAGGTTTTGTAGACATTGGTATTTTATCCTCTATATTGTCTAAGGTAACGACTAAAAAATTAATAAACATTTAAACAAGCCATAACCTGTTTAAACTGTCATGCTGTTAGCACTTTTTTTCACTTTCGTCAAATGACTTATTTTAATTAATGGGATCTAGCAGAAAAATGGTGTATTCTAATTACAGTGACTATATTGCTGTAGGTAGTTTTTAGATCGTGAAATGATCTTGGAGCAAGCCCGAGATTAAAGGTTCCAGATCTAAGAAATGCTTCGCAAGCTTAAGACAGGGAGAAGGGATGAAAAATAAGCTTTTAACTGCAGAAGGCGTGAAAGAGACGGAACAGGCCGCCTTTGCAGCAGGTCTTTCGGAAAAAGTTTTGATGGAGCGAGGAGGGGAGGGCGTTGTTGAGGTCATTCTTTCAAGTTTTTCTCCCTGTCCCACAGTTATTGTTTGCGGTTTGGGAAAAAATGGCGGAGAAGGGAAAGTTGTTGCACGCCTTTTAAAAGAAAAGGGTTGGGCCGTTGATATAATTACCCTCGAGAACTTTCCCCTTTATGAAACAATTGAAGCTCTCTTAAATCAAGCCGGACTTGTTGTCGATGCTCTTTTGGGGACAGGCTTAACCCGACCATTGGGGGAAGACCTTCTCAAGCTTATTACCATGATCAACTCTTCCGCTAAGCCTGTTGTATCCATTGATATTCCTACAGGAATTGAAACGAATTCAGGGGCTTCTGTGGGAGAATGTATCCGGGCGACCGCGACAGTGACATTCTTTCGAGGTAGAACAGGCCACTACCTCCTTCCGGGAAGAGTGTATAGGGGAGAACTTTTTGTAAAGGACCTGGGAATACCTGAATCCTTTCTTCCTCCTCTTACCCCCCGATTAAATTGCCCCTCTCTCTGGAATGATTTTCTGAAAGAGCCCCAACCTCTCGATCACAAATATAGTAGGGGACCATGCCTTATCATCGCGACCGGGTGCATGCCAGGGGCCATAAAACTCGCTTCTCTTGCAGCGCGCCGTGGGGGGGCGGGGCTTGTCCGCGTTATTTGTAAGCGTGAGGAATATCCCCTTTTTGCAACTACGGCGGGAGGAGAGATTATAACCCCCGTGGAATCAGCTGAAGAGTTTTTAAAGTGGGTGGAAGATAAGCATTTTTGCGCCTTACTCTGCGGGACGGGGACTTATACTCACCACTCAACGCGGGAACAAGCTCTTACGGTTCTCTTAACAAAGAAACCATGCGTCCTGGATGGGGGAGCTCTTTCCAGCTTTGCTGGACGAACGTCCGAGCTCACGAGCCATCTCCATGAAAAGGTGATTCTAACGCCCCATGAGGGCGAATTTCTTCGTTTGTTTCCCCACCTTGCTTTTTTGAATAATAAGGCGGAAAAAGCGCTTAAAGCTGCCGCAGAAGTGGGCGCCATTATTGTTCTTAAAGGATATGACACGGTGATTGCCTCACCGGAAGGCCAGCTGATTATTAATGAAAATGCTCCAGCAACTCTAGCAACTGCCGGAACGGGTGACGTCCTTGCGGGTCTAATAACGAGTCTTTTAGCCCAAGAAATTCCTCCTTTGAAGGCCGCCGCTGCCGCTGTATGGATGCATGGGGAAGCCGCGAGTTACAAAGGACTCGGCCTTATCGCAGAGGATTTATTGGGTGAAATACCTACTGTGCTGCGATTGTTGAGCGAGAGGAGAGGATGGTAAACTGTTGAAAGATCACAACCGTTAATGACATCTGCAAGAACCCCGAGAACTGCTATTGAAGGAACTCAATAAAAAATGGCAGGGAACCGAATCTCCTACCCTTAAAAATCCGGTAATATTGGTTACCGGATTTTTTGTTTGTGCCCTTTTTTAGCCCATATTTCAGTAAATTGAAAATCTTATAGTGGGATACTTTGTACTGTGGTCCACGGCTCCTGGCTAAAATGTGATCTAAGATAAATTCATTGAATTCAGATTCAGTCAGTTGCACAGGAATACTACGATTTCCCTGGGTTTTTAAATAATTAGGCATGTTTTGGATGTCACCTTATAAAATTATAGACATTCTACTACATCACAAAGCCCAAGTATTTTCTGACTTTTCTTCATTTCCTAATATGCAACAGGTTCATAGTTTGAATGCGATGTCAGAAGGATATTTTGAGGGGGAGCGATTGACTGCAAAAAGGGCAAGACCAACTTTGGCCTTGCCCGATTTGTTTGCTTTTTGAGAAGCAGGAAGACGGTTAACTCAGACGATCAACCATTTCCTTAATAAGATCGATCTTCTTTTGTTCCAATTGGTCGTATTCTAAGTCGACAGAAACTTCATTATTCTGTTTTGTTTTTGTAAGTTTAATTTGCTCTCCTAGAATCTTGCTGATATTCAAGAATTCTTGATAATAAATGGGCAAAGCTCTCTCATCCATTCTGTCTAGACAAAGAATGTAATCGATCAGTTTATCTTGCCTTTCCTCCCATGTGTCCATTTGGAACATCTTACAGCTTAGTCCATCGGGTATTCCCTGGAACGCCGTGTGCCGCAATGGATTGCCGTCTTGAAGATTGAGTACTTTAAGTAGTAGCTCTCTTTGTTGTTCCCCCTTTTTATTATTAGGATAAGATGCTTTAAAAATTTCACCATAGACTGGGTGTTTACAGACGTTATAACATCTTGCTTCGAAGACTCTTTCACCGGGAAGAAGGGAAAAATAAACAGTTTTCGGGAAATGATTTTGTATTGTTTCTAAAGAATATTTTTTTGATTCCGCATCTAGATAATCAACTGAAAAATTAGCAAAATAATAATTTATGCTCTTAAAGTTTATTTTTTTTGGTATCATCAGAAGATCTATAATAACTTCATGACTATAAGGATCTGAAATACCGGTAAATGTGACGTTTTGGATCTTAGGATTCCGAGTTATCATAAGGGAGAGGAGCTTTGCATCTTTTTGCTGGATGTCGCCAAAATGTACTGATTCCACATTATTCATTCCATTAACTATTTTGCGGAAAAATGGCAAGTACTTTAAATCTGACTTCCTTAAATTTCTTAAGTTTAAATTTACTTTATCAGAAGAATAAAAATAAATATCAACATTGCCGCCATTTTCTACATTTATTTGTTTTAAACGGCTTATGTCTGCTTCTTTCTCTCTATAATTCACAAGAAAACTATAAGTATTAGTGTTACCTAGCTGATAAAGTTTTAGTTTTTTACCGACCGTATCGTATACTTTTTTTTGATCTTCATAAGAGATGCCTTCTTCAAAATAAATTTTTTGAATGTTACGAGAGGCGGGTTCCCGTACAAATTTTTCGATATCTGGATTAAATTCATCCTCGGTTTTTTTAAAACAAACGGCCTGGAAACCGTCCTCATCTTCAAACCTTTCAAACGTTGGTATCTCCATAGCTTGAGCTGATTGGCATAATACAAAACAACTTGTTAGTAAATAAATATATTTTTTCATTTCCTCGGTCCTTGTAAACATTAATACTCAGTTTATATAAGTATAAAAATTAAACATTTCAATATAAATATGTATTTCTTAATTTACTAATATGCAACAGGTTTTCCTTAACATGGCATGTAATGGTTTTAAGGATGTGAGTGCTCTGAGCCCTTTAACAAACCTTTCTTCAGAATGTGATTGTTCTAGAATCACTAAAATCAAGCGTCACAAAAATCAAAAACTAAGGGCGAATGGGTATATTCATCATATTTTAACACAAATAAGGCATGATGGCACAGATCAACTAAACGAGCGTTATTCCCTACTATGGCGGGAACCCCGGCACAAATCGATGTTCAAGAATGTGTTATGATGAAGGAGGGAATGACGCTCCTAGGGGAAACGGCCCCAAAGGAAAGCAAATGGAAAAGATCTTACTCGTCGACGACGAACCAGACGTTGAATTTTTGGTCAGACAAAAGTTTCGCAAGGAAATTTCCGCGGGCGTTTTTGACCTCCTCTTTGCCTATAATGGGCTAGACGCTCTAGAACTTGTTCAAGCGGATCCCCACATTGCTGTCGTTATTTCAGACATCAACATGCCGGGGATGGATGGACTTGTGTTGTTGCAAAAGGTCAAAGCCTTTAATCCAGCCATCAGGACAATTGTGATTTCGGCTTATGGGGACGTAAAGACGTTTCGTGAAGCCATGAATGTGGGGGTCTTTGACTTTATCATCAAGCCCATCGACTTTCAAGATTTAGGGGCCACAATGAATCGTGCCTTAGCCCTTTATCGGTCCCCTCCCCCTATTGTTTAGGCTTGAGCACCACATTTTCAAAAGATATTTCGTTGCGAAGCTTCCAGATTCCTAAAAGGTTTGTAAGCATCAATAGGCCACCCGAAAGGCTCATCACCATAATGGCATGACATTGATTAACAACGGAGAAAGCAATAAAAGCAACAATGGCAAAAATATAATACAATCGATGGCCCCATTTTGGAAAAAGCCAACGAGCGGCCTTCTCGCCCACTGCTAGATAAGCAATTAATGTCGTATATCCGGCAATAAAGATAAGAATGGCCATAAAAATATCCATATGAGGAAAGAATTGTGAGAAAGCCTGAGATACGGCATTGCACGCTTCAATTTCTATCTTCCAAAGACCTGTCACTAGAACAACAAGGATACTCAGAGTACATATCAGAGCATCGGTTGCAACGCCAAAAATAGAAAGGCAGGCTTGAGTTCCCGGATCACGAGCCTTTGACTCACTTTGAATAATGGAGTCATATCCAATGCCTAAGTCTCCTGAATACACAGCCCGGGCTGTTCCGAGTTGGATTGCCATCATCATGCTACTCCCGACGAATCCTCCGGCGGCTGCATGACCAGTAAAAGCAGAGACAAATACATCCACCAATATGGCAGGCAATTCAAAAGCATAATTAAAAATTACATAAAGACATAAGGCTATGTAGCCCACAATAAAGGGAGGCATCAAAACAGTTGCAATGTTAGCCAGTCGCCTGATCCCCCCAAAGCCTCCATAAATGGTTACGGCAAGAAGGCATAGAAGTATCAAGCCAGGCGGAAGAGGGATCGTCTTGATCATAACATCAGAAACAACGACAAATTGCGATATTTCCACCCCATAAATGGCCAAAAGGGAGCAATAAAGTATGGGGATAAAGCGCGCCAGTATTTTATTTTTAAAAGCTTTTTGCAAGTAAATCATAGGGCCCCCATGATGTCCTTCACGTCCATCATCAATGCGGAATTTCATCCCCAAATAAACTTCAGCATATTTTATCACCGTCCCAAAAAACGCTGCCACCCAGAGCCAAAAAAGAGCACCCGGCCCCCCTACCATGACAGCTGTGAGAACAATAACAATGTTGCCAAGGCCCACCATACCGCCAACCGACGCAAAATAGACACGAAAGGGGCTAATCCCCTCCCCTCCCTCAGAAGATTTTTGAACGGCTTTAATCGTACGGATGGGATGGCCCAAAACTTTGAGCTGATAAAATCCCGAGCGAACTGTAAAATAAATTCCAATGGCAACAACGAGGGAAAAGCCAATATAGCCCCAATAAAAAGATTCAATAGCGCCTAAAACGCAAAAAAGTGGATCACTGCACATCGATATACATTCCCATACTATGAATGAAAAAAAAGTTAAAAAAAGAAAAATGGGGAAGAACAGGGGTGCGCAGCTTAGCCGCGCTTATTGAAACGTGCAGACTTTGAGAATAAAAATGACGCAATATAAATCAAAAGAGTCTCCTCAGCTAAATTATTCACAAGATTATTACCTTTGTTTTCAAGCTCCGTCAAGAAAAAAATTGAATCAAATTTTTCTTTTTTTTTATCTTTTAATTTGTGAGAGTATCAATAGAATGAACACTTCTCTATAGGGAGGGGAAGATGAAGTTTAGATGTCTGATAAAAATTTTTCTCATAATCCTGTCGTCAGGTTGGGTGCATGCCCAGGATTTAGCCCCTCAAGCCATAACGAGTATTAATAAAAGTGACGACGTTTCCTACCGTTTTCATGCGCAGTGGAATGTGGATGAAGGAACACGAAAAAAAATAGAGAAAGCTTATGGTGATAAGCGAATTCGGTTTGATCAACATGGCCACCCTATCGCCCAAGGCCTTTCCAAAGCAGAGGTAGTCCGTTGGGAAAGGTTATATAAGTTGTGTATGAGCGATGGGTGCTTGTACTGTGATCATGACGATGTGGGGAGCTGTGAATCACTCACCTGTGGCCCTAACAATGCGCATTGTAAGCCCCACTTAGGTCACGATGGTCGACCTCTATGTGGTGAAGTATGCGCAGATTATGCTTTCAAGTCACTTCTGACTTATAACGATCCGTCATAAACAAAAGCGCAATGGCTGAAATAAATGACGCCACACTCAGATAAAGAGCCGGCGCTGCATTATTGTTGGTGAGATGAATCAGCCAAGTCGCGACCAAAGGCGCACTCCCCCCAAAAACAGCCATACTAATGCTGTGGGAAATAGCAAGTCCGGAATAACGCACACTCATTGGAAAAAGCTCAACTAAGGTTGCGGGTATGGGAGCGAAGAAAACACCCATAATAAAAGAAAGGGAAATTTGGGCCAAGAGTGCCAATTCAAAGCTCCCTTCAAGAGCCATAAAAAGTGGATATGCAAAAACCATAAACCCAAGAGCACCTGAAATGAGGACGGGTTTTCTACCAATTTTATCTGAAAGCCATCCAGAAATAGGAATCGTTATTCCCATGGCAACCATACTTATGGTTGTCATCAGGAGACTCGTCACCATATCGAAGTTGAGGAGAGCCGTTAGAAAATTATTCATAAATGTGACAATTAAGTAAAAGCCAATGGAGAGAGTCAACTCAATTGTGACCACGTAAGCAATCGTTTTAAGATGATGTCTGAAAAGCTCGACAAGGGGGGTGGAGTGTTCCTTATGCAGTTCTTTGGCTTTGGCGAACTGTGGAGGTTCCTTGATCAGACGCCGCATGGCAGAGCCAACGAATCCACCAATAACACTCAGTAGAAAGGGGATCCGCCAGCCCCAATCCAGCAATTGATCCGCCGATAGAAAATAACATGTAAAAGTAGCGATTGCCGATCCAGCAAGGATCCCCAGAAGGAGGCTAAAGACCACCCAACTTCCATAAATTCCACGGGTGTTTTGTTCAGCATGTTCAACAACAAAAACCATAGAGCCTGTAAACTCTCCCCCCACGGACAGGCCCTGCGCCAATCGAATGAGTGTCAGAAGAAAGGGCGCTAACCATCCGATTTGCTCATAAGTGGGCAAAAGACCGATAAGGGTCGTGGGAATAGCCATTAGGTAAATCGACCAGAGAAGAGCGTTTTTCCTGCCAATTTTGTCCCCAATATGCCCAAAAATAAGACCACCCAAAGGGCGCATAATAAATCCCGCTGCAAATATACCGAAGGTCGCCATCAGGGACGCAAAGGTGCTAAATTGGGGAAAAAAAAGCGAGCCTATGGTCGTTGCAAAATATCCGTAAAGGGCAAAATCATACCATTCCAGAGCATTTCCAATCATGCAGGAAATAATAACCCGTCTAATATAGTTTCCTTCCTTAGGAATAATTATATTATCTATAGAAATAGCTTCAGCAGTCACTCATTAAACTCCAAAAAAACAAAAGAATTTCCCCTATCTAAGAGAGAGAGCATAGGTTTGACAAGAGAAACATTCTAACCAGTTGTAAATATTAGCAAAAAATTGCATCTAAATGACAGTACAGTTACTTTTCCAACCATTCCCAAGCTTTGACCAGCTCGTAACTCGGAAAGCAGTGTATTTTTGTATTAAATAACGACTTAAAAATATTAGTCCATTTATAAACCCAAATTTCATCGGTAAGAATAGCTTTCTTTTCGATAATTTTTCTGTATTTGAAAAAAAAAGGAATTGTTTTTAGAAATCCAAACATTTCAATGCCACTAACCTCTTTTAGAATCACTAAAATGCGAATTTTACCATGCTTTTTAATCCGATGTGTAAGATAGGGAAGAAGGGTTTTGATATCTTGAGAATTGGTGTAACCCTCTATGCGAATGACGATAATGTGGTCTTTGGTTTCTGGTAGAATATTGTACATTCTGTATCCTTCCTATTTTTCACAATGTATCATGCTTGCTTTGATTTTCAAAATTATGTATTATCAACTTTGTTTACCTTAGTAAGCACACAATCAATCAAAGGAGACTACCATGCATCGACATCATAATCATCATGAAAACATTAAAACTATCCAATCAAATAAATTTAATCGAATGAGGAATCTCAAATGTATACTTTTAAAAACCTGACAAAATTCTTTTCTATTGCTCTGTTTTCTATTTTTATTTCCTTTTCTTCCGCCTTTTCTCAAAAAACTCTCACCAAAATCTCAATCCTTCAAGTTATTGAACACCCTGCCCTCAATGCAACCCGGGATGGTTTTCTTGATGAGCTTAAGAAATTGGGCTATGAAGAGGGCAAAAACCTTGAGATAGATTATCAATCTGCCCAAGGAAATGCGGCTTTGGCCGCTCAAATTGCTCAAAAATTCACCTCTCATGAGTCGAATATCATCGTGGCCAATGGGACAAAAGCGGCGCAAGCTGCGATGACCGCCGCCAAGGGAACGAAGACGCCGGTCGTCTTTAGTTCAGTGACTGATCCTCTAGGCGCGAAGCTTGTCACGAGTCTGAAAGCACCAGACGGATACGTTACAGGCGTGTCTAATTTTCTAGGCGTCGAACCTCAATTTAAGCTCTTTACACGAATCCTGCCAGAGCTAAAAACCTTAGGAGTCATTTACGATCCTGGTGAAGCCAATTCCGTCAGTCTGAATAAGGCTATGGAAATCACTGCTAAGAAATTTGACTTAAAATTGGTCTTTGCAGTGGCCACAAAAACAAGTGAGGTGTTGGCGGCGAGTCAAAGCCTGTGCGGGCGTGTTGATGCTCTTTTTGTCAACAATGATAATACGGCCTTGGGGGCCTTTAGCAGTGTGGTGAAAGCGGCAAAGGCCTGTGATATTCCTGCTTTTGTCAGTGACGTTGATATGGCCGATCAAGGAGCCTCTGCAGCGATCGGGCCAAATCAAACGGAATTGGGCCGACAAACGGCACGTATGGTTGACGTAATTCTAAAGAATCCTGGAGCTCCCCTCCCCTCTGTCGAATTTCCACAAAAAACAGAGGAATATGTCAAGGCACACACCAATAATCAATGATCAGGAATCAGAAGTATCCCCGCTTTGCGGGGACACTTTACACAAGATTATCATGACAATAGGTTCTAAATCATTCGCCCTTGATAGATCGGGGGACTTCCAGTATCCTTTGATATCTTTAAAATCTCTTTTCATAGGCCTATTAATGAACAACACATTTTTTAAAACTTCTTTCTTGCTAATCTGCATGGGTTTCTCTCTTTCCTATGCTTTTGGGATGGAACAAAAAGAGCTCGAACAAGCTTCCACAATAACCCAGAAGGTTCAGATTAATCCTATTCCAAAAAAAGCTCTGTGGGGAAAGGACACAAAAATCAACATCACAAAGATGTCGCATATATCAATTCAAAAATCACTTTCTGAATATGCGTGGCTTCAAAACGTTACTGAAGTCCAGACTTACGATCACAATTGTTATATCAAGTCTGTCTTAATTGGCAAAGGAACCTCTTCATCAGAAGAAGGGCCTTATAATGATGATTATATTCTAAATATACATTGTAAAAATAAATACAAACAAATAACAGATTGTTTACGCAAAGAATTAGATGAGTGGTGTTCTCCCCAAATGAAATCATCTGAAGACCCCTTGTCTACAATAGATTTTAGATTCATCTCATTAAATGAGAACGATATTAAAAAAGTTTTGGCTATTTTTGCTACTAGGGAATTGCTTCCTTTAGATATTTTAGTGATGCACAATCAATGGGCCTATTTCATATTTTCAGATAAAATTACAGAGCAAACAGACTTAACAAGTTAAACAAATTAAAACAGGGAATAAATGGTGGCCGGTAAAGAAGCTAAAATATTTTTAGACGTCAAAACGTCTGATGGAACACCCTTTAAAATCAACACATTTCGGGGCGTTGAGCGCCTCTCAGATCTTTTTGAATATACACTTTTAATGACTGCACGTAGTCGGGATGTTAATTTTAAAGGGCTCATGGGTCAGAGCGCAACCGTTTCCCTCAGCGTAGGACCTTCAACGCGAACATACAATGGAATTATTGGACGGTTTGAACAGGAGGATACGCCCTTTCAACCTATCGATGAGTGGACGACCTATCGAGCCATCCTTTATCCTAAGCTTTGGCTCTTAAATTTTTCGGGACAATGCCGAATTTTTCAAAATAAATCAGCCCTACAAATTATCACGACCATCCTAGGTGAGCACCAAATTACCTGCGCTAATCAGGTCACTTCTCATGGAATGCAGCCGCGAGTATTTTGTGTTCAATATAATGAAACCGATCTAAATTTTATTAGCCGCCTCATGGAAGAAGAAGGAATTTTTTATTTCTTTCACCAAAACCAAGGAACGCACACCCTGGTACTTGCCGATTCTGGGGAAGCTCATCTCCCTTGTCCTGAAGCTCCCTCTGTGCGTTTTCATGATGCAGCGCCCCAGGAGCAATTTATGATGACAGTCAGTTCGTGCTTCCTAACCCAGCGCATTGTTCCTACACAAAATACCTTGAAGAGCTTTAATTATTTGCGTCCTCAAAACCCTTTAAAAGCGACAGCTGCAGGAGATCCGCAGGCAGGAGGAGGGGAGATCACGACTTATGATGAAATTTATGATGAACAAGGTCGAGGAGATGGTCTGGTCAAGGTCCAAATCCAATCGGAGGAGGTCCCCCAAAAAAGGGCAGAAGGCGTCTCCACCGTTCCTTTCTTTCTGGCTGGATACAGGTTTAATTTGCAAAATCATCCCCGCAAGGATGCAAACCTTGTCTACGTTCTTTATGAAGTCATTCATGAGGCGAAAATCGTAACAGAGAGTCCCAAGAACCATCTTTATAAGAATAGCTACCGCGCCTTTCCCGTGAGCATTCCCTTTAGACCCCCTCAGAAAACACCGAAACCCCGTATTTATGGAACCCAAACTGCTAAAGTAACCGGTAAGCCAGGAGAAGAAATCTATACGGAGGAATATGGCCGCATTAAGGTCAAATTTCACTGGGACCCTTCGCCAAGCCAAGACGATACCACCTCTTGCTGGATTCGGGTGGCAACTCTATGGGCGGGACAGCAATGGGGAACTTTATTTACCCCACGGGTGGGTCAAGAAGTGGTGGTTTCTTTCATTGATGGGGATCCGGATAATCCTCTGGTTGTGGGATCGGTTTATAATGGAGAAAACAAGCCCCCCTATTTACCAAGCGAACCGACCAAATCCACACTCAAAAGCCAAACGAGTAAAAAAGGGGACGATCCCACGCCAGGATATAATGAATTTCGGTTTGAAGATAAGAAGTTCTCGGAAGAAATCTATATCCACGCCCAAAAGGATTTCAAAATCGATATTCAAAATGACCACAATATCAAGATCGTGGGAGGAAATCGTTCTATAATACTGGAATCCCAAGCCGAACATGAGGAACAACGTCAAGGAACTCAAAGTAACGATAGCTTAAAATTAATGAATGGAGATAAATCCCTTGAAATTATTAAGGGAAACTATACCATTCGATTGGATGATGGCAATATAAAGATCACTTGTGCAAACGGAAACCTTGATTTTGATGTCAATGGAAACATTTCTTTTAATTGCACAGGTAATTTTAATGTCAATGCAGCCAAATCTATTTCCTTAGATGCTGCTAGTAGTTTCTCTGCAAAAGCAGGAGGCTCTGCGACCATGGCTGCAGGGGGAAGCGCCACCGTAGAAGCGGGTGGTAGTGCGACAGTGGAAGCCGGCGCTACCCTTAATCTTACGGCAACCGCTATGGTCAATGTTAGAGGACTTCTCATTAGGCTGAATTCTTAGAAAGCAATGGATCTTACATGACTGACTCAGAGCAAAATACAACAGACGCACAAACCGCACTCGTTACGGGAAAGCAACGATTTGTAGGGGAAACAATTGACAACCAAATAAGCGGTGTCATGGAGGATTACGATGACCACGGAAATTTGATTGGAAAGCAAACTTATGACCATGGTCTTCTTGACGGAGAATCCCTCAAATACGACCAATTCCATAAGATTACGGAAAAGCTGACCTATCAAACAGGCAAACTGCAAGGACCGGCTGAATTTTACAAGAACGGAATTCCTCTATTGCAGACTCATTTTTCTGAAGGAACGCAAGACGGCGAGGCCATTTTCTATGATGAGGCTGGCCTGGTCAGTGCGCGGGTTCAGTATGCACAAGGTCTTCTGCAAGGAACAAGGATTTCATACGACCCTATGGGGAGGATCAGACAGGTTTTCAACTATGCTCAAGACGTTTTAGAAGGCCCTATGGCAGCCTATTACCCAAATGGGTCTCTCATGGACACAGGAAACTACGCGCAAGGACAGAAGCAAGGCGAATTTATATCCTATTATGAAAATGGAATCATTCGGCAGATTCTTGTATTTGATAAGGGGCGCCAGTTGTATCCGCCCCAATTCTACGATAAAAATGGTTATCCGAAGCGATGGGGGACGGAAGGATGAGTCTTGCTCTTGTTGCCCCAGCCGGATTACTCAAATGTAACCAGGGGACGGTCCCAACCCCTTTTATGATCGTAGGTCGAACGGTTCTGGCAGAGGGAATGTTGATGGGAAATATTACGGATATAGTTCCCCTCGTAAATATTGTGCCTTTTGGAAATTGTGCGATTCTAGCTGCCATAGGTGATCCTGCATGTACTCCCGTTATCGTCACTCCCTGGATATCTAAGGCAATCAACGTGCTTGTGGAGGGTCGCCCAGCCATTGATTACTCGGCTTTTCTTCTGTGTGCGGTGGGGGGTAAAATCTCTATCCTTGAACCAGGAAACGTTACGGTCATGGTACCTTAGGGATCCCATTACGCTGTATTATTTCTTTAAAAGGGTGTTTCACCGAGTACACAACCACCGCCAGCATACGCTGGAACCGCGGCAGTACACGCAGCATTTCCTCTTTCCTTGTCACCCTTAAATTCGCAAGGATAACAGAATGTGGTGTGTGGCAGTTGGCAAAATCCTACCTTTTCCTCACCTAATGAGCCAACAGGCCCGTCCCATTGGTTCTTCAAAAAACAATTTGGATAGCTATTCAGACAAGCAATTGCTTGCCCTCCCGAACAAAGAATGGCCCCAATCAAAATATAGAAGCGATATTTTTTCATAGTTTTTTCCTCTTTTATAGATACAAATTATAAATTATATTAATTAGGTTAATAATTCTTTAAGGAAAAAACTTACAGCACAGTCTTAAACTGCGCAAGCAAAGCTTCCTCATTCGCTTTTACATCGCGCAAATGGCGATCTTTGACATGCCCATACCCTCGAATATGTTCAGGTAATCCAGCTAAAGCCACAGCAATCTGATAATTATCTGGTTTGAGCCTTTCGAGCACATAGGTCATTAAACCCTCATACTCCCTAATGAGCGCCTGCTCTTTTTTTCGATCTGAGGAGTAAGAAAAAATGTCAAAAAGCGTGCCCCGAAGCCCCTTGAGTTTTGAGAGCAGGCGAAAACCACACATCATCCACGATCCATACATTTTTTTTTGTAACTCGCCTGTCAAAGGGTCCCTTTTGGCAAACAAGGGTGGAGCTAAATAAAACTTGAGCTTCACGGGGCCTTCGAATTGATCATACAACTCATTCATAAAGGTTCCATCGGTGTAAAGCCGAGCCACTTCGTATTCATCCTTAATCGCAAGAAGTTTCGCATAATATTTTGCAATATTTAATGAAAGTTCGTCTCGGTTGAAATATTGATCAACGCTCTTTGTCTTTTTTACAAGGGATTCATAGCGATCAGCGTAGGCTTTGTTTTGATAGGCTGTCAAAAATTCCTTACGGTGCTCAAGAATTTCTTCAAATGTTGTCGGAATTTTAAAAATCTTTTCTTGTTCATTTAATCCTGCTGCTTTCTCAACCGCTTGCCGGTCAAGAGCTGCATAGCGTCCCCAGTAAAAGGCTTGGAGATTAAAAGAGACGGCAACCCCATTCATCTCAATCGCTTTTTCAATGGCTTGATGGGAAAGAGGAATCAGACCTTTTTGATAAGCAAATCCTGTCATAAACATATTGGTGCCAATGGCATCTCCTAAAAGGCCCGTCGCCAAGCGATTTGCTGCAATAAAATCCACGTGATCTTTACCCGCTGCTTCAAGGATATTATTTTTTAAAGTTTCATGATGAAAATCATAATCCGGATTGTTGATAAAGTGTCCTGTGATCGATTGATCGTCATTCACCAGGATAACTGTTTTGTCTTTTTTTATTTTATTAAGGGTTTCTGGACCACCAGTCACCACAAGATCACACCCAAAAATGAGGTCCGCCTCCCCCATATAAATACGGGTTGCATGGATATCTTCCGGTTTTTCAGCAATACGGATATGGGAAATGACCGCCCCTCCCTTTTGAGCGAGTCCTGCCATATCAACGATAGAGGTCCCCTTCCCTTCCATATGTGAGGCCATCCCCAAAATCGCCCCGACTGTAATAACGCCCGTGCCCCCCACGCCCGTCAGGAAAATGCTGTAGGGTTTTTCTAAGGAAGGCAGCCGCGGGTCGGGAAAATTTTTCATCAAATCTTCCGTCTTTGCGGAAGGTAAGGACTTTTTTAATTTTCCCCCGTGCACACTCACAAAACTGGGGCAAAACCCATTCACGCATGAAAAATCTTTGTTGCAACTGGATTGATCAATTTTTCGTTTACGGCCAAAGGACGTTTCAATGGGCTGCACGGAGAGACAATTGGATTTGATGCTACAATCGCCGCACCCTTCACAAACCCGTTCATTGATAAAGATGCGTTTGTCCGGATCTTCCATGAGACCCCGCTTCCGTTTGCGCCTTTTTTCTGCAGCACAGGCTTGATCATAAATGATGATTGACGTGCCGGGCCACTGTTTAATATCTTCTTGTATTTGAGGCAATTCATCCCGATGTCCTATCTGAACCCCAGGAGCAAAGCCAAAACCAACGGGATACTTATCCGGATAATCACTGAGGACAACGATTTTTCTGACCCCTTCCGCATAGACTTGTTGGGTCAGCATGGCCACATTAAAAGGGCCATCAACGGGCTGACCACCTGTCATAGCAACGGCATCATTATAAAGGATTTTGTAGGTAATATTAACCTTCGCCGCCATGGCGGCTCGAATAGCCAGAATTCCTGAATGATAATAGGTTCCATCTCCAATGTTCGAAAACACATGTTTTTCCGTTGTGAAGGGAGCCTGTCCAATCCATGGAACCCCCTCCCCTCCCATTTGAGTAAAGGTTTGCGTATCATGGGCAATCCAGGTGGCCATGTAATGGCAGCCAATCCCTGCAATCGCTCGGCTCCCTTCAGGAAGGCGGGTTGTTGATGTGTTATGGGGACAGCCGGAACAATAATACGGAAGGCGAACAAGTTCCGGGTCTCGCTTGAGTTGCTCTTGAAATAACCGATCGAGCCTCCCCATTCCCCTTTGTACTTGGGGGGATTCAACACGTTTCAGTAACCTCTGAGCAATCACATGGGCAATTTCCGGAACATGTAGCTCAAAGACTTCTGGCAGCAAAGGTTTCCCCTCTTCATCCCTTTTCCCAATCACCTGCGGTCTTTTATCCTGAGGAAGATCATAGAGAATATCCCTGATCTGGTTTTCAATAAGAGGTCGTTTTTCCTCAATCACAAGGATTTCCTCTAACCCGCATGCAAACTCTTTCAAGCGCGTGGGCTCAAGAGGCCAGCTCATCCCTACCTTATAAAGAGCGATCCCTAGATCCGCTGCTTCTGCTTCGCTTAAACCTAAATCCTCAAGGGCCTGGCGCGTATCATGAAAGGTTTTGCCCACCGTCACCAACCCCAATCGTGGGGCGTTGCCCCGGAAAATAATTTTATCCAGGTTGTTAGCCTTTACAAAAGCTTTTGCCGCATTGAGCTTATGCAGCCGTAGTCTTTTTTCTTGTTCAAGCGGTGCATCTGGCCAACGTATATTCAACCCCCCTTCCACCGGGTGAAAATCTTCGGGTAAAATAATGTGAGCCCGGCGAGGAGAAACTGTAACAGCGGCAGACGTATCCAACGTATCCGCAATGACCTTAAACCCAACCCAGCACCCAGAATAACGGGACATAGCCCATCCATATAAACCCAGATCCAAGATATCCTGAACATTAGAAGGCACGAGAACGGGAATAGATGCATCCATAAAGGCGTATTCGCTTTGATGAGGGAGGGTTGAAGACTTACACGCATGATCATCGCCGGCAATCGCCAATACCCCGCCATAGAGAGAGGACCCGGCCGCATTGGCGTGTTTAAAGGCATCCCCGCAGCGATCCACTCCTGGCCCTTTCCCGTACCACATGGAAAAAACCCCTTGAACCTGCGCACCTTTAAAAAGAGGGAGCTGTTGACTTCCCCATACGGCTGTCGCGCCTAAGTCTTCATTAATGCCAGGGATGAAGGTAATTTGATTGTCCGCTAAAAATTTTTCAGCCTTCCAGAGAGTTTGATCCAATCCCCCGAGGGGCGAGCCCCGATAGCCTGAAATAAAACCGGCCGTATTCAAATGCTCGCTTACGTCTCTTTTTCGCTGCATCAAGGGCAGACGAGCAAGGGCCTGCGTTCCTGTAAGATAGATTTGGCCTTCTTCAAGCGTATATTTGTCGTCTAATTGGACGTCTTTAAATTTCATAGGACGTGATGCCCTCACACCTGGGCAGACTTTTTAGATGAAGCCTCAACTTCAATAGCCAGGGCATGAGGATGCTGCTCTAGGTGCACGCGCAATACATTTATCTGGACGACATTCTGGCACTTGTTCTCCACATGCCTTTCTAGAGGGCTCATAATCCCAACTACTGTGGAGCTTATCGGGATAAAATCCCATTCCAAAATACCACGACCAATGGTAGGACTCTTGTGACCAACCTGCGAAATCATGTCTTCCATTATTTTTATCGCCGTCATAAAAACATTTGACACGAGATTCACAGTCAGCAGTGCCTTCCTGAGCCGAAATAATGAACATGCTACTGATTAAAATATAAAAATGATATTTTTTCATAAGTTTTCCTTTTTTAAAAAATGCAAACATTCAATAATTATTTATTAATAAAGTTAACATTTTATTAATTCATACTTTCGAAACATAGGATGATATAGATTGGGTCCATAAAATGAGATCCCGGCTCAAGGCCGGGATGACAGCGTCGGAGTTTTTTACTCCTATAATCAAGAGATTGTGTAATGTAAAATAATGTTTGTTGTTGAGCTTTTACACCCTCAATCTGTCATCCCGGCCTTGAGCCGGGATCTAATTCTTATTTTGAAAGAAGTTTAATAAGTGAAATTTCTGATCTAAAGCAGGCTGGATGATGAATTGATTACGGATCACGCCTGACCGAATTCTTCCGAAAAAGCTTCTGGCGTCACGCCTAATGTTGAAATCGCCACTTCCCATTTTTTTTCAATAGGCACATGAAATAGGATCTCTGGGTCGGATTCGGCTTGAATCCATTTATTACTGTGAAGTTCAGAATCCAGTTGCCCTGGACCCCAACCAACGTAACCCATGGCAAGAAGACAATCTTTTGGACCTCCCCCCGCTGCAATAGATTGTAAAACATCAACCGTTGCGGTGAGAGAGATATGATTGCTTAAGGGTACGGTGCCAGGGTGGGTAAAATCATCAGAATGAAGGATAAATCCACGTTCTGTGTCCACAGGGCCCCCAAAATAAATTGGCAACTCCCTTTTTATTGACTCTTGGGGAAGATTCAAGTAGTCTAAAAGTCCTTTAAGGGTTAAGTCGCCTAAACGCTTGTTAACCACAAGTCCCATGGCGCCGTTGTTATCGTGGCCGCAAATATAAATAACGACCTTTTCAAAGCGGGGATCCGCTAAATAAGGCATCGCTAAAAGAAATTGGCCCGTTAAATAACCTGAAAGGTCTTGTTTGGATGTTGTTTCTTCTGTCATACTAACTTTATGCCACAAAACAGGTTAAAAGTTCATTACATAATGCGAAAATATATGAAAAATTTTATTACTAGTCTAAAAGGCGGGCTTTTTCTGCTTTTTGTCTTCGCCTCGGCTCTTCATGGAGCGGCTAAGGATCCTATTGCTCTAAAACTTGTACCTGGCGGTCCTGAGGGAAATCATGTGCTTGCAGGGCTGGTGTTCACCGTTCCTCCTGAATGGCACCTCTATGCTCCGAGTCCTCAAGGGGAGGATACGTTAGGCTTTGATCCCACAATTATATGGGAAACATCCGTAAACGTTCAAGACGTTAAGGTTCTATGGCCTGTTGCTCACAAAATGAATATTCAAGATCAACCCGCTTATGTCTATGAGGGGCCCACCCTTATTCCTCTTCAAATTACCCCTGAGGATCGACAAAAACCGATTACGCTCAACCTGAAAGTATCTTTTCTAGCCTGTTCGGCTCTTTGTATGCCCTTTGAAAAGACCCTCTCAATTGTTCTCAAACCGGGAGATAAGGGAGACGAAGTCTTTAAAGCTGTGGAAAAACGGGAAGAAGCTTATGAGGGAGTGTCACTCATTAGCCTTCTTGCAATTGCTCTTTTAGGGGGATTGATTTTAAACTTCATGCCCTGTGTCCTGCCCGTTCTTTCTTTAAAAGTCATGTCCTTAGTTAAGCAATCGAAAAAGAACCACGGCAACGGCAACCGTGCAAAGGAAGGCTTTTTTATCACAGGCCTGGGAATTTTAGCGTCGTTTCTTCTTCTCGCTCTCATAACCGTTATTTTAAAAGCGTCCGGGCAAGCGTTTGGCTGGGGAATTCATTTCCAAAACCCTCATTTTCTCCTCTTTGTTTTTCTTGTCCTTGTTGCTTTTTCGGCGAGCCTCTGTGGAATTTTTGAGATTGATCTGCCTTCGGGTCTGGGAACATGGCTTATTGGTCACGAAGGTAAAGGAAAGATTAAAGATTTCCTGTCCGGTGTGTTTGCAACCCTTCTTGCAACACCTTGTTCCGCGCCTTTTGTTGGCACGGCTCTTAGTTTTGCCCTTGCCCGTAATACGAGCGATATCTTTCTCGTGTTTTTCTTCCTGGGGTTGGGCTTTGCTTCGCCATACCTTTTAATAGCCTCTCTTCCTCAACGGTATATTTTCCTTCCAAAGCCCGGGGTATGGATGGTATGGGTTCAAACCATTTTAGGAGCCTTTCTTGCCCTAACAGCTCTTTGGATTGGATGGATTCTGACCTTCCATCTTCCCCTTTGGGTTCTGTTCTTAAGCACAGTTTTATCCTTGATAGCCCTGTCCCTTTTTTGGATTAAGCATCATAAAAAGCCGACCTTGAAAGCCTGGGCCTTTGCAACTCCTCTTTTTCTCATGGCATGGGCACTTTCCTGGGTTATCCCCACTGAGCCGGCGGCAACTCTAGAGCAAAAATTTGGCTCCCGTTTGCCTTCCCTTGAAGTTTGGAAACCTTTTGAGCCTGACGCCATCAGTTCACTTGTTGCCGAGGGAAAATTTGTTTTTGTGGATGCCACGGCTGAATGGTGCGTGACCTGTGCTGTAAATAAAAGATTGGTCATGAATGACCCCCTTATCATGGCTCTTTTAGCCCGACCAGATGTTATTGCAATGCGCGCCGATTGGACGAGACAAGATCCCCGTATTACCAAGTTCTTGCAAGCATATGGACGATATGGCATACCCTTTAATATTGTCTTTGGACCCAATAATCCAAAGGGTGCTCCTTTACCAGAAATCCTTTCTGTAGAGGGGGTTCAGGATGCCTTTAAAGAAGTGGGACTACATATCGAAGAAAAAGGAGCCCCCCTATAATAAAAATTGGGGATGCTCTTCCATCACTTCCTCTTAGAAGACTCAAAGTTTCTTTAATCGAAGAGGTTAACTTAAAGGGCTGAAAAAAAGGAAAAAAGTCATTTTTTTGCTGTTCCTGGTTCTTTTACGCCTACCTGCGCTGAGATTCATCTCCCTAGTTTTATAGTGCATTAAGTTGAAGATGCCTCAACTCCTCAGGTGTCATCCTGAATTTATTTCAGGATCTTTTTTAGATGCTGAAACAACTTCAGCATGACAGTCTGGAGAGCTCATGATGGCTATGTGATCTCCAATTCAAACTAACTCACTATACCAAGCCCGCGGATGCTTTAAAAGCCAAGGGAGCGGATGAAATCTATTATGTCTCCCTCAATGACCCTTATGTTCTAGATGTATGACAGACTGTTTGTTATACGGAGCCCCCGATACAGTTCCCTCTCCCTTCCTTTTCTATCTTTGGTTTACAGCCCGCCATTTCTCCATGAGGAGGGTATATTCCTGCCGGATTTCAAAGGCGACACAATCGACTTGATCCAGCACTTGTGCGAGCGTAGCGTACCGCTTAGAAAGCTCTCTGCAACACATAGAAACCCGTTGATAACGGTACGCAAGCACATCCAGGCGATCCGCAAGACGCCCTAATTTTTCAAGACGTGTATTTATGTGCTTCAAAGAAGCAGACGAGTGGTTTATGGTGTTATCAGACATGATAATCCTCCGTTTAAGGGTTGTTATGTTTAGTGGCTTGTAGGTGCTGTTATCACCTACAAGCCGCGCCTCCCATCTGAGAGACAGCACCTATTTTTCATAAACATATCAATGCTGTCAAGTAAAAATTTTAGGAAAATTTTATTAATATAATATAAGAGGTTATTTTAAGTTTAATGTGATTAATTAAATAAATCCCCTCCAGCGTAGCGAGAGGTATCAAATATGAAGCACTGAAAGCGGTATGACACAAATCAGAGTAGGACCCTGAAATACTTAAGGGAAATAACCCTCTTTCGAACCACAGGATGATATAGATTGGGTCCATAAAGATCCCGGCTCAATCTATATCATCCTGTGGTTCGAAAGAAGTTCTAATGAAAAAAAAAGAAACATCACAAAGAAAAGGAGGACAGGATTTTATCAATCCTGTCCCCCTCATTTGTCACTTAAATAATCAATACTTAAGCGATGGCATCTTTCAATGTTTTGCCTGCGCGAAACTTTGGTTGCTTAGATGCTTTAATTTGTATTTTTTCGCCTGTCCGAGGATTTCTCCCTTCACCGGCAGGACGATGGGTCACTGCAAATGTCCCGAAGCCTACAAGACGAACTTCTTGGTCTTTTTTCAAACTTTTTGTAATTGCTAAGATCACTCCATCAATGGCTTTCAAAGCATCAGCTTTTGTGAGACCAGAAATTTCAGCGACACTCGTAACTAGATCGTTTTTATTTACACTTTCAGTCACTGGAACATACCCTTTTGTTGTTGCAGATATATTGTTAAAATATGCTCTTATTCTTATAGAGCAAGTTGTAAAAGCCTACCTGAATCCTTATGATGCGTCAATACATTAGAAAAAATACCTAAAAATTACTTTTGTTTAAAATCAGCGCAGTAACGCTAATGGGTCGTAAGGTCCTCTTTTTTTAGTTCCTCCATTCTGTTTTTATGTAGCTCTAAATTAAGGATATCTTCCGGCCAGGTAATCGGTTGCAAAGGTTCTTTCAAGGCAATATTAAGTACTTCTTCGATACGAGTCACAGGGATAATCGTTAATCCTTTTTTAACATTGGCCGGGATTTCTGCGAGATCTTTTTCATTATCTTTGGGGATAATAACAATTGTAATCTTTCCTCGCAAAGCGGCTAAAAGCTTTTCCTTAAGCCCTCCAATGGCAAGAACGCGTCCTCTCAACGTAATTTCTCCCGTCATTGCAATATCTTTACGTACAGGGATACCGGTTAAGACAGAAACAATTGATGTACACATGGCAACTCCTGCTGAGGGTCCATCTTTAGGCGTTGCCCCTTCAGGCACGTGAATGTGGATGTCTCTTTTTTCAAAAAGAGGAGGTGCAATGCCAAAGTGTGGAGCTCTTGACTTGACGTAACTTGCAGCAGCCTGGATGGATTCTTGCATAACTTCCCCTAGCTTTCCTGTAATCTGCATTTTTCCTTTTCCAGGAAGCATCACGGCTTCGATAGAGAGGAGTTCTCCCCCCACTTCTGTCCAGGCCAGCCCCGTTGTTACACCAACTGTATCTTCAAGGTCTACTTCTCCATGATGATACCGAGAAACACCTGCAAATTTACTAAGATTTTTAGTTGTTATTTTAATCGTCTTGTACTTTGGAGAGGAAAGACGGCGCACAGCTTTACGACAAAGGTTTGCAAGTTCTCTTTCAAGATTTCGTACACCTGCCTCCAGCGTGTACGTACGAATCAGCTGGAGAATAGAAGCATCAGTAATTGAGAATTCATGTTTTTTTAACCCATGAGCTTTGATCTGTTTAGGAAGGAGATGACGGTGGGCAATTTGAACCTTCTCGTCTTCCGTATACCCAGAAATATGAATAATTTCCATTCGATCCATAAGAGGCTGCGGCATATTAAGCGTATTAGCCGTTGTAATAAAAAGTACATTCGAGAGATCATAATCAACTTCTAAGTAATGATCATTGAAGGTATTATTTTGCTCAGGATCTAGAACCTCTAAAAGAGCAGATGCGGGATCGCCCCGCCAGTCTGCACCCAACTTATCGACCTCATCTAATAAAAAGAGGGGATTTGTTGTTTTTGCTTTTTTCATTCCCTGAACAACTTTTCCAGGCATCGATCCAATATAGGTCCGTCGGTGTCCTCTAATTTCAGCTTCATCCCGCACCCCACCCAACGACATACGGACAAAGTTTCGTCCTGTTGCACGGGCAATGGATTTTCCTAAAGAGGTCTTCCCCACCCCGGGAGGCCCCACAAGGCACAGGATAGGACCATGAATTTTTCCTACACGGTTTTGGACAGCTAAATATTCAATAATGCGCTCTTTTACCTTTTCTAGACCAAAGTGATCTTGATGCAAAACTTGCTCGGCTTTTTTTAAATCTTTTTTAACACGGGTCTGAGTTTCCCAAGGAATCTCTATGAGCCATTCCAAATAATTGCGGACAACTGTTGCCTCCGCAGACATGGGACTCATCTGCCGAAGTTTTTTAAGCTCGCTGGTAGCTCTTTCTCTTGCTTCCTTAGACAGCTTGGTTTTCTTGATTTTCTCTTCAATTTCAGCAAGCTCGTCTTTTCCGTCCTCACCTTCACCAAGTTCTTTTTGGATGGCTTTTAATTGCTCGTTTAAATAATACTCTCTCTGAGTTTTTTCCATCTGGCGTTTGACTCTGCTGCGGATTCGTTTTTCCGCTTGCATCACGCCTATTTCAGCCTCCATAAATCCTATTATTTTTTCAAACCGGCTGGGAATGTTTTTTGTTTCAAGAAGAACCTGCTTTTCATCAAGCTTAAACCCAAGATGGGCCGCCACAATATCAGACAATTTTGAGGGATCAGAGATTTGGGTAACCGAGGACAAGAGATCACTCGGAACCTTTTTTTGCAATTTTACATACTGATCAAACTGTGCGGTCAGTGTGCGGACTAAGGCTTTAATCTCGTGAGGAGGACCAGACTCTTCAAAAAACGGTTCTACGGTTGCTTCAAAATAAGAAGCTTCATTCTCTAATTTTATAACGTTAACGCGCTTTTCCCCTTCGAGAAGGACTTTTACCGTTCCATCGGGAAGCCGCAAAAGCTGTAAAACTTTTGCAAGGGCCCCCACCGTGTAAAGATCCTTTTTGGTTGGGTTATCAACGGTCGGATCTTTTTGACTCAACAAGACAACACGCTGATCGTTGCCCATGACAGCGTCTAATGCGTAGATCGACTTTTCTCGACCCACAAAGAGAGGAATGACCATATGGGGAAAGACAACCACGTCCCTTAAGGATAAAACGGGATACTTGGTCTGCTGAGTGTTTTGACTCTCTTTGCTCAAAGAATACCTCATAAATAAATTCACGGATCTGTGTTAAGGATAGACTATCTTTTCTCAGACATAAAGAGAAATAATAAAGGCTCCTCTCACGGGCGTAGCTATTGTCCAGTCTTTTAGGGTTTTGAAGGCCCGTGATAACGAAATTAAGCGGCCTTAACACCCGAAAAAACTTATTAACTTTTGCTAAGATCCTCATAGAAACTAACATTTTTAGATCCCGGATCAAGCCCGGGATGACAGTGGAGAGTATATCATTCCTATAACAATCGCCGTTAAGCTGTACAGATTCTTGATTTATGAATACAAAAAGCCCGATGCTGTCATCCCGGGCTTGACCCAGGATCTCATCCTATGGACGAAGTCCATATCCACTTCTTGATCGCTAAAGGGTATAAATAAATGTTTACTGAACAGCCGCCTTCGCGGCCACGCTCTTTGTTGTTTCGTCCTACCTAAATGTAGTGTGTTTTTTAAAAGTGTCGGGTGTTAAGCGAGACGGACCACGGTAAACGCATCTAAATTGTATGGAATCCCTTATGATTATGGTAATCTTTCTTTACAAATGCACCAAAGGTGCGTCATTCCCGCGAAGGCGGGAACCCAGGACGATGCCTACACCCACTCTGCTAGGTACAACATATACC
>JACDGE010000067.1 GCA_013815465.1 Alphaproteobacteria bacterium | reverse complement strand
ATCGCTTTAATCGACGGTTTATTCTCGAAGACATGATTCCAAGGCTGGCTTATGTCTCTCTTAGGACCCCTCCTATGCCAAAAAGACTTCTTGTTTTAACTGAGAATCGTTGGTAATCAGATAATTTTTTGATCGCGTTAACCCCCCATTTTACCTTTATTTAGCTGCTGTTGAAGACGGCGCTTGCACCATGGATGTATGATGCCTGAGGGCATCTTTTTCAAACTGCTCAATATCTTCAATGCTGTACAAAATACGACCACCCATTTTATGATGATGGGGACCTTTACCCGCACATCTCCATTTTTTCATGGTTTCAGGAGTGAACTTCCAGCGTTCTGCTAGCTCACGTGATGTAAAAAAACCTTCCAACATTGTCGATCCATCTCCCTTTTTTTATGTTCGGTACATTTTTAAAGGTTCCTAAAGGTACCCAGAGGGTGATAAAGGTCTTTTAAAGTTCACCGAGCTATGTTAAGGTTATTAAAGTAGATTAAAATTTACTAAAAACCACTATATGTAGTTGATTACGGGTCGTCAATAGGTTTTTTTAAAGAAAGGAAATTGGCTTACAAATGGAAAGCTTTCTACAAAGACGAATAAAGAATTACCTTGATGCAACAGGCTTGTCCGTCTCTGCCCTTGAGCGAAACGCAGGGCTCAAGATCAATGTTGCACGCAATATACTCAGGGGCCAATCCAAAAGACCTACAGCTGAAACCCTTCAGGCCATCGCCAATGTGATGGAGTGCACGGTGCAAGACTTACTAGGCGTTAAAAAGGAATCCTTCACCTCAAAACAGCCTGATGACGGTTCTTCTTTGCTTGAGGATCCTGAGATCTTCTTTGAGTCTGTACAGAGTACCTTAAAAGTTATTAGCGGTAATCAGTATAAGCTCACTGTTAAACAAACCACGATGATCATTGAAGAGGTCTATGCCTATTCCATGAAAAAAAGTCCCCCCCATGTGGAGATGGACTTTGTGGAATGGTTTATCAAGAGAGTGGTTGAGTAGGACGTTAGGCACCAGGGGAGGGTTAATAACCCTTTCCGTAAGACAAGTTCAGGTGTGGCAAAAATCATTTGCCAAAAGTGACAATGGGTGTCAGATTCTTCAAAGTTGTGAACTCCTCGTCCATGGCATATAACACCATAGCTGCTTGAATATGCATCATCACCAGTTTTTGTGGCCCTCCTGGTTGCGCATGACCCTCGGTTCTCCTCAATAATCTCTTACAAGGTGTACGAAAAAAATGAATTTATATAGGTTTTTAAAATTAGGATTTATGGTGTTGTGTTTGACAGGACCTTTAGCAGCTATGGAAGTAGAAGAAGAAAATTTTGGAGTTAATTTTAAAAGGTTAAGCCCAGAAATAAGAGAGATGGTTCTATCACATTCATCACTTTCGACATGGTCCGCCCTTTCGCAAACTTCTAAGGCTTGGTATGAAACGAATAAGCCCTTTTTATCAATTCACACTCATCATATTGATTTTGCAAGACATTTCAGTGAACAAACAACTTTTAAGCTGGAATATTCAAAATCATCCTTTTGGATTTTAGCACGAGAATATAGAGAAGAAACAGATAACGTGGGTAGCAGTACTCTTTCCGTATTAAAAATTAATACCCTTGATCTGAAAGAGACACTCATTAATCTCAATCTAAAATTAGGGTGGTCGAGAAGATCAGCAAATTGCAGTGGTTCTGCAAATCCGGTCTGTTTTTGCCCATGCCCTCATGGGGGTATATTTGTCTATGCACCCATTGATGCACGCAGGGATATTCTGTTCGTGAATGATTCTGGTGCCATAGATTTGCAACCCATACTAAAGAATTACAACCATAGTCGCTACATCGATATAATTTGCGGCGAAAAATATATTGCACTCAATTCAAAGTATGGAAAACCAGCGCCCATCTTGTTTGTTCCTTACAGCATAGATGATAATAACACGATCAACTATATTTCTGAATCTGATGCCTATGAATGGCCCAGATTTCAAAAAATTGCTGATAGAGGTCATAGCATGAGATCTTTGGGGATTAAGTTTTTACTCGAAATAAATAATGGAGTTGATGAATATACAGGTTTTCCATTTTTGGAGAGAAGCTTAATAATTAACCCAGCAAAACCCGAAGACATGCTGACAGAGCATGAAAGTAACAATTACCCTTTATCAGCTGATCCGATTGTGGAGATTCTTATTAAAAATACTATTTTTCCTGAGCATTATAAGTTACTCAATCGCGTTTATGTAAAGGAAAATAATTTTTTATTTTTATTGGGACGGCTCTCAAAGCCATGGGAATCAGGAGAGGATGTATACGGTATTAATGAAGGATATCGAGATCTCAACTATAGGAAAGAATCTCCCTACCCGTACGGCGTTATTGTAATCAAGAATTTAAAAAACTTTGAAACAATAGGTAAAAAATTCTTATTCGATAATACGCAACTGTCTGATATACAGAATGAGACCATGAAGATTACTGATTCTTATCTATTTATCACGACCACCTTCCGGAAACGCTCCACGCCAAAATTAACGGCAATTGGTATCAAAGATATCCAACGCTTACTTTCAACTCGCCATACTACTGGTCTTTAAGCACATTAAAGCTATGTAGAAAATCTAATATTTTTAATAGCAAACAGCAGTGTCAAAAGTGGTTATGTATGTCAAACTTTCTGATTGGTGGGAGATCATCGTCCAATTAGTTATTTCTGTACAGAAAATAGCGCACCTTTCCAGTTTTTCTGATAAGCCTCATATTGGCTGCCGGTTAAAGACAAAATCCCGTGGAAGAAACCATCAGAAGAATTTTGGGGTTTAAGCTCAAAAATGTAAGGCCAACAGATTATTTCTTCCGTACAAAGATGTTCTACGGAATCCAAAGAGACGCATAGAAAGCCTGTTCCTTCTTTCTTGCCAAATTCAACAAGGGTGTTGTAAAGATTCCGATAGAAGATCTGACAAAAATGATCACCCTCATTTGTTGTGCAGAGGGGGCTATCTTTTTCAAATGAAAGAAACACCATGCACTTCCATACGTAGTCTTTTGGAGAAACGAAGTCTGAGAGAGTATTGGCAACTTCATGAGGAAAACCACTCAATCTTTTTTTAAGAAGAAGAGCTCCTCCACAAACGCCCTTTTCTTCGTCCTCTAGAAGGACAAAGGTTGCTCTATTTTGATCTTGCTTAGAAAGTCCAAAGTAGGCACGTGATTTGATAAGTTCCATAAAATGGCTGATAGGAAATGTGTAAAAACATTGGTATTTTGGATCAATGACTGTAAACATAAAGGCTCCTTTTTTATTTTTAAAGTTTGTTTGCCTGTCGGGCTGTTTTTAATTACAATGAACCTGGATGTTAAATATGCGATCCATAATTCGTATATACGATAATCTGAAATTAACAGTTTATCAAGCTGTTTTTTTCCGTTGGGATAAGATAAAATTTACCTATTAGAAACTGGATAAACGCCATCAAAAATGAAGAGTCTTGCACGTCAACTTAGAGCACACATCAGCCGATCAAACTTAACGGTGAGGGACATTGAGCGCCTTGCGGGGCTTAAACGTTGCGCCTTGAGCAACATCCTTGAGGGAAAATCAAAAAATCCGTCGCTTGATACACTACAAGCATCTGCCAAGGTCCTTGGATGCTCTGTTTCAGATCTTTTAGAGTCCACTGAAGCTCCCGACACAACTCACTTCCAAGCGGGCCTAGAAGAGGCACAAAAGCCCCTTGTCCTTCCTGTAAGGACACCTATGTTGTGCGAGATTATGAGTGCCCTGGATACCTGCTTTAAAAACATAAGCTATGAGCCTAATCTGGAACAGTTCTGGCAATGTGCTATACGTGTCTATTCCTACACATTAGGAAGTACTGACCCTATCGTTGATCCCAAATTTGTCCAATGGCTCGTGAATAAATTTAAGGAATAGGTGCATGAAAAATTTTTATACCAATTCTTCGTCAAAAACACCTTCTGCTACAGCTTGTTGATATCGATCGGAAAAAGCTTTCAATAAAAGATCCCAAAGTGAATTATAATCATAAATCTTATACTTATCAGAATATTTTTTATAATTTGAAAACATACTTAATTGACCTGCTTTAAGAGGAACATAATCAGGCGCTAATTCTTTAAGCTTTTCATTAATACTCTCAAGTTGATTTCGTTTGAATCCTTCTTTAATAAAAACTAACAATTTCGACAGATTATCTCGTGTATATTCTATTTTTTTTATCGTTTTCGTTTCACTTTCAGATTTCTCTGTTTGATGTTTCCCTGTTAAAATAGCCTGCTCCACTATTGCTGCTTCTTTTGGTTGTTCAGAAAGTGGGGAATTAAAACTTAGTCGCCTAACGATCTTAGATTCGTTAGTTTCCTGTTTGTTTATTACAATTAATTGCTCCGGTTGCTCTGACGAATGGCCTAATGATTTACTAAAAATAGCTAATTTTTCTTTATGACCTTCCACTTTATAGTGAGCAAAAACGACACGTAGCATTTCTTCAGGCGAGCTAAAATTAGGTGCAATATTTGCAATAAATGTTTCTTTCTCTTTCTCTGGGGAAGTAATTCCTAGGCGTAGGGCTTGAAAAGTCTTCGTATTTAGCGGTTCAATAAGCCATTCAGAGCTTCCATCAATTAATACCCGATGAACTCCTTTAAAAACTAAAGTAGGCGTGTTTTCAGTAGTAGAAGCCTTATCTATAAAATTCAAAACCAAAGATTTTTTTGATGTATCAAAACGGTTGATATTACCGCGCAAACGTTCTTCATTAAGTTGTAATTTCATAACTTTTTTTGGTGTAAATGATGAACTTTGACATTTTGACTCAGTCAAAAACATACTGATTATTTCATTTTTTTCATTTTTTTGCACATAAATGCCATCTATGTTTTGCCCGCTATTATCTTGTGAAGGAATTTTTTCTAGATAGTGTAGTCACGAGATATTAACCCAGAGGGCTATACACCTAATGTGAACAGCAGCAAGGAAAGAAGTCGTATTTTTGGCATAGCGGGTGGCGATTCCGCGCCAACGCTTGAGGTGTAGGAAAGCATTTTCAACGAGATGACGAACCTTATAGAGATCTTTGTCATACTCTCTTTGGATTTTACGATTCTTTTTTGGAGGGATAACGACGTTCATGCCTTGATTGATAGCCTGATCTATAATGGCATTGCTGTCATACCCCCGATCGGCTAACAAATAATCGGCAGTGATGCCCTCTATGAGGGATTGAGCCTGAGTGCAATCTGCTGTTGTGCCTTGTGTAATAATAGCCCTGACCGGCATACCATGCGCATCCACGGCCAAATGTAGCTTTGTGTTGAGCCCCCTTTTGTGCGACTTATATCTTGATTGCCACCTCTCGCACCACTCGCATGAGGATGAACCTTGCAATGGCTCGCATCGATCATCAACCACTCATAGTCAGGGTTATCAATCAAATTTTCCAAAAGCCGCTCCCAAACACCTTTATCGCGCCAACGGATAAAGCGACGGTGAGTGTTGCTCCAATCACCATAATCAGGGGGAAGATCTCTCCATGGCGCACCTGTTCTCATAATCCAAAATACTGCATTGATGAACTGCCGATTATCTTGAGCTATTCCTCCCCAACTGCCCTTACGTCCTGGAAGGTGGGGCTCAAGCAACCCCCAAACTTTGTCCGTTATATCGTGGCGCCTATGTGAAGTCATCATTCTCTCCTGTTTTTTAAAGAGAGATTATCACACCTCTTATCTCGTGACTACACTATCTAGATATCCATAAGAAAAAAATGCCATTCTTGTTGCTAATTCTCCTATAATTTTTCGTTCATTATTGTTTTCTTGGTCATCTTGAGAAATCTGACCTAAGGTTACGTATTGTCCAGACCAGCTGGGGTAGTTCAAAAAAGAAATGTTAATATCATTTTTTCCATATTGCCCCTTTTCGAAACGATTCAAGGTGTTCTTTAAATCGGCACCGGATAAAATTGATAAAGATTTATAAGCAATGTTTTTATCTTCATCATCTTTCTTAATATATACACCATTCTTTTCCCCTTCGATCGTACCTTTTGTGCGTACAATTGTATTTTCTAAGAAGGAAGAAAACCTAACGTTGCCATTATAATCTATATTAAGACCGTAATAATTGACAAGAAGGTCTCCTGTAGGTTTACGCTTGGAGGTTGGTGGAAAATTGTAATAAGATATTTTATTATATTTTTGACCAACTGTATCAAATTCGCATATGCGCAAACCAGATTTTTGCACTGCATTTCTAAAATCAAATTCATCAATATCAATAAATATTATGCTTTGCAGCTTGTTTGAAAAGATGAGACAGCTGCAGAAAAAGATTATGTTAACTAAAGAACGAGATGTCTTAAGCCTATTTAACTCTATGAATAATGTCATAAAATCCCCCTAAAAATCATTATCTAAAAAATTTTAGCTTAGGAATACCTTCCTGTAAACAATTACGCTATAATACAGAGTCGCATGTCAATTTTGACTATTTATCTAAAGGTGAAACTGGCGAACTCTATTTTTAGAGTTTGCTCCACGGCACTTGTAGACTTTTTTCTTCCAGGTAATCCACTACCTCTTGCGTCCTAACGTGATCACGGCCAAAATGTTTAAGTAACAGCTGAAAATATTTTTGAGTGATAAAGTCGTCGCGAACTTTTTCCCCAAGAATGGCCATGTTTTTGTAGAGATAACTTATATCTGCCCCATCTATTTCACTAAATATATGGTTATAAATTTCCTCGGCTTTTTTATAGGTTTGCATCGCATGGTGGAAATCATTCTGTTTTTCGTATATTTCTCCTAATACTATATGAGTAAACCCTTGAATAGCATTTTCATTATCCTTTTTAAAAAGAGAATTAAATCCATCTATGGTTGAAGATATAAGATCAAAAGATTCTTTTAATTTTCCTTGTTTTAAATATATAAAAGCACGGACCGAATCCATTCTTAAGACTTTGAAGTTGGATTCATTCGGATAGAATTTGGTAAAATTCATTCGATTAGCTTCGATTAACTCTAAACTTTTTGCTAGGGCTCCTGATCTTGCAAGGATTTCAGCTTTAAATATTTTATTAAAAATATGAAAATGTTCAGGAAAGTCTGTAGTGGAATATTTTTCTATGGATATATCCACATGTTTTAAGGCTTCTTCATAATTGCCAATTGTGAAGAGTTGAAAAGACCTCATAAAATAATATAGTGAGAGAAAAGTTACATTGTTTATATGGGGCAAAAGAAGCTCAGCTTTTTTGCCAGATTCCGCTGCTTTTTTAAACATTCCTTTGACATTATAAAAATCCATGAGATTGTTAACCAAAAGAAAAAAGCGTTCATCTCTTGCTTCTGGAGACTGGATAGGGGCTAATATTTTCTCTGCTTCTTCTGATATAGAAATAGCCTCATCATAGCTTGCGCTTATCGTTGACATGTTTCCAAAAAGCATGAGAAACCTGGCCCTTTCCATAGGCGAAATTATCGTATTTTTTTTTAATTCTTGGGGTTAGGGGAGCAATGGAACAGCCAACCGACTTAAGGAAATTTCAAAGACATCAAGTTTTTAAAATTTGGAGATAACGTCTCTGGGATAATGATGGAAAAAGACTCAAAAGAGAGGACTTATAA
>JACDGE010000066.1 GCA_013815465.1 Alphaproteobacteria bacterium | reverse complement strand
CTGAAAAATGGACGGCGCCTTTACAAAATTGGGCATTGACCATTTCTCAGCTACATGTATATTTTGAAGGAAGACTCAATTTGGGTCTCAGTGTGTAAACCTTGACACAGTTAGTTGAACACTCCCTTCCAGACATCCCCAGCACCTCTTAAAGATTATCCCCTTTCTAATAATGCCTTTAAAACCTACCAAAAGATTCGTAGAGGAGATTGGAAATTTTCCCGTAAAGACCTGTATAACCTCTTTGATAAGCTGCACTGTGCTATCGACATTAGTCAGGGTAAGGGTGTTCATGGGAAGATATCTCCCCCCTTGAATATGACGATCACCAATGATGAGGGGTTTGTTGGCGTGATTCCTGAATTTGTTCAGGGTGAAGTTCCCTTGCCTCTCACAATTCCTGATTGGGATCAACAATGGTCTGGGATTGTTCCCCCTTATATGAGAAAGTGTATTTCAAACGCTTTAGATTATTTGGGCGCAACGGATGAGGCTGTTCATAAAAAGAATCAGCAGGGATAAGGCAAAGTACCTTGACTATACTTTTCTTTTTTTCTTACTATAGGGAACAATAATGAGATCACTCTAAAAGGGAAACGTTTATGAATCATCTTAAGAATTATTTGTTATGGTTATGCATTGTTACTCTTGCATATTCTTCATCTTGTTTAGCTATGCAAGAATTTACTGAGGAAGCGTTTACGACTTTTACGAAAAAAATTGGGTATCAGTTTAAAGATAGAACATTGCTGAGTAACGCCCTAACCCATTCAAGCGTTCCCAGAAAAGAGACAGAGATAGATGGATTTCAAAGACTGGAGTGGTTAGGAGATAGTACGCTCAATCAAGTCATTACAGATTATCTTTTTGACCTATATCCTGAAGGCAATGAAGGACTTCTAACACAAAAAAGAAAAGAGCTGATCCGGAATTCTTACGTCTTAAAGGTATCTGAGAAATTAAATTTAATTAAAGATGTAATGTATCAAATAGATCAACCCGCTTCCCAAAAAGGATTGAATAAAATTTCTTATACGGCCTGCGAAGCTCTGATTGGTGCTATCAATAGGGATGGCGGTTCAGATTGTGCAAAAGATTTCATCCTGACTCATTTTATTTCAAACGCACCAAAACAATCAAACAACATCAAAACTAAAAAAAATATTCAGATCACATCTGATCAACAACCTACAATTCATACAACTGCAAATACAGATCTTCCTTTTAAAACTTTAAAAGAATTTCGGAAACTATGCGAGTACAAGATCATAACCCCAGCTCCCTCTTATACCTCCATGGTAAGGGTTGGTGAAAAAACTTATACGGGGAAAGCACCTTCAATACAACGAGCTAAACGAGTAGCAGCTAAAACAGCCTATGAGGATCTAAAAAAGACAACAGTTGGTAAAAAGAATGCCATCCTGACCCTTGAAAAGGCATTTCCTAAGAAGGTCTCTTATTCGCCAATTACATGCAGTCAAAGCAAAGAAGCAGAGATTGAGGCAAGCTATAATGGCATTACCATGACAGAAAAAGGTGCGTCATCTAAGCAGGCAAAAACAGAGGTTTCGAAAAAACTATTTGAGTGTGTTAAATCTCTTAGCGAGAAAGGTTCTGTACGTTCAAATGAAACCTAGAATTCCGACAATGGCTCCAACTATATAAACTGAACGGTAAGTTAACTAGCTAGGGTAGTAGCTTGATTTATATTAAAACAGTGAGGGCATTATGCTGAAAAAACTATTGTTCCTATCCTTGTCAGTTCTTGTCCTCAATAGCCCTAATTGGGCTATGATAAATAAGTCTGTCTTTAACGACTCTTCAAGTATTGAAGAAAAGGGCAATACCGGCAATTCCTACCTCCCTCTTCCTAAGAAGGATGATCAAATCTTTGAGCCCAGAACAAAAAAAGTGAATGGCGGATGGGCTCAAATGCACCCCGATCTCATCGCTTTTTATGGCTTTGCTCAAAAAAATGAAGTCCAAAAAAAAGAAAATCATCGAGAAAAATCTAAGATTATTTTTATAAAGAGCTCCTCCGAGGAGGAAAACGCCTATTCATCGATAAGCATAACAAATACATCGACTGAGGAAGGTTATATTGACTCAAACGAGGAAAGTTTAAGTGATTTTATTGAATATGATGATTGGAAGCCATCACGTAAAAAAAGAAAATTTAAACGCTTAAAAAAGAAAAAGCGAAAGGGAGGGGATTCAAGTTCCAGCTCAAGTTCAGAAAGCACATTGTTTACGATTGATGGGGATTGTTCAAGCGAAGATAAACCTTCCACCCCCTCAATTGATGAAGACTACGAGCCCTCACTCAAAGCCCATAAATCCCTTTCTCGCCCAATTGTCACAACCAGATCCTCACGAGTCTCTAAAAGGAAAAATTCAAATTCTCCTTCTTTTGCTGTAGCTATTGAAAGTGAAGAGGAAGATTTTTCAGATAGGGTTATGCCCTTTGCACATGATGATAGGGATTTCGATTTAGTAACTACTATGGGGACCCAGCTCAAGTTATTAGCGAATGTGTACCTAGCAAATCTTCAAGGCAGAGCGAACATTTTCCTTCCTCGCTATAGTTTAGAAGTTGAAGCTTCCGATGGATCTTTTCAAACGATACAGTCATTTTTTGAAACCCCAAAAGGAGAAATCTGCGTCTTTGCGAGTGGAGGCCTGCATCATATTTGGGAAAAAAACATTGGGCACATTAATCGACTCTTTTTTAAGAAGAAGGTAAAAATTATTCGTTCTCGCTGGATGCAGAAGCATCTTCAGAAAGATAAAAACATTAAGAGAGATCTGGAAGAGGAATTTGCAGGGAGAGAACATGAACTTCATTCAGAGTTTTATTACGATCTTTTTTTCCGTCATTTTTTCGCTCAAGAACTTGTTCAACTTTTAGAAGAAGGAGTTAGCTGGAGGCGTTTGACAATCCACGCGTTTAGCTGGTGGGATGTCTGTGACCATTGTGAAGAGCTCTTATCAAGCCACAAACCACCAATAGAAGCAAATTTCGAACTATCTTATAAAATAGCAGCCCGCAAGCGTTATACCCATGCCTATCCCAATACCTCAATTGTAGAAGATTATGCACTTTCTAAAACCGTAGAAGGGAAGGCTTGGAAGGCAATTTGGGAGTCACTCGCACCTTATACAGGTAAAGATTTTGCCAATGAAATTTTTTGGACGAAAACGAAAGATGGATTAGAAATTTCTAAATGGTTAGGGCAAGCTTTTAGAGAAACGATTAAGGGATTAGACGGAAAGGCGAAGGTGACGAAAAAAGGAGATATTTTAGCATTTTATACAGCCATGCAACCTCATAAAACCCAAGACCTCGAAAACTTGCTTTCTTATCTTCAGGACAAGAACTGGGATTTATCTTGTTGGTATAGAGGGCCCAATTTCCCTAGTCCTTTTCAATCTAAATGGAAGAGACATTGGCAACAGCAGATTGTACCACATTTTGGTTGGGAAAGGGTGACAGGCTATCAAATTAAAGAGAAAAAAAGAGCGGATCATTGTCAAATGTGCGGGTATGAAGGGTTAATGAACGTGTATCTTATCTTTCATCCTAAATTTCATGCATCCAATACATTCCTAAGCCTCCCTGAAGAAGATCAAAAACTTACAGAACATGCTTGTGGCTATACTTTTGAATCGCGTGTCTGCGATTTTCCGCTGCCTTTAAAGCAGAAAAGGAAGCAATCCATCTCTGTAGGTTCAGAATGCATACAATATCTTTGTCTTTCTAAGGAAAAGATAGAGGAATGGCATGAGAACCATCCAGAGGCTGAAGACAATACAAAGTGGGAAGTCGATCGTTTGGCATCCTATGATGCGTTGGATAAAGCAGAAAAAAATCTAAAAGGTTCAGAAAAGAAAAGTCGGAAAAAATAGTCATATCAGGGTGCTGACAACAATTATCTTGGTCATATGTTGTTGAAATTTTGGAACAGTAAGAAATCTCCTACTTGAATGTATCCTACTTGAAGGGATTTATTAACAATATGTTGCCACTTGTCTTTTTTTAACAATGAGTAATAATGAGCAATTATGTTGTATGGAATCTCACAGATTGATTTACAAGCGGAGCCTTAGGAAAGAAAGTTTTTTTAAAAACAAAAGAACATGGGATAAAAAAATGAGGTATTATTTATTATTAATTTGTTTTCTTCTTCGGTCTCTTCCAGCTTTAGGAATGTATGAAGCAGATGATAAAGAAATTCAGGAATGCTACGAAGCTTATAAAAAAAATCCTCAAAAATCCCTAAAAAAATTTCAGAGTCTTGAAAAACATGCTGATGAATCTGACCTGAATAACCCTCTCGCTCAATATTACCTTGGTTTGCTCTATGAAGAAGGCATAGGTGTTGAGAAAAATCTAAACACTTCCATAAAATATTTTTACAATGCGGCCTGGAGCAAAGATAAAGATGCAGTGGATAAACTTATAAAGTTTGCAGATCAAAACCATGAGGATAATCCCCTCGCTCAATATTACCTTGGTGTTCTCTATGAGGAAGGTAAAGGGGTAGGAAAAGATGAAGATACTGCCATAAAATATTTTTATTTTGCAGCTTGGAGCAAAGATAAAGATGCATATAAAAAGCTCCAAAAGTTTGCAGATAAACCTCTATATAATCCTATTGCTCAATATTACCTTGGAAAACTCTATCAAGAAGGCAAAGGCGTTGAGAAAAATTTAAAAACCGCTATAGAATATTTTTATGATGCTGCTTGGAACAAAGATGAAGATGCACGAGATAGACTCAAAGAGCTGGCAGATCAAGGAAAAGAGTCCCAAGCGTCTTTTTGTCTTGGTAACATATATTATAAGGGAAAAGGAGTTACCAAAAATTTAGATAAAGCCGCAGAATACGAGCTTAAAGCCGCTCGAGAGGATGAAAAATATCGTACAGATTTATTTGCAAGGGCTAAAAAATATCCAGATTATGACAAAATTCTAAAAAACAAAGAGTGTGAATATCTCAATAATAAAGAGGGAATACTTAATAATTCATTAGGAAGAATAGTATTATTTCGTGGAATTCACTATGTCACGAACTTATTTAATGAAAATTCAATTAATACCCATAAAGATCTAAATGACATTGATGTTTTCTTAGTTTCTTCTGCAGCGTGCTCGCTTACAGGGAAAAAATTTCTGGCTGAGATTCCAGGTGAGGCTGAACTCACAGCAGGAAAGCTAATCTGTAAGATTTTGAAAAAATTCAAAACAGAATCAGAAATTTTATATAACAAATTCCACGAGACTTATACAAATGATCATGAACAGTTTCATGATTGTTTAGAAACACCCACAAAAGGAAAGGATGATCTTACTCAGAAAGCTTTTCAACAATACCGGTGGGTTTTTCAAAATTTTGCAGAAAAATCATACCTTAATACTTGGGAAGAGGCAGTCAAGCGTAACCCCTTTGTTTCCTTTTCATGTAATGCGGAACATGGCCTTAAATACGCTATGGGACAGAAAAGTTTTACTGGGGGGGCGGACGCGAAATTATCGGCAGAGTATAGTAATAAGGGCGTTCCTAAGAATAAATATTTAGGAAAATTATATACGGCAATTCTGTCTCCTGCGGATATATGGAAGTTAAGCCCTACTTTTGTTGTGGATAAGCATGCAAAAAACAAGGTAGAAATTTCTACGCATCCCACAAATAATATTTTAACTGAAAATGAGGTGTCCTTTTCTGGATATGTACCGAAAGGACTGATTAAATCTTCTAATGTGCTTATAATGGATAATCTTTCTACAGAAGAACAAAAAAATTACAAAGAAATAAATAATAATTTTAATAATGTTAAGGGAAAAGCTAATCAAATTATAGGCGTGAAATCTTCAATTTATGAAGAAGCAGCAAATGCAAGCATAACCGGAAATGAATATTTTAGAATTTATTTTGATATCTTTGAAAATTTTTATGCTCCTGCTTTGGAAAATACTGATTTTCTAAGAACTGCAAAATGGTTACATGCAATAAATTCTAAAAGTTCTCATATTGCCTCTTCTCCTATTCAAGGTGATGGAGCTGCAACAAAAAACAGTATCCAACTGCTTGCAACAAACTTAACTAGACGACCTTTCAACTTAGAACAAAACTGGACGATTTGTTTAAAGAAAATATCTATGTCTCTCTGCGATTTAGGAGGCTCTGGAGCATCCTTTGCCCAGATCCTAAGGAATCCACTGGTTCCCTTAGAAACGCTTTCTCTAGCCAACTGTAAGCTTGCAGAAGATGACTCAACGCGAATTGCGAATGGCTTAGAAGAAAATAAATATCTTAGTAATTTAAATTTAGATAATAACGAAGTTAAAAATTCGGGGGCAATAATATTTGCAAAAATCCTTAAAAAGAATGCGGCCCTTCAAATTTTATCTCTTTATAAAACAGAGATTACAGATATAATATGTTTTGCCGCATTATTCCCGACAGGAGGAGAAGCAAAATCTCTTAACAAAACTTTAATAGAACTAAAATTAGATTTTCATTTGAATGGGCCACATCTTAAAATTATACAAAAAGGGCTTAACAGAAATTTAAAATAGGCTAAATCTGATAAAGATTTTATTTACTCTTTTCTTGTATTAGATGTGAACTTTTCAGCATTGGTACTAAACACCTAATTTTTCTTCAACTTTCTAAAAGCCTCAAGGCCTTGTTCTGCGTAACTCCGCATGTGAATCTCACCTGATTTTGCCATTGAGTCCAGCTCCAAGAGTCCTTTGAAGAGAGCAGCAATTGGATGTTTCATCAGCGGAGTCCAGCTTCTAAAAAATACGGCAAGTCAGCGAGATGAAAGGAAAAGGGGAGATGTAGCGTTCCACAAAGACCAAGTACAACATAGGCCATGGCATGCCATATTGTGAGTATCAATGAGGATATTTGTCTTCCCTGTTTGCTTGTGAGGACAGCGCCCACACCATAAAGAAAAGCAGAGGTCAGGACAGCGATACCTCCCCATTGAATCATATGGTGGCAGACAGGGTTCAGGGCGATAGCAACCCCGATAAACCCTGTTAGAATACAAAGCCAACCGATTTTACTCAACCGTTTACCTAAAAGAAAAATGGAGAGAAGAGCAATGAAAAGGGGCTTGCTAAAAAACAAGACCGAATATTCAGCAAGGGGCAGCAGGGAAAGTGAGTAAATACAAAGCAGTGAAGCGCAGGACAAGATACCATTCCGAAGCACTTGAGCCTTGATATCTAAACAAAAAATTGCTGAAAGATTCTGGTTTCTTTTGAGTAATAAGAACAGAATAGGCAAAGCAAGGAGTGAACGCATGAACATAATCTGGAATGGGGAATAAGTAGAGGAGAGAGTCTTTAAAAAGACCTCTCCTACACTCAAAAGGAAAATGCCCAGGCCCATTAAGAGCAGGCCCTTACTCTTGTTTGGAAAACTCATTGCTCTTGTTGTAATCATTCTCCAGTTAATAGCCTAAGCATTCATGAATAACAAGGAAAGAAGAGAAAGACCCTGAAAAGAAACTGCTCACTATTGGTACAATAGAGAGTCAGGTTTCTATCGGATAAATTGGATCGAAATTTTCTCTTCTGCTTCCTATACGCTTCCGGAGATGTAAAAGTTCAAAGACAAGTGAGACAAGTGAGACAAGTTGGATGAGCTGAGCGGGCCCCCAAATAGCGCCGTGAGCCGAGCTCATCTAACTTGTCAGAAAAAGAAAAAGGCCTCTAAGATAGGAAT
>JACDGE010000018.1 GCA_013815465.1 Alphaproteobacteria bacterium | reverse complement strand
CTTTATGAGTAAGGAGATGTAGTTTTTTCATTTTGAAATCCTTTCTTTGATGAGGAATGATTCCAAAACTTTAAACTATTTATTCTTACTTTTCAACTGACTATCAATAAGTGACGGGTAGTGTGGGGATGAGCCTCGTATCGTCTACGCTAACCCAATTCATTCCTGAAGTACGGACTTTTTCTCTGCTCTCCTTTTCGATTCCATAGGCATATGCTTTTTCCAAATAATCAGCGATGCCCCTCTTATTAGAAAAAAGATCTTTTTCTTTTATTCCATTTGAAATCTTTTTTAAAGTTTCTTTATAGGCTTCTAAGATATTTTTAAAAAGATGTTCTGTATCCGTCGACTCTCTTAGGAAATTTTGCTCATATGTATTTTTAAAAATCATATATTGCGCAACAGTATAGGACAGGAGAAATGCACAAAACCCTCCTGCTAAATAACAAGAAAGTGAACTTTTTATTTTTTTTTCTTTTCTCATGGAAGTTTTTACTCCCTGTGTTACCTAATATTATTTAATTATTTATTTTTTCAAAAGAAAAAATTTAAATTATGACACATTCCCTTTTAATTAAGCATTTTGGTTCTCTCATACCTGACATCCTACAACCTAAGCTCCAGAAAACGCAATAAATATTTTATCTAATGATTAGCCCCGGGACATCATCGGGCAAGAAACCACCGACTTGAGCATCCCACAAGGTTTTATAGAGCCCCCCCTTGCCCAAAAGTTCCTGGTGAGTGCCATCTTCTACGATCTTTCCCCGATCAAACACAAGGATACGATCCATGTGAAGAAGAGTGGAAAGACGGTGAGCAATGACAATTGTGGTTTTGTCCTGCATCACGTCCCACAAGGATTCTTGAATAAAGCTTTCGGTCACCGAATCCAGCTGACTCGTGGCTTCATCTAAGATCAAGATGGGGGCATTTTTGAGAATAACCCGTGCAATCGCAATGCGTTGACGTTGACCGCCTGAAAGCTTAACGCCGCGCTCCCCCACCAGTGAATCGTAAGCTTGAGGAAGTTGGGTGATAAATTCATGGGTATGAGCTCGTTTGGCAGCTTCTATGACTTCCGCGTCGTTGGCACTCAAACGCCCATAACGAATGTTTTCCAGCAGGGATCGGTGAAAAAGAGTGGGGTCTTGAGGAATCATTCCAATGGCTTCATGTAACGAATTTTGTGTGATGTTTTGAATGTCTTGGTCATCAATTAGGATATGGCCAGATGTTACATCGTAGAGGCGCAAAATCAGATTCACGAACGTGGTCTTTCCACTTCCTGAATACCCGACAAGTCCCACTTTTTGGCCAGACTTGATGCGGACGGATTTATTGTAAAAGAGTGGTTCTGAACCTTTGTACTGAAATTGGACATGATCAAACACGATCTCGCCTTTCGACACAACAAGTGAGAGGGCATTTGCTTTGTCTTGAATTTCTGGCGTGACCATAATCGTTCTCAACGCTTGCTTAATCTTCCCCAGAGATTTAGAAAATTGGGAGAATTCTTGGGTCAGCCTCCAAAAAAAATCAACAATGGCAATATTAAGGGTGAGAACGAGAGCAAAATCACCCACTGTAATCCACCCCTCCGCTCGGCCCTTAATCAAGAAATATAGATTGAGGCTTAAAACAAGGAAAAAAGAATAACCATAGCTAAACCACAACCAAAAATAAGACCATTCGAGCTTTTGTTCTGCCTTAACTGCAGCGCCAAGGGTGGTCTGAAGAAAGTGTGTCTCTGCGGTTTCTCGAGCAAACAACCGAATAGATAGAATATTGGAGAGAGCATCAACAACTTTTCCAGTATTGGTGGACCCCCATTCTGACCATTTATCGGATAGCTCCACAATACGCTTCGATAAGAAAAAGGCCCCCCCCATAAAAAGAACGGCCCAGATAAGCATGATAAGCCCAAATTTTATATTCACTTGCCATAAGGTGAAAATGGCAATGGCTAGAGCCAGACCGCTTCCTAAAAACCGATCAATAATGCTTTCTAGAATACTAGGGATACCAGCGACTAAATCATTTATTTTATTGGCAAGACTGCCAGAAAATTGATGCTGATAATAGGAATGACTTTGTTTCAACAAAAGTTCATAGGTGGACTCGCCAATCTTTCGCCTTAATTGAGGAATCATTTTTATCCCCACAAAATATCCATGAATTCGAAAAATCGTCGGGTAGAGAAAAGAGATTAAAAGATAGACAAGAGCCGGCCCCATTAAGTAGGCAAACAGATCAGGGGTGGTATCATCCGTAACACGGTTGAGCAAGATTTTAAGAGTATAAGATCGCACAGACAAAATAATTGCCCACATGACGGCCACGAAAACCATGACAAAAATACCCCATAAAAAAGGACGGACCGTCTTGTAGATAAATGAAAACACTTGTTTTGTAGAAATATCTTTTGTCATTCTTCTGTTTCCTAGAGCAGGTATTTAGTCTCTCGGGTCAACTAAAGTATTTTGACATAACCCGTAACAACCAAGGCAAAGAGTATAACGATACTTTAGCTATACTCTAATATGTAGACCAAGGCAATTCTAACTTTTTACAAAAATTCTTTAAAATTAAATAGACTTCTTTGAAAATGAGAATGGGATCCCGGCTCAAAGCCGAGTTGACCGATTGAGAGCGTAAAAGCTCCACAACAAACATTGTTTTTACATTCTACAATCTCTTGATTATAGAGATAAAAAACTCCGGCGCTGTCATCCCGGCCGTGAGCCAGGATCTAATTTTATAGACCCAATCTATATCATCCTATGTTTCCCAAGAGATCTAATAAATGAAGCTGATGGGCGTAACCTCTTCCGCCAGATAGGCAATTAAAGCTAAAAAAATTGCTCTCTCTCAAAAAGATCTGTAGACTGTTAAATGTAAGCTCGGATAAGCATGACAAACAAATCATCTGTAAGTCATTGATAACAAGGGAGATTCATTTATGAGCACGACTACCACACCACAATCTGGAGAATTTTGCTGGAATGAATTAATGACACCGGACACAAAAAAGGCACAAGCCTTCTATACTGAATTACTCGGCTGGACTAGCCAAGACCATGATATGGGAGATATGACTTATACGATGTTTATGTCTGGGGATAAAAGGATGGGTGGGATGTTCCAAACACCAAAAGACAAAGTTGACCAGATACCTCCCCATTGGATGAGCTATATTTCTGTTGAAGATGTGGAAGAAACCCTTGAAAAAGCAAAGGCATTAGGGGCAGATGTCATTGTGCCCGTAACAACGGTGGCTAATAAGGGCCGTTTTATAGTTATTACCGGCCCAACGGGGGCGCCCATTGCATTCTGGCAATGCATTCAAGAGGATCCAAAAGACGAGTCTACAAACATTTACTGATCCGCTCCTCTCTGCACGTTTTTATTAACTAATTGAAGAATGGTTGGGGGAGCAATCGTCTACTGAATAATTTGAAGAGGAATTGGATCCAAGAATGTGTTGAGTAAGACCGCGGCTTCTTCATTTCGACCCCCGCGAAGGCGGGGGAAAGCAATCCAATAGCCGCAACCTTACAGAAAGCGTTACTACACTTATACCTTAATATCAAAATCTTTGAAGCGACCCTTGAATTTCGCAAGCTGACCTGCTGTATCAAGAAGACGATGAACCCCCGTCCAAGCGGGATGAGATGTAGGATCAATATCTAAACGCATTGTATCCCCAGCTTTTCCCCACGTTGACCTGGTCTTAAACTCGACGCCATCGGTCATAACGACATTAATTTCATGATAATCTGGATGAATTTCTTTCTTCATGGCTATATCTCTCGCTTTTTGAATAAACAATATAGGAAATTTATAGAACCTTTCCTGTCTGTTGTCTAGGATTGTTTTAAGAACCCTACCCGAAATAAATCCGTCGGTAACTGAGGGCCTCTGCAATATGCGTCGCTAAAACACTTTCGGAGCCTGTCATATCCGCCGTGGTTCGCGCAACGCGCAATACACGCCGATAGCCTCGGGCAGAAAGCTTAAATTTTTCTGTAGCTTGTTTTAGCAAGGCCTGTCCTTCTTCATCCGGTGCTGCAATCCCATCTAAGGGCTCTCCATCCGCATGGGCATTCAAGCGAATAGTAACACCAAGAGCACTGTATCGTTGTTCTTGAACCTCTCGGGCTCTCTTAACCCGGTCTGCAACCAGCGAACTATATTCCCCCGTTGCAGGGGTTGTGAGATCAGCCGCTGAAATTTCTGGTAATTCCACATGTAAATCAATGCGGTCAAAGAGAGGTCCGGAAATTTTGGATTGATAATCGAGAGCACATTTAGGTGCACGAGCACAAGAGCGACTGGGGTCGGACAGATAGCCACATCGACAGGGATTCATGGCCGCTATAAGCTGAACCCGAGCGGGATAGGTGAAATGAGCATTGGCTCTGGAAACAACAGCTTTCCCCGATTCCAAAGGCTGACGGAGGGCCTCAAGAGTTGGCCGGGCAAATTCAGGCAGCTCATCTAAAAACAAGACCCCATTATGAGCAAGGGAAATTTCACCCGGCTTGGCGCGAAGCCCGCCCCCTACAAGTGCGGGCATGGAAGCTGAATGGTGGGGATCACGGAACGGACGGGTGCGCAAGAGTTTTCCCTCATTGAGCTGGCCTGCTAAACTGTGAATCATAGTGACTTCCAGAGCCTCTGACGGGGTTAGAGGCGGCAGAATCCCAGCAAGACGCGCCGCCAACATGGATTTCCCAGCACCTGGGGGGCCTACCATCAATAAATTGTGCCCGCCCGATGCGGTGATCTCAAGAGCTCGTTTGGCCGTTTCTTGTCCTTTAACGTCCCTCAAATCAACAATTTTTTGGACCGTTTCTTCTTCCATCCGAGCTTCAGGAGGGCTTAAAATTTGAATGCCTTTGAAGTGATTAATCAAAGAAAGCAGGTTTTCGGCCGCAAGCACATTGATGTCCCCTGCCCAAGCGGCTTCACTCCCACAGGCTTTTGGACAAATAAGTCCTTTATTCAAGCTTGCTGCATGGAGTGCTGCAGGTAATACCCCTGAAATGGGCGCTAAGCGACTGTCTAAGGCTAATTCGCCTAATGCCACATACTCGGATAAAACATCGGATGGGATCACCCCAAGGACGGCTAAAAGGCCTAAAGCAATGGGGAGATCATAGTGGCTTCCCTCCTTTTGCACATCTGCAGGGGCCAGATTAACCGTAATTCTGCGATAAGGGAGGGAAAGCCCCATGGCATGGAAAGCTGACCTCACCCGTTCTCTCGACTCTCCCACAGCCTTATCGGGTAATCCTACAACCATGAACCCGGGCATACCGGAGGAAATCTGCACTTGAACATCAATGGTGATGACGTCAACGCCTTGAAAAGAAACCGTATTGAGCCGTGAGAACATTTTCTTCCTCCCCTGTTGTTGAGAAAGAGTTTATTCTGTTTTGATGACTATTGTAAATCCGTTTCAATGGTTTTTATATTTTATAAGGCTCCCCCCTTAAAGGGAGGGGCCTCGTCCCCCTAACTGCCCCCTAATTATTAAACGCTGCTTACTGCTTCCGCAATTCCATCAGATTCACCACATTTCTAACCCCAGTAACATCAAACGCGTAACTCATGACGGCGTCCATTTCCTCTTTCGTTTGAGCCGTCCCAAAAATATAAATGATCTTGTCAAAGGTCTTCACCAGGTAGTTAGGAGCAATGATGTCTTCATCGGTATACAATATTCCTTTAAGCTTTGTGGTCATCCACGCATCCCGTGCATACTCAGAAAAACCATCTGCACCTTTTACATTCATCCGATCGATGATCTCTTTCACACCCACAACATTTTGTGCAAGTTGGACCGCATGAATTTTGATTCTTTCACTCGCTGCCACACCTGTAAAGAGCACGCGTCCCTTATAAATTGTGAGCTCAATACCCGAAAAATCTTCTAATTCATTAGAAAGCTCATAATTTAGTTTCACCCGCAGCGTCTGATCACTTGCAACGCCGCTAATTCCGCGATCTTCAACAGCGCTCAACCCAATGGCTCCAATGCCCCCCACAAGAGGAGCTGCACAGCCAGAAAGTAGAAGAGGCAGGGCAAGATAGATCGTATTTCTATTCAACATCGTAATCTCCATTTATTGAGTAATCCAGGCCCCTCGAATATGGTAAGGCCATCTCCAGGGCGAAATTAAAATGACATCAAAACGTAAATTAAGGCAAGACGTTTTACCGCTTAGATAAAACAAAAGAGCTTTTTCAATCCGCCTTTTTTGCAAGGAAGTTAACGCCATCACAGCTTGTTCCCTGGTCTTTCGTGCTTTCACTTCAATCGCAACCAGAGTTGTGCCTTTACGAGCCAGAAGATCGATTTCCCCCAAAGGGGTTTTAAAACGTTTTTCAAGGATTTCATACCCCTTAAGCTGCAAATAACGAGCAGCAATCCACTCCGCTCTCTTGCCCTTAAAGTAAGCCCGTTTTTTCAGATTTAAGCTGGAGCGCATGTTGATAAACCTCCCTTTTTGATAACCCAAAAGCCTTTGAAACCATATCGACGGCTTGCTTTAGAGAATGGTTTTCAAGGGCTTTTTTTAATAATACCTCAAGTTCTTCCTTATCCAACGTAGGCTCTAAAGAACTGCCTTCAATGACCACAACCACTTCTCCTCGGGGTGCATGAGATTCATAATGGTTTATTAAGAAACCAAGTGAATTTTTTTGCACGTCTTCAAACATTTTGGTCATCTCTCGGCAAACCGCCCCTTCCCGATTACCGAAAACGTCTAGCGCATCTTGTAAGAAAGCAACAACCCTTTTAGGAGACTCAAAAAACACGAGGGTTGCAGGGATGTGTTTAATCTCTTGGAGAGCTGTTTTGCGGGCGTCTGTCTTGGACGGTAAAAAACCACAAAATAGAAATCGGTCTGGCGCAAGCCCTGAAAGACAAAGCGCCATAAGAGGCGCAGAGGGTCCGGGAATAACCGTATATTCTAGCTTCTCTTGTTGACACTCACGAACAAGCTTAAAGCCCGGATCAGAAATGAGAGGCATCCCCCCATCAGTTATGTAGGCTACTTTTTTTTGTTGGCGTAAAAGATCCAGAAGACGGGGCCGCATCTGATCTGCATTATGGTCATGATAAGAGAGAAGGGGCTTGGAAATACCATAGTGGCTCAGGAGTTTTGATGAAACCCGCTTATCTTCACAAGCAATGACGTCCACTTCCTTTAGCACAGATAGGGCTCTTAAAGTGATATCCATTAAATTCCCAATGGGGGTTGCGACGAGATACAGCATTTATTTTTTATTTTCCATCAGTTTGCCTTCATGTCCCCCACGGGCGTCATCCCCGCGAAGGCGGGGACCCAGGAACTGTTGATATTAAATAACTTTTTACGACAAGAAACTAAGAACAAAAAAAACTGGGTTAGTTGATCATAAATAATCCTGGGTCCCCGCCTTCGCGGGGATGACACCCATGGGGGATGTACAAAATTATAGAAACTGATGAACGCTGTTAGCATCTATTTACTCATGTTAGAGAAAAGCGTATTATGCCTTTTATACCTCAGGATTTCAAGAATTCGGGTAGGCGACCGAGTGGTGAGCTCGAGGAGCGTATTCTTATACGTGACCAAGAGCGAATCCCGAAGGTCAACACCCCCGAAGCTTGAAAGGCGAAGGGTATAAATCATTTGAACACGGAGACCCCGCCCATGACAAGAGCACTAAATTTTTTAATGTGGGGCATCCTCCTCATAAGTCTCACCTCTTGCGGCCAAAGACAGGCGCCGGAAACGACAGCGCCCCCCTACCCTGCGTCTCCAAAAGAAAAACCATTGCCTCCTTTATCACCCAAACCAAAAGCCATGCCAACCCCTTCAGCGCCCCCCTCTCATAAGATTGGACTTTTGTTACCTTTAAGCGGCCCCAACGAAAAGTTAGGAAAGGAAATGCTCCAAGCCGCGGAGATGGCCCTTTTTGAAACGGGGTCTTCTTCTGTGACACTTTTACCGCAAGACACGGCCCAAGGCGCCCACATGGCTGCTCTCAAGGCACTTGATGAGGGGGCCGAACTTTTATTAGGGCCCATCTTTGCAAGCGAAGTGGAGGCCGTTAAACCTTTACTCCACGTCCGAAATGTAAGCCTCATTTCATTTTCCACTGATCAAAATGTAGCTGATAAAAGGGCATTTGTTTTAGGATTCTTGCCTCCCCAACAAATTGAGCGGGTTATTCGTTTCGCAAAAGAAAGGGGGCTTTCAAAAATTGCCGCCGTCACCCCTGATGATCAATACGGACAGCTCATTGACCATACCTTAAAACGCCTAGAGTCCCAGGGAGATATTCAGCTTTTAGGAATCACCCATTATACAAAAGGGGATCTCTTGGAAGGCAACCCAGGTAATGCTCGTCTTTTAGAAGAGATAGCATTCTATAAAACAAAAGGACTTGATGCCCTCGTCATCCCTGAAGGAGGAGAGAATCTTGTCCATCTCCTGCGCCTGCTGCCCCCTCTTCTCCCTCTGAAAATTTTAGGAAGTGGCCAGTGGGATTCGCCTGAAACCCTTCAACATGCAGCCGCAGGTCTAGGGGGCGGGTTTTTTGCAGCGCCACTTCCTCAAGAACGCCAGAACTTTGAAACTCGCTTTAAAAAAGCCTACGGCACGATACCCCCCCGTATTGCCTCCCTTGCATTCGATGCCACAGCTCTTGCGATAAGTTTAGCTGATAGGGGTTACGCGTTACAAAATCTTACCTATTCTGAAGGATTTTCGGGAATTGAGGGTCTTTTTCGCCTAACCCCTGTAGGTTTAAATGAAAGAGCTCTTGCCATTCTTGAAGTAACATCCTCAGGGTTTAGACCTTTGAGCCCGGCGCCAGAGAGTTTTTGATTTATCGGCAACTCTTTAACGCCCATCTCACCAATAGATATTCTGCCCCCTCTTGTCATCCCCGCGAAGGCGGGGATCCAAAGCCGCTTGAAATAATGATGGATTCCCGCCTGCGCGGGCATGACACCGATGTTGTTGTAAACACCTCGGGAGCAGGAAAGTAACGTGGCAACATGTGCTAGGATCGTAAACCTACAAAATGGTTGTGAGAGTAAAGCTTGCTGTAATTATAATTGTCCATATACTTCATCACAATACGGCCAGTTACGGGAACCCTACTGGGTTGATTCTCGAGGGAAAGAAACATTAGGTCAATGCAAGGATGGCGCTAAAAATCTAGGTTTCTCAGAATCAAACATCAAGGAAGACGAAGTGAGAAGCTAAATTGGAATTTATTATTTCACCCCTAAAATTACTTTTTTGAACAAATATAAGATTCTGAAACAATCCTCGCCTGCATGCGAGAGCAGCGCTCAGTGTTGGCAACGAGATAAAATTAAAAGCATGAGCTATTTCTGGACAAGTCTTTGTTAAGCATTCATATTCTTTATTAATATTTTATATAAAATAGAACAAATAGAGTAATACATCACCAAAAGACTTGACTTCTCCTTTTAAATGCGCAAAGTTACTCAATCGTTTCCTATAGCCCAATGTGAATAATGACGCCATCTAAACGAAAAGTTATCCTTATCGCGCTTTGTCTTTTTACTGCTTATGCGATCGTGTTGTTTATATTTTTCAATAAGTCTTTTGATCATGACTCTGAAAAAGCCGAGACATCCACTTCAGTACCCTCGCAAGAGGAAGACACCGCCACCGTTGACGAAGGCCCCTATGATGAAACCCTCACCATCACGGAAGGAGATACGCTTGCGAGTATCTTAAATCGTATTGGCATTCCTTCTAACCAAGCACATGAAGCCATAACCGCTCTCTCCACCGTCTTTAATCCCAAAGACCTTAAAATCGACCAAGAAGTCTACATTATCTATGACTTACACCCCAATGGAGAGAATTATGATCTCAAGTTTCTGCGACTGCGGGCAGACTTCGATTATGATGTGGAGCTAGTGCGAACGGGGGGTGGACTCTTCCAAGCGACAAAATATAAAAAAGAACTTAAGCATGACTATGTGAATGTTGAAGGCGATATCAAAGTCAGCCTGTATGCTGATGCCCTCAGAGCAGGTGCGTCTCCTAAAATGCTCTATGCTATGATTAAAGCGTTTAGTTATGATGTGGATTTCCAGAGAGATATCCAACCAGGATCACAGTTTTCTCTTTTTTATGACACCTATAAAGATGAGGAATCAGGGCTTGAACGCCCAGGAGAACTTCTTTATGCAAAACTTCTCCTTGACGATAAACCCTATGAACTTTACCGCTTTCAAGCACCAGGAGATGTGCCCGGCTATTATACAGCAAGCGGGGAGGCGGTGCGCAAAGAGCTCCTCAAAACCCCTATTGATGGCGCGCGGATTAATTCTGGCTTTGGGAATCGCAAACACCCCATATTAGGTTACACTAAAATGCATAAAGGGGTTGATTTTGCTGCCCCCAAGGGAACGCCTATCATGGCTGCAGGTGACGGCATTGTTGAAAGGTGCGGTCCTTATAGCAGTTATGGAAATTATATCTGTATTCGTCACAAGGGAAATATGAAAACCGCCTATGCTCACTTGAGTCGCTATGCCAAAGGTGTAACGAATGGAATAAAGGTTCGTCAGGGACAAGTGATCGGGTACGTTGGGGCTACGGGACGAACCACTGGCCCTCATCTTCATTTTGAACTCATTCATAATGGGCAGCACATAAACCCTCAAAAGATAACTCAATTGCCCGCAACAAAATTGACGGGCAAAGCTCTTGTGGCTTTCAAAGCCTTCATGGCAAAAATTGAAAAGATAAAAAAAGATAGGGAAGAAGCACAACGTCCACCAGAGGGGACATTTACAGGGGTTTAATTATTATTGCTTTTTAGCAAGAAGGAACATATACATATAATTTAGGGAGCACCAATGATGCGAATAATCTGTTTTTAAATCGTTGAATAGGAGCATCCTATAATGAATATCAAGAAATTTTCCTTATTACTTATTGCTTTGAGTATTGTCGTTACAACAGACTCTTTTGCAGGAAGATTCCGAATAGGACCTGTCAATCAATCCGACAAAATGAAGGGCCTTCAAAGAAGGCAACTCCCAACCAGAAATCTTACAAACGCTCAAGCGCAACAAATGAGGCGATCTAGACCAACACTGAATTCTCAACGACCTTCAATTTCACGAGCTTTACCCGTAAGAAGAAATTCAATGCCTTCTCGGCCCGCACAAAATCCTTAGGTAACCTGAGATTCTCTAATAGCGTTTAAGTCAAAAACGGCTCTCGAGTAATTGGGGGCCGGTGTTTAACGCTATGAAATGTAATCTCCTTCTTTAAAGATTCTCCCTTTTTCCTTTCTTTCTCCCCCAAATGAGGTAAAGTAAAGCTCATATAAGGTTATTAAGGGACTGGTAAAATGGAAGATATACAAAAATACGCTCAAACATCAACAGCTTGGCCTTTTGAGGAAGCGCGTAAAATTCTTCAACGCCTTAAAACCCAGCCTCCTTCAAAAGACTTTGTTTTATTCGAAACCGGCTATGGCCCCTCAGGTCTTCCCCACATCGGGACTTTTGGAGAAGTCGTACGCACAACTATGGTGCGCCAGGCTTTTTCCCTCCTCTCTGACATTCCAACCAAGCTATATGCGATTTCTGATGACATGGATGGATTGCGCAAAATACCAGATAATCTACCAAACCAGGAAATGATAAGGGAACATTTAGGTAAGCCCCTTACGCGTATCCCTGATCCTTTTGGAACTCACGAAAGTTTTGGTCATCACAACAATGCTCGTCTGAGGGCTTTTTTGGATACCTTTGGCTTTGACTATGAATTTATCAGCTCTTCCGACTGTTATAATTCAGGGCGCTTTGACCCTATGCTTTTGTCTGTACTGACCCGTTATGAGGAAATCATTAATGTAATTTTACCTACCTTAAGAGAAGAAAGACGACAAACCTACAGTCCTTTCTTGCCCATTTGTGAGGAAACCGGTCGTGTTCTTCAAGTGCTCGTTGTGGAAAGAAATGAAAAAGCGGGTACAATTGTCTACAAGCGCGAGGATGGGAAGCTGATTGAAACGCCGGTTACCGGCGGACACTGTAAACTTCAGTGGAAGGTGGATTGGGGAATGCGTTGGGCAGCCTTTGATGTGGATTATGAAATGTCGGGAAAAGACCTGATTGACTCAGTCAAACTTTCAAGCCAAGTTTGTAAAATTCTCGGGGCCCGCCCCCCAGAAGGATTTAATTACGAACTTTTTCTTGATGCAGATGGAACGAAAATCTCTAAGTCCAAAGGCAATGGCCTGACCATTGAAGAATGGCTCCGATATGCACCAGAGACAAGCCTTTCTTATTTTATGTATCAATCCCCTCGCAAGGCAAAGCGTCTTTATTTTGATGTGATCCCCCGAGCTGTTGATGAGTACTTAAGCTTTCTCGATAAATTCCCCGAGCAAACGTGGGACCAAAAACTGAATAATCCAGCGTGGCACGTTCATAAAGGCACGCCTCCGCAAGAGGAACTTCCCTTCAGCTTTGGGATTTTACTGAACTTGGCCAGCGTCTGTAATACGGAAGATAAAAATATTCTGTGGGGATTTATTAGCCGTTATGCACCAACGGCTAGCCCTAAAACCATGCCCATGGTGGACCACCTGGTGGGTTATGCCATTGTTTATTATCGCGACTTTGTAAAACCCCACAAACACTATCGTGTCCCCACATTGGCGGAACGCAAAGCACTGGAAGACCTTGCCACCAGCTTAAAAAGGGGCAAGCGGGATGCGGAAAGTATTCAGATGGAAGTCTTTGAGGTGGGAAAGCGGCACCATTATGAAAATCTCAGGGAGTGGTTTAAAGCCCTTTATCAAATCCTTCTTGGCCAAGATGAGGGCCCTCGCATGGGTTCCTTCATCGCCCTTTATGGTATAGAGGAAACGGTGACCTTGATTGAGAGTGCATTGAAGAAAGAGTAGAAAGGATTCCTTGCCTTTTGGGCTAGAAGGGGACTGTAAAATAGGGTAAGTTATCTCTCAAAAGTAAGATAGGAAATACTGAACCCATGATCGCTGCTCTCAAATCTCTTCCACCCCTGACACCAAATCTTACGTCATTAAATTCTCTTTTAAGTTCCCAATTAAGTGAAATCAATGAATGTATTTTAGAGAAAATGCAAAGCCCTGTTACTTTAATTCCTCAAATTGCAGGGTATCTTGTTTCTTTAGGGGGAAAGCGATTAAGGCCTCTCTTAACCGTAGCAGCGGCTGAGCTCTGTGGTTATAAAGGAAAACGGCATATCCAGCTTGCGGCTTGTGTGGAATTTATTCATACAGCCACTCTCCTTCATGACGATGTCGTAGATGAAAGCATCCTTCGTCGCGGCCAGGATACAGCAAATGCGTTATGGAGTAACAAAGCAAGTGTGCTTGTCGGCGATTTTCTTTTTAGCCGTGCCTTTGAGTTGATGGTTCTCGATGGATCTCTGGATATTCTTCAAATTCTTTCACAGGCCTCCTCTTCTATTGCAGAGGGAGAAGTCCTGCAATTGTCATCTAGCCATAACTTAAACTTAAATGAAGAAACCTATCTAAAAATCATTGGATCCAAAACAGCATGTCTTTTTTCAGCCGCTACAGAAGTTGGAGCACTTGTGGCGGGAGCAGATGAATCAAAAAGAAAAGCCCTTTCCCGCTTTGGGTATTCCTTAGGTCTTGCCTTCCAACTCATGGATGATATCCTTGATTATGCTGCCGATCAAGAAAAACTGGGAAAAACGATTGGAGATGACTTTCGGGAAGGTAAAGTAACCCTCCCTATCATTCTTGCCTATCAGCAAGGAATAGATTGTGAATTTTGGGAGGAAGCCTTTCATAACGGTGTGCGGGATAATAATGCGCTTACCCATGCGATTCATCTTTTAAAAGAATCAGGAGCCTTACTCAAAACGAAGCATACAGCACAAGTTTTTATAGAGGAAGCTCTGGAATGTTTAACGGTTTTTTCAGAGTGTCCTCTTAAAATTGCCCTCGAGGACTTGGCTCACTTTTCCCTTTATCGAGAAGCTTGAGGGATTCCAACAAAATAGCGTCATCCCTGAATTTAGAAAGGCTAGCGCTATGGTGAGTTAGTTTGAATTGGAGATCACATAGCCATCATGACCTCTCCAGACTGTCATGCTGAACTTATTTCAGCATCTAAAAAAGATCCTGAAATAAATTCAGGATGACACCTGAGGAGTTGAGGCATCTTCAACTTAATGCACTATAGTTGTGCGTCCTTGAGGTAACCCCTCTTATAATTTTATTAAGTGCTACCCCCGGCGTCATTCCCGCGAAGGCGGGAACCACGGCCTCCGTTGATATCAAAGGATGTGTTAGAGTTAACTTAGATTTTTCCTGGGTTCCCGCCTTCGCGGGAATGACGCCGAAGGGGATGCACTCAATCACAGCCTGTGGATAATTTTGTGGATATAGAAATGAATGAACATAATTTAATAAATCTATAGCTATTTTGGTAAAAAACTTCTATATTTTTCAAAAATACCAATATATTGATTTTAAACAGTTTTTTTAAGTAAAGTCTAAAAATTTATCTTTTTATAAAAAAATTTCTTGACGCAAAATTAAAGAGTGAGGGTGGGGCTCCCCTGTGCACAAACGCTTAGAGGAAAAACAGATTCTTATTTCTTGCAGCGTATCAATGATTGAGGTAATAGTACTCATAGTTAATTCGTCTTGGATAACAAGATAAAACATGCAAATGCCCACCCCCATAATTCTTGACTGCGACCCTGGTATTGACGACTTTATTGCAATTATGATGATCCTTGCCGCCCCTGAACGGTTTAGCCTTTTGGGAATTACGGTTTCAGGGGGAAATGTCCCTATCAACTTTACGGCACAGAATGCACTCAAGGCTTGCGAATTAGCGGAACGGCGAGACGTCAAAGTTTATGCTGGGTGCCCTGCACCCCTCCTCAGGCCCCTGGTTCTCGAAGAGGGTGTTCATGGTGTAGAAGGATTAAAATATGTTAATCTCCCAACACCCAAGATGCTCCTTCAATCTACACACGCTGTAGACTTCCTTATTGACACTCTTTTAAACTATCCTCAAAAAGTGACTCTGGCAACAACAGGCCCCCTTACGAATGTGGCGCTTGCCATTGTTCGCGAGCCCCGTATTTTAGACAATATAGAAGAAATTGTTACCATGGGCGGGTCAATGTGCTTAGGCAACATTACCCCTGCAGCTGAGTATAACTTTTATGCAGATCCGGAAGCAGCCCATATTCTTTTTACATCCGGTAAAAAGATTACGGCCGTCAGTATTGATGTGACTCATCAAGCTCTCACCACATCTGAATGGATGGAGAAGTTAGCAAAAATGGGAAATCCAGCGGCTTCCGCTGTTTCTGCCATGGTGCAAGGGGTCCATGAATATGACACCCAAAACTTTGAAACAGCTGGAGGCGCGCTCCATGACCCATGTGTGATTGCTTACTTCCTCGATCCTTCCCTTTTTAAAGGCACGGATGTGCACGTGGAAATTGATACATCCCATGGCGTCACCCGAGGTCGATCTACTATAGACAGGTGGGGAAAAAGAGGCCTTACCCCTAATGCCCATGTTTTTAATGAATTCAATGCATCGGGATTTTTTGATCTTTTGACAGATCTTTTATTTCGTTATAAAAGGTTATGACACGGCCCTCCCTTGCGGATGTTACGAAACTTAAAGGAAAGAAACTGAAATGAAAAAAATCCCCCTCATTCTGGATTGCGATCCTGGTTTAGATGACGCCGTCGCCCTCTTACTCGCCCTCGCCCACCCTGAATCTATCAATCTTCTGGGCGTGACAACAGTGGTTGGAAATGGCCCTGTCCAACAAACTCAAGAAAACGCCCGACGCATTTGCCAATTAGCGGGCAGACTAGATATGAAAGTTTTTCAAGGCTGTCCACGTCACCTTTTTGTTAAAGTGGGTTCTTCCCCTTCCACTTACACAGGTGCGGATATACACGGAGAGACGGGACTAGGGGGATGTAAACTCCCCTTCCCCACTATCCCCTTACAATCCGTGCATGCTGTTAGTTTTATTCTACAAACCCTCTTAGAATCCTCTGAAAAAATTACAATTGCTGCTTCGGGACCTCTCACAAATATTGCTTGCGCTCTTATTATGGAACCTAGTCTTAAGGATAAGATTGAAAAAATTGTCCTTATGGGAGGGGTTATCGGCCTTGGAAATATTACCCCCTCTGCAGAATATAACTTTTTTTGTGACCCTCAAGCAGCTTCAGTTGTCTTTACCTCAGGCGTCCCGATTGTGATGATAGGTCTTGATGCTACAAGGCAAACTCACACCTCTGAGAGCTGGCTTCGCACCATTGAATCCATCAATACTCCCATCTCCCAAGCTGTGGTGGACATGCTTTCCTATTACCATCGTGTTGATGCACTTTTTGAGCCAGGCGTGGCCGGTGGCGTTTTACATGATCCCAATGTGATTGCTTATTTGCTTAAGCCTGAGCTATATAAAGGACGAGATGTATATGTAGAAATTGATGTCTCTCCCACCATTATGGCAGGTCGCTCCACGGTGGATTGGTATAGTAAACTTCATTGCAAGCCCAATGCTTATGTGGTTAATGAAATTGATGTAAATGGCTTTTTTGAGATGCTTACAGAGGCATTGGGGCGCTATATCTTCCCAGAACAAAAGAGTCACACGTGCAGTCATTGCTAGCTACTAAATCCATTTCTGACGCTCTCTCCCTGTCTCCGCACGTTACCAGTGCATTAGAGATTGATACAGAGGCAATTGCGTATAATTACAATACCCTTAAAAAACAACTCCCCCAAAGTATTTGTGGAGCTGTTCTTAAAGCGGATGCTTATGGCTTTGGAATTCAGGCCGTGGCGCCGGTGTTGGCCCAGCAGGGCTGCCAGCATTTCTTTGTCGCCCATATCGAAGAAGGTATTTTTTTAAGGAATCTTTTAAAAACCCCCACCATCTATGTCCTCTCGGGAATCCTTCCAAATACGGAAGAATATTTCATTGAGCATTCTCTAACACCCATTCTGAATGACTTTAACATGGTAAAGAATTGGGCTGCAGAGTCTCAAAAGCGGGACAAGAAACTGCCTTGCGGTCTTCACATTGATACAGGCATGCGGCGTAATGGCTTTGATCAGCTGGATTTGGAAAAGCTTTTTAAAGACCTCACCCTATTAAAGTTTCTTGATGTGCACTTTATCATGAGCCATCTGGTCTCTTCTCATGCACCCCATGATTCCCTCAACGATCAACAAAAGGAATTGTTTGATCAAATTAGAAAAAAATTTCCGCTGACAAAAGCCAGTCTTGCGGATACGGGGGGAATTTATTTAGACCCTACCTTTCATTATGATCTTATCCGCCCTGGAAAGGGACTTTTTGGCCTCTATACACCCCCCAAAGACCACCCTTCACTTAAGTCCTGTCTTCGGTTTTTGGGGCGTATTCTCCAAGTTCGCACAGCATATAAGGGGGAAAGCGTAGGGTATGGTGCATCCCATACGCTGACGAGAGACAGTAAACTTGCGACGATCGGCGTGGGCTTTGCAGATGGTTATGACCTACGTCTCAGCAACAATGCTTTTATCGCTTTTGGGCAGTTCAAAGCCCCTGTTTTGGGACGTATTTCCATGGATTATACGGTTATAGATGTGACAGATATTCCAGAGTCTCTCTGTTATGTGGGTGGATGGGCAGAGCTTGTGAATCAAGCCATCACCCTCGATACTCTTGCCCACTCTCTAGGCACCCACTCCCGTGCGCTTTCCACCGGGTTTACCTCAAGGGTTACACGGGTTTACCGATAGAAAACAAAATTAGGCTATCTTCTAAATAAATTAACAATAAAAGAAATAATAAATAATATTATAAAAATAAAGAAGATAATTTTTGCAATTTCAGCCGATGCAGCCATAATACCGGTAAAACCTAATATACCTGCTATAAGAGCAACGACTAAAAACATGACAACCCATCCAAGCATCCCCCGTCCTCCTTTTAAAAAATTGTTACTCTATATTTTAATTTTTTTCATTGCATTAACAATAATTGATATGTGCGATAAAATAATAAAAAAAACATATAATATTAGTATGACTAATAAATATTAAATTATGGTAAAAAGAGAATGACTCTATGTCCCATGATTATATAATCAACACGTCTCTAATGAAAGACAAAAAGAGGGACATCAGTTTCTTTCAAAAGGTCTGTCGCACAAGATCCCGTAAAGAACGAGCGAATGCCGCTGTGGCCATACGCACCCATAACAATGAAGGATGGGCGAAGATCCTCTGTTAATTTCAAAAGAGAAACGGAAGGCTTTTTTCCACTCACAATCGGGTGAATATGGGTTTTCAATCTATGATTGTGACAAAGTTTAACGGCGACGTTTATCCAATGACGGGCCTCATCTTCATCTTCACTTATGCTAGCAATATGAATCGTTTTTTCCTTCAGAATTCCTATTAAAATGGCCATGTGGAGAGCTCTAGAAGAAGCAAATGTCCCATCATAAGCGACAAGAACCTGGGAACTTTCCTGGTTCGGCAGCTGCGGACTTGTCACAAAGATAGGGCGCGGGCTGTCTTTTAAGAGCTGTTTAACAGAACCTGTGGCATTATGGGCAGGAGAAAAATGGAAGTTTGCATCTTTTCCAATAATGAGCATATCAAATTCACTAGAAAAATACTCAATTTCCTCAGTGGGAACGCCGGCCGCATCGATGATCGAGGATGAAATTTTTTGGCTTTTGCAATAGTCCGTAAATTTTTGTTCAATCTCATGGACTCGTCGTGCTGCGGTTTTAAGAATTTTCTCATCGAGATCAACTTTAAACGCGACTCCCCCCAAAGGGATAGCCTCTGGAGCCGTCATCCAGGGGGCGTCTAAGACACCAATACCTGAGATATGTGCTTTGTTAGCTTTTGCCAAATTCACACCTAACTTTTTTGCAGACTGGCTTGATTCTGTCTCATCAAGAATCACGAGAATACTTTTTATCATCGCAAGCTCCCTTTATTTTTCTTAAGATCATAGATATAATCTTATTTTATAGCGTTAAGATGTTAATATTTCAATAATTTTAAATGATAGCCTTTGGCACATTTTAACCCCTCTATAAAAAACTAAAAAATATTTTTAGAATAATAAAAATATTAATAATATATTATTATTTATGCGGTACTATAAATAATAAAGGAAAATCATTTACAAAATAAATCAAGGAGAATTTCGATGAAGAGCATACTAATGGGCACAGTGGCTTTGGGCATTTTCTTAAGTCTTGGAGCTAACCAACCAGCAGAAGCCAAGTCACGCTTCAGCTTTTATCTTGGGGGAGGGCCAACTTATGTAACACCTCAACCATATTATGCACCTCCAGCTTATTATGTACCTCAACCCTATTATGTAGCCCCACGAGCTCACTATGTCGTTCCACAATATCAGAACTGTTACCCTGTTTATGACGCTTGGGGACGGGTCTATACACAATGCTATTAATAACTGAATTGTAATTAAAGGAGACTATCATGAATTTTCTTAAACCATCAGCATCAGTTCTTAGCGTTTTATTCGCACTCGGAACAATGCAAGCAGCTAATGCTGCATCCACTCAACCTATCGTGTCAACAATGTCACAAGATAATCTTATACTCGTCAAAGGTCATGGTCATGGTCATGGTCATGGAGGCCATCATGGAGGACGTCATGGTCATCATGGAGGCCATGATGGTCATTCCTGGCATGGGTATCATCACGGTCACAGAGGTTATTGGGGGGGCTCTGGATTGTGTGGGTGGCATAATGGGGTCTTCTATTCCTGTTAGAAAAGATATGGTGCAACTGTGGGGGGTGGCCTGAAAGATTTTTTGAATGGCAATGCTACTTTTTGAAAATCGTTTCACACAAGTCGAGCTACGCATTCGGGAATTTTTCACTCCCCAACATTTTTATTGAAGTATTTATTGGACCCTAGACCTATTTCCACAGACCCTATTACTATTAATCCAAAGTTAATAAATGACGCCAAATTTAAAAAGATTTAAAAGGAATTTAACACATGTAAAAAAATGCCAGAGGAAACAATGACAAAATTCTTCCCTCAAGAAATTCTTGGAATTCTAGCTATTCTTATTATAAACATGATTCTCTTAAACGATGCTATAGTAGCTACCCCGCCCCTTTCTTCCCCATACTCTGTTGCAGTAACACCTATGACACGGGCAGCTTGGCAAGACACAATATCTTATCAACCTCCGGAGAAATGGTTATCTCCAAAATGGGAAGACGACGAGCGGTACAAACAACGCCAACAAAAAAAATACAGGGAGAGAAAGTGAAGCTTTCCTTATCCTATTTTTTTTTATCCCGACTCAGTTGAACGCGTCTTTGCTCTTGATGCACTCCTGTGAGTTTTTTTATTTTTTTCTCTTCCCACTCAGGGGTCAAAAACGAAAGATTTTGAAGGAAAAGGGGGATAATTCCCATTCGATACGCCTTAAATACCAAGGCAATACCCCAAATAACAATAACGTACTTTGGCCAAAAAGTTACACCTCTATCAATACTTAGCCAAACAACAATTAAAGCTACATTTACAACAGCAAATGTAAAACTATCCATATAAAATCGTTTTAACAATTTTACTTGTTTGCGCACATCGTTTTCTTTTGTCATTTATGAACTCCTCTGGCTTTTTGGCTGTTCTTCTGTTAAATTCACCTGAACTTGTTCATATCCTACTGGAGGTTCTCTTTCAAAATGGTTAACGAAAAAAAAATTTTTACCGATTGTCTTTCTGCAGTTGATCCAGTTCTTTACAGTGCAATCCAAGGGGAATTAAGAAGGCAACAAACACAAATTGAATTGATCGCCTCGGAAAATATTGTATCAAAAGCAGTATTAGAGGCTCAAGGATCTGTTTTAACAAATAAATATGCAGAAGGTTATCCTGGAAAACGATATTACGGGGGATGTGAATGGGTCGACCAGGCTGAACAACTCGCGATTGATCGAGCCTGCACTCTTTTTGAGTGTGGTTATGCGAATGTTCAACCGCATTCTGGCTCACAAGCCAATCAGGCTGTATTTTTGGCCTTTCTAACCCCGGGGGATACCATTCTTGGTATGGAATTGAATGCGGGGGGCCATCTTACCCATGGCCTAAAGGTTAACCTCTCGGGAAAATGGTTTAAAGCAACCACCTATGGCGTCCACCCCGAAACACACCTGATCGATTATGAGGAAGTGCGGAGCCAAGCTCTCATCCATCGTCCAAAAATGATTATTGCAGGGGGATCGGCTTATCCTCGCACCATTGACTTTGCGCGATTTCGAGCAATCGCCGACGAAGTCGGTGCCATCCTTATGGTGGATATGGCTCATTTCGCAGGGCTTGTCGCAGGAGGAGCATTTCCGTCCCCCCTCCCTCATGCCCATGTGGTCACAACAACCACCCACAAGACCCTAAGAGGGCCACGGGGAGGGATGATTTTAAGCAATGACCTTGACGTGGGTAAAAAAATTAACAGCAGCATCTTTCCTGGTCTTCAAGGTGGGCCTCTTATGCATGTCATCGCTGCAAAAGCTGTGGCATTTGGAGAAGCTCTGCAGCCCAGTTTTAAGGTATATGCCAAAACGGTTATTGAAAATGCTCAGGCACTTTCTAAGGTCATGATAGAACGCGGCCTGGATGTGATTACAGGGGGGACGGACTGCCACCTCCTTCTCGTGGATTTAACCCCCTTTGGCATCACAGGCGCCGAGGCTGAAGAAAAGCTTGAACGGGCAGGACTGACGTGTAATAAAAATTCCATTCCTTTTGATACCTTGCCCCCAACCCAGTCCTCCGGCATTCGTCTCGGAACACCTGTGGGAACGACTCGGGGTTTTAAAAGCAACGAATTCCAAGACATTGGCCATTGGATTGCTGATGTCCTGGAAGGAGATGGAAAAACGGAGCGTGCAACCCGCACAAAGGTTGAAGCCCTTTGCCAGCGTTTCCCGATTTATTGAGAGCAGTATATGCGCTGTCCGTTTTGTAGTAACAACGACACCGTCGTTAAAGACACCCGCCCGAGCGAGGATGCGAGCTCCATTCGTAGGCGCCGTCAATGCCCTGAATGTCTGTCACGATTTTCAACCATTGAGCGCGCTTCTTTGCGAGAACTGTTAGTGAAGAAAAAGGATGGACGGGTTGAAAATTTTGACCGAGAGAAACTCAATCGTTCGATCCAACTCGCCCTCCATAAAAGACCTATCGATAACGAACGCATAGATCGCGTCATTTCCGCTATTGTCCGTCAATTGGAAACATCGGGTGAGAACGAAATCCCATCAAACAAGATTGGAGAGAGCATCATGACCGCCCTTCTATCCCTTGATTCTGTCGCTTATGTGCGCTTCGCTTCCATCTATAAAGACTTTCATGAAACTCAAGACTTTGAGAATATTATTGAGGATTTGAAAATGGAGAGCTAACTCACGTATAGATCTTCAAAAGATAAGTACTTTTCTATAATGGGGATCTATCCCTTAAATTGATGGCGAAACCAGGTTCTCTGGCGCTTCGCATATTGGCAGGTATGAATAAAGGTTAGCTCCTTAGCCTCCTCCAAAGAACATTTTCCTTCTAAGTAAGCTCCAAGCTCTCTCAGACCAATCGCTTTCATGGCTGTTGAGGATGGCCTAAGAGAAAGAACAGCCTTGATTTCCTCAAGAACTCCCTTTACGAGCATTCCTTCAATACGTTCAGCGATTTTGGCCCGATGATCTTCTTTTGAAGGCATGCATAAAATGGTGTCAAACTCATAGGGGTAAGGTTGGGGCTTTTGAGTCTGCCAAAAACTTAACGGTTTTCCCGTCCCATAAAAAACTTCAAGACCTCGCAAAGTCCGCTGGCGATCATGGGGATGAATTCGGGCCGCCAAGAGACTATCCCGCGCTTGTAGCTCATGATAAAGGATTTCTTGCGTGGCAGAGTCACGGGTCAGAAGATATTCTCTTATATGGGGATCAATAGAAGGGATAGGGGTTATTCCTTCCAGCAAGGTTCTGAGATAAAGGCCTGTGCCGCCAACAACTATCGGCAATAAACCTTTTTGATGGCACTCTTCAATTTCTTTCAACACATGAGCGAGCCACATCCCTGCCGAATAAGGCTGGGTTGGATCCAAAAATCCATAGAGGCGGTGGGGGATTTCCCCTTGGAGCTCGTAAGACGGCTGGTCTGTTAAAATTTCCAGACCAGCATAGACTTGGAGGCTATCCCCATTGAGGATAGCCCCCCCTTTTTCCTGGGCAATTTGAGTGGCCAAAGCTGACTTACCGCTAGCAGTAGGCCCTCCTATAACAACGACTTTATCCAAAACTATGCAATATACCGATGATGGAACCACTCATACAACTTGCAATGGTCCCTGCAACCATGGCCTTAAAACCTAGAGCGATAATTTCCTGCTTGCGCTCAGGCACCATGGTGCCTATCCCCCCAATTTGAATTGCAATACTGGAAAAGTTCGCAAAGCCTGCAAGTGCATAGGTCATTATGAGGTCACTTTTGACGCTTAGAATTCCTTTTGGCAATTCGGCAAGACCAATAAAGGCAACAATTTCATTAAGAATTGTCTTTTTTCCCAAAAGCGCCCCTGCAGGGACTGCTTCTTCCCAAGGAATTCCTAAAGACCAGGCGAGAGGTGCTAGAAGATAGCCGAGAAGAAGCTGAAGGCTCATCGTCTCCCCCCCAACCGTAGGCAAAAGGGAGAGCAAGGAATTGGCCAAAGCCACGATGGCCAAAAAGACAATTAACATGGCCAAAATATTCATATAAAGTTTCATCCCATCAGAAGTCCCTTGAGTAATTGCTTCCATTGATCCGGAGAATTGGTAAGGAACGACCAAATGACCTGATGTTTGCGCTCCCGTATGAGGGATGAGAATGCGAGAGATAGTGATCGCTGCGGGTACACTGATGATTGAGGCGGTAAGGATATGGGCAATGGGGTCCGTCACCGTTCCGTCTAGAATCATTGCATAAACCACCATAAGGGAGATGGAGGTGGTCGCCATACCGGCTGTCATCACACTAAAGAGCTCACTTCGACTAAATTGACCGAGATATGGACGTACCAAAAGAGGCGCTTCCGTTTGTCCTAAAAACATTTTGGCAGCTGCACATACGCCTAAGGCCCCTCCAATTCCAAGGCCTTTTTGGAAGGCTCCTGAAAAAATTTTCACAATAAAAGGAAGAATCCGCCAGTGAAAAAGAAGCATGGCAACAGCGCTGATCACAATGACCATCGGTAAAGCCTGAAAAGCAAAGATAAAGCTACTTACGCCTTCTTTCGCCTCAAAGGGAGATGGCGCCCCTCCGAGATACCCAAAAACGAAGCTTGTCCCCGCGGCGGTCGCATCTTTAAGAGCCATGACTCCGCCACCAATCCAGAGGAAAGCATCCCGCACAATGCCAAATTTAGTGACGATAATGGCTAAGGCGACTTGAATGAGAAACCCCATACAGGCAGCTTTAAAATTAACTTGCCGGCGGTTTTCACTAAAAAACCACGCGAGAAAGAAAAATAAAATAAGGCCTGCGACAGCCTGAAAGACAAGTCCCATGTTAGTCATTTGATTACTCCCTGATATCGCTGTTTAAAGATTCCACCTTCATGTCATAAAACATGTTGGATTAAGATGCTAGACCTATTATCATATCCGCTGAACTTTGGGTCATAAGAACATATAAAAGAGGAAATAGGGAATGAATGCAATTGAGGGACTCATGTGGTTAATGGGAGGAGTACTTGTGGGAATGGCGGGTATTTTTATTTATTTTCAAAGAAAAGTCTCCACTGTAATCCAAGAAAAAACCCTTTATCAAGAAAGGGCCAGTCGTCTACCCGAGGTCAGTGCCTTACTTTTAAAGAGGGAAGAAGAATTGCGTTTGCTGGGAGAACGAAACGCCGAGCTCAGAACAGCCCTCCACCGTACAGAAAAGGAAAGTAAGGAAAAACTCACGCTTTTGGAAAATATTCAGACTCAGTGGGAGGATAAATTTAAAACGATTTCGTCAGAAGCCCTCTCGTTAACGAATAAGTCTTTCTTAGAACTCGCCAACGCAACCCTTGAGAAGTTTCAAGAAGTCGCTCAAAATGATTTATCCCATCGCCAGCAAGCCATCTCTGACCTTGTAAAACCCGTGACCGCATCCCTTCATACGGTAGATCAAAAAATTATTGAGTTGGAAAAGTCTCGTATGAGTGCCTATGCCGTTCTTAAACATCAGGTTAATGAACTTCTTGTCAGTCAAAAGCAACTCAAAAGCGAAACCTCTAACCTTGTGAACGCCTTAAAGGCTCCTTCTGTGCGTGGACGTTGGGGAGAAATGCAGCTAAGGCGGGTCGTCGAGATGGCGGGGATGTTGAACTATTGTGATTTTGAAGAACAGGTTTCTTCATCAGAAAGCGATGGAAGATTACGCCCAGATCTCATTATTAACCTTCCTGGGGAGAAAAAAATTATTGTGGATGCGAAAGCCCCCCTTTCAGCTTATCTCGAAGCTCTTGAAGCTAAAGATGAGGATGTTCGTCTGGAAAAGCTTAAAGACCATGCCCGTCAAGTGCGCAACCACATCCGGGCGCTGTCGAAACGATCCTATCATGAACAGTTTCAACCAGCTCCAGAGTTCGTGGTCTTGTTTTTACCAGGAGAAACCTTTTTTAGTGCAGCCCTTGAGCAAGATCCCAGCCTGATTGAAGCAGGCGTGGAGGATCGTATCATCCTAGCAACCCCCACCACCCTCATTGCTCTTTTAAGAGCCGTAGCCTATGGGTGGCGTCATGAGCACTTAGCGGATAACGCGAAAGAAATTAGCGAGCTGGGTCGTGAACTTCACAAACGTCTTTCTGATATGGCTGATCATTTTTCCCGCCTTGGGAGGCAACTCGGGGGAGCCGTGCAGTCCTATAATAGTGCAATGGGCAGTCTCGAACACCGCGTTCTTTCCAGCGCTCGAAGGTTCAAAGAATTGGGGTCTGTTTCGGAAGCTGCTGAAATTGTTCTTCTCGACCCTCTTGACCAAACACCTCGAGAGCTGCAGGCTCCCGAATTAAAAAAGGTAGGATGAGGGTAGCATGACAGGATTCTGTAAGTTTATTAACCAAAATTTAACTTTTCTTTGCTAATGTTACATGAAATTATTCTAAAATTAAAGAAAAAGATTTATAATTTCAGCTGCTCAAGGAGGGCTGACCCTGTGAAACTTAAGCTCTTTCTTCTCCTCTTTTCTCTTATAGTGCCCGCCCAAGCTGTTGTCCAAAATGTTCCTCAATCCTCTCAAACGGAAGTCAACATCACCCTCTATCCTCAGGATATGGCGTTGATTAAGGAAAAGAGGAAAACGTTTTTAAAAGAGGGCTCTAATAAGCTTTTGATTAAAGACGTCCCATCGGATATTCTGGTTGATAGCTTTATCTTCCAAATGATACCCCCGTCTGCTTCTGTTAAGGTTTTAGAATATAATTTTCAAACCTCTCAAATTACCCGTAACGCTTTATTGCAGCACTCCATTGGGGAGAAGGTAAATATTCTTCCCAGTCGCCTTGTTCCCATGCCTGAAACGGCACAGCTTTTAGCTCTCGATGGGGAAGACTGTGTGGTTGAATCCGAGGGCCGCATTTTTGTTCTTAATAAAAATAGAATTTCTTTTTCCCATCTTCCCTATACGCTTGCTCCTGAACCGTTGATTACCTTGAAAGTTGATAATCCCAAGGAAGGAGAGTATGTTTTTAACATGGGGTACTTAGCCAAAGGATTTAGATGGGATGCGGGGTACACCATTGTTTTGGATGCCACAGAAACTCATCTTGATCTTAATAACTGGATAAATATTCATAACAAAAGTGGCATGGATATTAAAAAAGGTCATTTCCTCGTCGCTCATACGCAAAATGCAGGAGAACATTTTTATGACATTGAAAAGCCTATTAGCCTTTCCGATAATGCGGTAAAGAATATTTCCTGGTTTTCGGCGCTTCGGTTAACACCCTCCACCAGCTTTCGTATTTTTCCGAAAAACAAGATAACGGAGAATGAAGAGGGAGTGGTGATAAAACCAACGGTAGAAACTTGGCTTTCGGTTCAAAATGATCGTTCCCATGGACTTGGCGTTCCTCTTCCTGAGGGTATTATTAAGGTTTTTCAGCGCAATTCTGTAGGTGCTCTTTTTTATGTCGGTGAGAATAAAACGCCTTTTATCCCAGTGGAAAAAGCTCTAAGTCTGCGCGTGGGGAGTACCAAAGCAATTACGGCTGAAATGCGGCAAACCGACTATCGTAAACTTGGGAGTCAGGTGGTGGAATCGGGGTATAGGCTGGATTTAAAAAATGAGACAAAATTTCCTAAACAAGTCACCGTTTTTCAGAATGTTACGGGTGAATGGAGCATCCTGCGCGAAACCCATCCTCATGAGGAAGAAGAGAAGCGCCTGCAGTGGACGATAACCCTGGCGGCTCAAGAAGAGGTCAGTCTTCGTTACCGTATTCGGATGAATGTGAAGTGAAAGTGGACTATTCGGTCGTTTTTGCTTTCTATCCCCACCTCTTCTAAAAAATCACGGACACTGTGAGATTATTTTTCTAAGAATGACTTAAAAGTAATCCTCATAGGCGAAAAACTTCTGGATGCATTTTGTTCTTCACATTTCTAATTCATTAGAGTACCTTTCGCCAAGTAAATATTCTAGAGATAAGTCCCCCCATGACCCGCAAAATTGAAATCCTTCCTTATAACCCCGCTTGGCCTCAAATGTTTGAGGAGGAGGCTGCAAAAATTAAGCAATCTTTAGGAGAGAACTGTATCGCCATTCACCATATTGGTTCCACTGCTGTGCCTGGGCTTTGTGCGAAGCCTAAAATCGATATTATCCTATCTGTAAAGACGATGCACTCTCTCATACGAGACCTTGAAAAATTGGCTTACGAATACAGGGGAGAATTTAACATCCCCCTTCATCTTGGCTTCAGGAAAAGGCCCCCTCTCCCGAATATTAATTTGCATGTTTTTGAGGAAGGGAATCCTGAGATTGAACTCAATCTCTTATTTCGGGACTTTTTACGTAACCATCCGGATGCCAGGCAAGCATACGCAAACTTGAAGCTGAGCTTAGTGGAGCAAGAGTCTTCGCACCAAAAAACGAAGGCGACAGTAAGTACGTTTAATTTGGGGAAAGATGCCTTTATCAAGAAAATACTGGATCAAGCAGGCTTTAAAGGCCTGCGCATGATGATTTGTACCCATCATGATGAATGGGAAGCTGCACGTACCTTCAGAAACCGGACTTTTTTCGATAAAATTCCCATTGCAGATCCCTATACATGGACCTTCGATCATCAAGACCATACCCACTTGGTATTGTATCAGGGAACCAACATTATCGGTTATGCCCACACCCAGCTCTGGCCAGAGCAAAGAGCCGCTTTACGGATTATTGTGATTAATGAATCTTTAAGAGGACAAGGTTTGGGAGGACACTTTCTCTCCCTCTGTGAGCGCTGGCTTAAAGGGAAAGGGTTCAAGGCCTTGCATACACAAGCCTCTCCTGATGCCTATCCGTTCTACCTCAAATACGGCTATACGGAAATGCCATTCAATGATCCCAATGGCCATGAAAGCGATCCACAAGATACGGATATGGGGAAGGTGTTGTGAGCCAGAATCCCCAATCCTTGCCTACAATAGATGCAAAAATGAAATCAAACCTGCTGCTATTTCTCGTTGTTGTGCTTGTTGCTTGTCTTGCAGGCGTTTCATCGGATATTTATATCCCTTCGATACCGGCTATAGCAGATGGTTTAAAAACAACTATAGAAGAAGTCCAATGGACACTGGCTATATTTATGGTGGGTCTCTCAATATCCCAATTGGTCTATGGCCCAATTTCCGATGGAGTTGGCAGAAGACATCCATTGATTATCGGGCTACTCATTATAACGGCAGGGAGTTTGGTATGTTTTTTTGCCCCAAGTATTGAAGTGCTTCTCTTGGGACGCTTTATACAGGGACTTGGGGCGGGCGCAGGAGCATCTCTTTGGCGGGCAATTTTTAGAGATTCTTTTGATGGCCCACAACTCGCTAAATATGGAGGATATCTCTCGATAGCAATACCGTTTATTGTTCCTGCAGCACCGACATTGGGGGGTTATTTACAAACTTATTTTGGCTGGAGGTCCAGTTTCCTTTTCTTAATACTGTATGCTTTAACAACCATATTGATTGTTTTTATCTTTTTTAAAGAAACCAGTATCCATCATCATAAAGAGCGACTTAGCAGGAAGTTTATTGCATACGCATTTGGACAGCTCTTATCCAGCCGCGTCTTCATGGGTTATACGATTTGCACCTTTCTAAGCTATGGCGCATTCTTTGCATGGTTTACTGCCGGTCCCGTTTTGTTGATAAAAATAGTCGGGATAAGCCCGGTAGAATTTGGCTGGATTACTCTGCTTGGAGGTGGGGGCTCCATGATCCTTGCAGGCTTAGTGAATGGAAAAATGGTTGTAAAGCATGGCACTCACTTTATGCTACGCATGGGATGGGCGCTCATGTTTATGGCCGGCGGTTTGATGTTGGCATTGAAATTCATCTACGGGATTAACACGGCCGTTATTGTCGCACCCATGATCCTGTTTTACTTTGGGAGCACACTTCTCTGGCCCAGTATTTTTGCTGGCGCCTTTGCGTCTTTTAATAAAATAGCGGGATATGCAGGTTCCCTTTACAGCTTCATGCAATTGGGTGGGGGGGCTGTCGTTAGTGCTCTCGTCTCCTATTTACCAGAGACAGACCAAGTCCCGCTCGCATCCCTATTTATGATGTGTTCAGCCCTATCCTGGATTGTATTTGAGCTAGTTGTGATATCTAGAAAACGTTGATCATGAGGAAATTTTGATTGTTTCTCAAGCCTATGACAACAAAATCTATTTTGGAAGATGAAAAGGTCCCCCATGAGAACGTGCTGTGTGACGACAAGCGCAAATAGCTCCCCATGTACCCCAAAGGGCAGGTGATCCCCTGAGTGGCGTGGGGGAAGTAGCTATGGCTTTTAAAAATTTTCCACTGCTCTTTACATTTATGCGATGAGATCTTATATTAGACCTCTTTCGAAAATCTCTATACTACCCCACAGTTGTCATGCTGAACTTGTTTCAGCATCTAAAAGAGATCCCGAAACAAGTGCGGGATGACAGTCGAGGGGGAGCGAGAATGAGCTTCGCAAGAGGTCTATTAAAATAAATGAATTTTTTGCATGGCATATAAAGTGATACCCATAGCGGTCTCTACATTTTTCTACACCACGCCAACCGGCTGTTGCCGGTAATAGCTCCTTCTCACCCAAACTTCATATCTTTTATTTTTTAACAACTCTATTAAGAAGGATCTAACTCATGTTTAGAAAAATGCCATTTATTTTAATGGTGGTGATTATCGCCATTATCATTTTAGAACCATTTATGTCTTGGGAAATGAAATCGATCATTTACGGTATAAGTTTATCTATTAAATCTCTTATTGTTTTCTTGCTGCCCCTGATTATCTTTGGGCTTCTGTTTAAAGTAGCGTCCCAGCTTGCTCATAATGCCACAAAAGTCATTGTTTTAATTTTAGCCAGTGTTTGTCTCTCTAATTTTTTTTCAACCCTTCTCAGTTATACAGTAGGATCGGGCGTTTATTATTTTGATCTCTCTCTTGTCTTGCCGCAGAATGTTCAGGAGTTAGAGCCCTATTGGACTTTTGAGCTCCCAAAACTCATCGCAAATGATAAGGCTATGTTTACGGCCCTTATCTTGGGAGTGATTTCTTCGCTGTTACAACCCCGCCTGGCCCATAAGGTTTCCGACCTGTTCGAGAAAATCACAATGAAAATCTTATCTCTTTTTACTATTCTTATCCCCTTATTTATTGCCGGGTTTGTGGTTAAGTTGCAGTTTGAGGGGCTCATCGCAAGAATCATCGAAGATTACGCTTTGATCTTTCTGGTGATTGCCATTTCGCAGTTTGCTTATATTGGATTCATCTACATGTGCGTTAATCGTTTCAAGGTCAAGGCATTCTTAAAGAGTCTTCAGAATATGCTCCCCGCGACCATCACGGGCTTTAGTACAATGTCAAGTGCGGCCGCCATGCCTCTCACTATTTTAGGTGCTGAACAAAATGCGCAGGACCCGACTTTAGTGCGGTCCGTCATTCCAGCAACGGTCAATATCCATCTGATTGGTGATTGCTTTGCAATCCCTATCTTTGCTTTTGCTATTTTAAAAAACTATGGAATTGCAGAGCCGTCAATGATCAGTTACGTCGTCTTTGCTTTCTATTTTGTTTTGGCTAAGTTTTCTGTTGCTGCCGTACCGGGGGGAGGCATCCTGGTCATGCTCCCTATCCTTGAAACGCATTTGGGATTTAATGCGGAAATGATGTCTCTCATCACAGCCCTTTACATTTTATTTGATCCTGTTATTACGAGTGCAAATGTGCTCGGAAATGGAGGCTTTGCACAAGTGATGGGGAAGATAATTCTTGCGTTCGAGAGGTTTAAGCCCAGGCCTGATTTTTCCTAAAGAAGGTCCAAGAGAGGTGAATAGCCTCTCTTGGCACCACCCCCGAGAAACTTGACGATAGTTTCTTTATCATTTTAGAAGGCCATAACTCAAAATTAATCGAACTTTAACACCATCAGATGCAAGTCATGAAAAGTTTCACCCACTTTTAAGGATCGGGGCTCCGTTCCAAAAATCTGGAATCCATGCCGCTGGTATAGCCTAATTGCACTCTCATTACCTGTAATAACCGTACAATGCAGCTGAAGAACGCGTGTCCGAGCATGCTCGATCACTGTTTCCATAAACTGAGTGGCAATACCGAAGCCTCGGTTTTCTTTTTTCACATATAAAGTAAAAAGCATCCCTCTGTGCTTTAGTTTTTGAAGCCCATAGATAAAAAATCCGGCGACTCCCACCAGTTTATTATCAACAAATGCTCCAAATATATCGCTTTTTACGAGGCCTTTCTTAAATTCTTCATCGGTCCACAATGATTCTTCTTCGTAAGAACCACCGAAAGCTTCTGGATGAAGTTTAAGAGCTTCAAGACGAATGTGTTTCCATAGGGCCCAGTCTTCCACGTTAAGTTGCCTAATGTTCAGACACACTCCAGCTCTCCCAAATGCCAAAAATTATTAGCTCTTGTCTTTTCCAGAGCTTCTTTTTGAGGACCAAACACAACACCTTGAGAATCACTTTTTTAGGTGTTTATTAAAAAAGTCAATTGCAAGACCCGCCGTTTCTTCGTGAAGGGCCTTAATATCTACTGAAGGATCTACTTCAAATTCAAAAGAACTTACGCAGTTAATTTTATCGGGTCTGATTTGATTTCGAAAGACATAATGGGAAACATTGCCTTTTAAAAGATCTAATTTTACACCCGGGATAGATTTAGCATAATGATCAGCGTGCTGTGAGGGGGGAGTTACTTTATCATTTTCTCCTACTACGATAAGGATAGGGATATGGATATTTTTTAGCCCCTTTGTACTAAAAGATTGACCGTGAGCGGGTGCCATCAAAAATTCAGCTTTGATGCGGGCATCCATATAAGATTTAAGGGCTTGATCGTAGTCTATGCTGTCGACATCTTGTTCCGTCGCATCGCGGGCCAGCTCATAGATTGAGGATTTACCAACGATGGGTTTGGTAAATTGATCAGCAATCCCCCCTGCGAGCCAAATGCCGGTTAACCCCCCAAGTGAGTAACCCGCAAAACCTATATGATTTGTTTCGATGAGGGAAGAAAACTCAGGATCCTTAAGAAAATTATCTAAAAAAGCGCTAATATCTTGAGGGCGGAGCCATCTCTGAAGGGCTATTTTAGGGGTATCAAAAGAGGCTGTATTCCCAAAGTGATCTATTGTTGCCACAATGTACCCTGCATTTGTTAAGGCTTCTGCTAGCCAAGATAGATGCTCACGGGACCCACCATAGCCATGAGAGATGATAATTAAAGGATAAGGTTCTTTCGATCGTTTCACAGGAGCATTCTTTGCTTCCTTTGCGTGCACCATTGGATCAGCTTTATCTTCACCTTGTATATTCTTATCAACCGGGTAATAGATGTTGCCAACGAGAGGGCGGAGTCTTGCGGAATCATAATAAAATACGGTTTTTACGCCAACAATTTCTGGAAAAAGTGAGCTTGCGGTCGCTGAAAAAGAACTCCACAATAAAAAATTTACAACAAAAAGAATGTTAATCAATTTTATTTTATACATAGCAATACCTTTATCAAATTCAATTTTATATTTTTACTATAAACTGGGCCTACAGATTAAACAATGCGTTTCTTCGCAATTGTAGGCTTCCCCGCTTCCTCAAAGCCGATAAAGCACCGGGTAAGGGGTTGATTCGTAGCCAATCGCCCTCACTAAACTCATACCTGAGCATGAACTATCCTTGATTTTTTCTTAACTCGTGCCTATCTTTAGTATGAAAATACGCTATAGGTTTGATCATACCATGAACAGCATCTCTCGATAGCCCTATTAAAGGCAACGCCTAGAAACCACATATGGTTTTGAAGCATCTTTACAACTGCCCTAAATTTCGAGAGAGTTCCTATAAACCCTTCACTCCTTTTTTTCCCCGACGGTAGACTGGCTTTTCCTCAAAAAGTTTGTTTTGAAGGATTAACGACCTAAATCCATGCAGGCAAGTGTGAGCAAAACAGGAGTTCGATAGGGTGTCGCTTTTAAAGTTGTAATGTTCATGGGTTATTTCGCCATCTTGTCTCTTAAGAAAATGCAACAAGTTGCGTAATTTTGGTATGCTACAGAGGAGACGAGCCAACCTTACTCTCGAGATTTCTAAAACTAAAGTTTAATTATTTTTTTATATTCTACTCTTTTTTTTTCTTATTATCTGATATCTATTAAATTACTATATAATTTGAAAATTAGAAAAGGATGATTTATAATGTTTTTACTTAAAACGAACCAAAAATTTAGTTTCGACAAGTCGATTAAAGTTTTTACGATTGTTTTACTTTCATCTTCTTTTCTCTTCAGTAGCTCTCAGCCTGGGGAGTCTTTAACTCATCCATCAAAAGTTTCCATATCTTTTACACAAAAAAAAGCCCTCTTACATTCCAAAAAAGTGATTCGCCAAGAAGCTCTTGCTGCTCATAAAGTCAGGGTTCGAGCAAAAAAATCTGCCGATCGCAGAAGCCGGCAAGCTCAAAGAAAGTATATAGTTGAGAATAAAGTCAGGCAAAGAAGGCTAGCACGTATACCTCTTAAGCATCGAGTTGCTCAACTTCAAATTCAACTACAACAATTTAGTTCTCAATTGCAGGAACTTCAAACAACAATCCAGCGTTATCAATCTCAATTTCAAATGCGGCCTCTAATAGCCGCACAAGAAGCAGACATTCAACGTCAGGATCTATTTCGAGTAGAGAGGCCAGCGCCTCAAGTTCAAGAAGGGCTTTCAGCAGTAATGCAGAGGCCAACAACAGTAACATTAGCGGCGATGGTAAATCCAGTTTCTACAGCCTCCATGACTGAGCCAGCGTTGACACAGACAGCGATGCCTTCAGCAATGACATCGCCCACGACGACCGCGACAACGGTTACGGCAACTCCAGTCTCTACAACCTCTGGGACTGAGCCAGCGTTGACACAGACGACAATGCCTTCAGCAACGATATCACCCAAGACGACCGCGACAACGGTTACGGCAACTCCAGTCTCTACAGCCTCTAGGACTGAGCCAGCGTTGACGCAGACGACAATGCCTTCAGCAACGATATCACCCACGACGACCGCATCAACCGCGACGGCAATAACAACTACAACGTCTTTTAATAATGCAAGAAATTTTCTAAGTAATTTCCTTTCGAACAAAAGTAATAAATCCACATCAACTACGGCGACCGCATCAACCGCGACGGCAACTCCAGTCTCTACAGCCTCTAGGACTGAGCCAGCGTTGACGCAGACGACAATGCCTTCAGCAACGATATCACCCACGACGACCGCATCAACGGCTATGAC
>JACDGE010000017.1 GCA_013815465.1 Alphaproteobacteria bacterium | reverse complement strand
ATCCCATCTTTCCCCTTTTAAACGGGGTCTACGCTTCCTCCGAAGATGCTGCTTCCTTAACAAATCTCCAGGATCTCTATGGATTTATACAAACTGATGGGTGGTAAGTCAATTGGCCATTTGAGAAAAATTTTATTTTATATATCAAGCTTAGGAAGGTAATTATTTTCTCACGTAAATTTTTTGCACAATCCCTTCTCAGTAAAAGCAAAGCCCGTAGCGGCTTTGCGAGCCACGCGAAGCAATCCTGAAAGCCCCCAGAAAGACTGGATTGCTTCGAAGCTTACGCTCCCCGCAACCACCGCCTTAGATGTACAAATTTATTTATAGGATATAGCCCGAGGATAATATTTTCTATTTTTCTGCTGTTACTGTTGAAATTATTTTCTTGAAACTCTTCCCTTGTCCAAAGGGGCAGGCTTCTGTTACCTTAAGTATTGTCAAAGATCGACATAATTTTTAACTCTTATCCCACCCCGACTGTCTAAAATAAAAGGATGATGGCCATGAAAAACAGAACTATCCTTTCCTTTTTCTGGCAACACATCAAGCCTTATAAATGGTATTATCTTTTGATGTTGTCGGCTCCTATCGTTACTAGCTTTTATCCATTTGCGTATAACTATGCCATCAAGCTATTTCTCGATACGATGACAGCTCCGAGCCCCCTAACCTATCACGCTATTCTTTGGCCCATTATTTTGTTTATGGGAGCGCAATTTACTATAGAAGTCCTGTGGAGAATAAGTAATATCGCCGAATGGAAGTCCGAACCCTATGTAAGACGTTCCATCCTCATGAAATCTTATGAATACGTTCAACACCATTCCTATCTGTTTTTTCAAGATAATTTTACGGGAACACTCAGCAGCAAGATAAAAGGCATCCTTGATGGCTATGATAAATTTTGGGCCGAGATGCATCATGGGCTTCTCCTGAGGATTCTAAAATGCGTGGTCAATCTTTGCGCGCTTTTCATTGTTAGCTTTACGCTTGGCTCATTTGTATTTGCTTGGGCTGCAATTTATGTCCCTATCATGTATAAGCTTTCCAAAAGAATAAACCTCCGCTCCTTTGAGGAGACAGAAAGCAGACACGGCCTTATTGGCCAAATTTCAGACACGATTACCAACATTATTTCTCTTTTTGCATTTTCCTCTAGAAAAAGAGAATTGAAGATGTTGGAACGTGAGATAAACTATGACTTTATTCCAAAACAGATGCGCGTTTATAAGGCTTACTTTTTATTTCAAATCGTCGGAGGTATTTTTTACATCAGCCTTTTTGGATTTATTCTTTTTTTCATGATTCATTTAAAAATGACTGGATCAATCTCTATTGGAGATTTTGCCTTTGTCTTTGGTATTTCTCTAATTGTCGCGGAAGATATTTGGGAAGCAACCTCTTCTCTCCAAGACTTTTCGCGCGCCATGGGAGATTTAAGAAGTTCTCTTTCTATTCTCACTGTTCCTCAAGGGAATTTAGATCAGAAAAATGCTCAGGCTCTGATCGTCAAAACTCCGATTGTAGATTTTAAAAACGTTCGTTTTGGCTATGATGGCAAAGATTCCGTTTTCAAAGCCCTCAATCTTACAATTCAGCCCGGGGAAAAGGTTGGACTGGTGGGACATTCCGGTGCGGGGAAATCCTCTTTGGTTAATCTTCTCTTGAGGTATTTTAGAAACACGAGCGGGGAAATCCTCATTGATCATCAAAACATTAACCATGTGACCCAGGATTCGTTGAGGGAAAATATTGCCGTCATTCCCCAGGATACCATGCTTTTCCACAGAACGCTGATGGAAAACATCCGCTACGGCAAACCAGATGCCACGGATGAAGAGGTCATTGAGGCCAGCAAGCGCGCTCATCTCCACGAATTCATTATGGAATTACCTGAACAATATCAAGCATATGTGGGAGAAAGAGGAATCAAACTTTCCGGCGGACAAAGGCAGAGAATCGCCATCGCCCGAGCAATCCTTAAGGACGCTCCTATCCTTGTGCTTGATGAAGCTACATCCTCTCTTGATAGCCATACTGAAAAATTGATTCAGGATAGTCTTAATTTTCTTATTGAAGATAAAAGAAAAACCGTGATTGCGATTGCGCACCGCCTATCGACCTTAAAACATATGGACCGAATCATTGTACTAGATGAGGGCAGAATTATTGAAGAAGGCACCCATAAAGAACTGGTTCATAATGATAATAGTTTGTATAAGAAATTATGGAAACTCCAGGAGATTTAATCATTAAATTAATCTATGGGAAGTATCAAACACATTGCCACCCTACAAAATTCCTTCTCTCCTTCAAGAAGGATTAATATTCAAAATCGCAGACCCAAAGGAATTATCGATAAGTTTTAAGGACCTTTCCGAATGAGCAGAAAAAAAATTGAGTGCAGTGAAAAAACCTCTTGACCATAACCTTACGTCATACCCTAGCTTGGACAACAAGGAGAAAAAACGATGACTCAATGGTATGTGAAAGAACTAAGCGTGGCTACGAAAGTCTCGGTGCGTACATTGCACCATTATGACAGAATCGGCTTACTTAAGCCTTCCATAAGACTGGAGAACAACTATCGTGTTTACTCTGAAGCGGATTTATTGAAGTTACAACAGATTCTTGCCCTTAAGTTTTTTGGCTTTGAGCTATCCCGCATCAAAACCTTGATGGAAGAAGAGATCAATATTTTTGATCATTTCCGGGCTCAGCAGCAATTTCTTGCGCAAAAGGTTCAATCTTTGCAAGAGGCAAGCCTTACCCTGAAGGCGATTCTTTCTGAAAGTAGCGACCATAAATCCGTTCCTTGGAAAACCATACTAAAACTGATAGAGGATTATCAAATGACGAAAGAAATTGAACATAAATGGGTAGCTAATGTCCTGAGCCCCACGGAGCTCAAAGAATATGCAAGCTTTGAGCAAGAGTTAGAAAACCGCTTTACGGCAGAGGAGGCAGAAGCTTCTCGTCAAAAGTGGCTTGATTTAGTTAAAGAAGTTCAGACCAATTTAGACAAGGATCCTACCACCGACTTCGGGGTTGATATGGGTAAACGATGCATGGACTGGGTGAATATGACGTTTACTGAACAGCATGCAACTTTACGGACAACACTGTGGGAAAAAGGCTTCAAAGGGGGGCATTCGGATGTACCACCCGAGGTTGTCGCTTGGCTTGATAAAGCAACCAGTGAATACTATAAAAGGCGTTTTTACGCGATTCTAGAGCAGGTTGAAACTCATCCCTCCGGCGCCCTATTGAGACAGTGGGAAGAGCTTGTAGCCGAAATCTGTGGCAATGACCAAGCTCATCAAGGCACCCTTTATGAAGCAGTCTTAGCAGATGACAACATCAGCCCCGCTGCTAAAAGCTGGCTGAAGCAACATCGTAAGTAGGCTTTGAAATGAGAAGACCCCAATGATTGAATTCGTTGGGGTTATCTTTATTCTTTAAGGGGTGCCCAATCTATTTCCCATTATCAAAATGTTTTTTGAAGAACATTCCACTAAATAGAGCCATAAGCTGTTGTTTTCCAAGTGGATTAGCATTTACAAAATCAACTTTTTGAGCCACTTCAAGCATAGCCTTGTTATTTCTTGTCGTGAAGAAGGAAAAATATTTGGCTTCTGGAAAATAAATTTTCTTAGAGGTATATAGGGACACAAGAGTAGTCATAGCCTTCGAACCATAACCCTTACAACGCATATCTTTATTTATCCATATAGCGCCTATACGAATATCGCCAAGTTTTTGCAGGTAGTTAGAAACGATATACCCAATTTCATCCTTTTCATGAGACCTAAATATCTTAAAACCAAACTCTTTCATCGGTACTTCCATAACATTTTCAATATCAATTTCAGCAGCATACATCAAATAAATGCTCGAGGTACTTTTGCTATGGAATGTGTCTCCTACTTTAAAAATAGTGGAAAGATGTGGGGTTGGTAGAAACTGAGGGATATCATCACCTCTCGAACCCGAAGCAATAGTTCGACTCCTCATCGAAAGAGGAACTTGCGTGCTTTTTGCGCTTTGAGAAAGAATAGGCTCTGGTGTCGGTATGGCTTTCTCAAGATGAATGTGGAAACAGTTGGGTATGGCTATCTTCCTTTTGAAGCTAGCCTCAAGAGCAGCTGCTATGATTTCCTTATTATCCAGAGAACACGCATAACAAAGGTATTTAATCTCTAGAGGAAGTTTGCTTTTCGAGGCTTTAAAAACACCCGTCAAAGTTCTGAACACCTCTGCACCTACTGTCGTATCCTCGATGAGAATCGAGGAAAACTCAACAGATTCTTTCTGCTCGTTCAGTGCGGTGCTGACAAACCCGATATGGGCTTTCGTTTTAAAAGAGTGGATTTGAAATCCTGCTGGCTTTTCTTCAGAGGAGCTAGCAATTCCCTTAGACCATTGTAGGTAAATTGGGCTTTTTGTCCGTCTAAACTGTTGACCCTCGGTGAACAATTCGCACGATTCCATTCCATACGATGGAGTCGATAGATATTGAAGAGAAAACAGAAGGTGCAATAAAAAGAGCTTTAGCCTCAATGGAACCTCTATAATAAAACAATTACATATTGCCAGGGTGGCTACCAAGACAATTGAGAGGGTGTCAAGGCCCTACCCCTTAATATCTTTACTTAAAGTGTCCTGTCTGTATATTTTTCTTTTTTATCAAAACAGTATCCATACATTTTTCAATCAACTGAATAACCTGCAAAGCGTCTTCAGCAAGAACGGGCGCGGGTTTATTGTTCCAGATTGCTTCCGCAAGCTGAGTATAAAATGCTCCATAGTTACCAGGAAGGGTTGAGATTTTAAGCTGTTGGCTATCATAGCTAAGAAGCCCGTCTTGATCGGCTTTGGTCACACCCCAGTCAAAATCGAGAGGGTTTTTGTCCGCCATTAAATCCTCTTCTTGAGGATCAATTCCAGATTTGAGAAAGCTTCCTTGGGTTCCATGAATCTGATAGCGGGGTCCGGGGTTATAGACCAGACTACTGGACTTAAGGATCACCCGTTTTCCACCATAGGTAAAGGTTAAATGAAAATAATCATCTGCAAGACTGCCGGGTCTTTGCCGAGCCACATCGGCTTGTACGGATTCAGGGGGGCCAAAAAGCTGAAGGGCTTGGTCAATCAAGTGAGCGCCTAAATCATATAGTGTCCCTGACCCTGGCACATTATGGCCTTCCTTCCATCTGTCAGGGCGCGCATGGGGACGATAACGATGGTAGTGAGCCTCATACAAATAGATATCACCGAGCAGGCCTTTTTCTATGACGTCTTTAATGGTTAAAAAATCCCCATCCCAACGACGATTATGAAAAACAGTGAGATGTTTTTGATGACATTTCGCAATATCCATGAGGTGGATTGCCTCTTTAGACTTAACGGTAAAAGGCTTATCGATCACAACATTTTTCCCAACTTCCAAGGCGGCTTTAGCTAGGGAATAATGGGTGTCATTCGGTGTCGCAATGACAACAAGCTCAATGTTCGGGTCTTTGAGAATAGTGTCAAAATTGGCTTCAACTTTTGTTTCTGGCAAAAATTCGTTGACCTTTTGAACCTGGGAAGAGACCACACAACCCAGACTATATTGGGGAAGAGCTTTCAAAAAGGGAGCGTGAAAAATTCGTCCCGAAAAACCAAAACCTATAAGAGCTGTTTCAATAGGAGGGGGGAATTTGTTCATTTGAACTCTCATATGAGCAGATTAAAAAATTCGTAAAAAAAGCGAATTTATTTTTCATACCCTTCGAAAAAAAATTAAAAAACAGCAAGTTATGTTCTTTAGGTGTGATTTAATTGGAGTTAAAAAAAGCCAGTTAAACCAAGAAAACAGAAGGTCCGGATATGAAAAACTTAACACAACACGGGAGCACCATTCAAGCCACTCTTTTTCCTAGGAGAACGGTTCCGCATGCTCAAGCTTTTCTCGTTGGGAAAAGACAGATGTACTTTATTTTAGGATATCTTTCAGGGTGCTTCCTTTTGGCAGATAAAAGGAAGTTCCTTTCGTAGATTTAATTTTTTGAGGGAGTAATTTACTGTTATTATTTTGTTTAAAAAAATTATTTTTCTCACTTTTCGGTTCATTTAAAAGATCAAAAATTCTTTGCTCTGACTCTGGTTTCTCACTTGCTGTTAAATATTTTCTTGACTCTATCATCTCAACAGATTTTTCTTTCTTTCTAAGCGGGAGAAGCGTTTTTTTATTATTTTCAAAATCTCCATCCTTGTTATCGTGAACGGAGTGACCCGCATCTTTCCCCCATTTCTTTGTTTTTATGAAAAGTTTAGGAGCGATACCAATGGGTATTTTGAATCCTTGGAGATCAATAGTGTTTGTTATCGAGAAAGCATCATTTTTCTCCCCTACTTCTTGAGGGTCATCCTCAAAAACGCACTTATAAGCCTCATATGCTGAAAAGTTTACCAACTCATTTATGGGCTTTGAGTGGATATGTCTGGCTAGCTTGGACTTTTTCGCCGTTGAATGAGAACAAGTCACATTTTGATCCTGCTGGCTCTCTGAGCTTAATTTACGTTTGGTAGAGATCTTTCCTTCCCCCAGATCTTTCTCCATCGCTAGGCTCTCAAATGTAAAAGGAATAAGACTTATCAAGGATAAAAAAATAATTTTTCTCATAGGGATACTCTCGTTAATAATATCTAATTTTATTAAATGTTTACGAAGCTGTAAAGAAGAAACGAGAGAAGAATCATCGTGACGCTTCAGAAAAAATCCCTCACTCAAAAAATGGTGTGAATGAGGGGCACCCTAAATATCTATAAATTCTATTTATTTTCAGAGCTTTTGGTTTTGTCATCAAAAAAAGATGTCGCTTTGAAGTCTAGTGACAAAGAATTTCTTATTTTATTTCTTTTCTTTTTTTTCTCCCGGTTGCGTTGTATTCAAGGAGTTGCTTTTTTTCATTATTTTCTTAGTGTTAATGTTATTTGAGAGGCTGCCGGCATTGTTATCTAGATTAAATTGTTTTTTTGTGAAAGGCCTAGTATCAGCGCTTCGCTTGCTTGGCTTTATAACGTATTCATCCAAAATTGATTTTTCCGATGTACTTTCCGATTTTACCGTAGAATTTTCATCCGGAATGATAAGCGTTGAACTAATAGTCGTGTTGGGTAACCCAATTTTCTCTGGCTTTATTTCTGAATTGTTTTGTACAAGGAGAAGATTTGAATTTAAATGCCCCTCAGTTTTTCTAACAAATTCAGTGATTTCTTTTAAATTTACACATTTTTTTGTGGGAATGTTTTGAAGGGTTGGGGTGCTACTCCTAGCCAAATATTTGTCCCAATCTAACCCGTCTGAAGTTGACATAAAGGTTTCACTCACCTTGTTGGTTAGAATGTGAGAATTAAAGGTCACAGATTTGTCTACAAGCTCGGTTGTTGTGGCAGAGTCCTTTTCATTCCACTCGCCTGATTGTGTCGTAAATCTATCACGCTTACTAACGTGCCCGTCGTTTGAATTTTCTGTGAAGCTATCGCGCCTGTGGACATATCCAGTGTCGGATTCAGATCCTGCTTCCATCGCGTTGCATTGAGATGAGAATGGAATAAAACTTAAACAAGATAATAATATAATTTTTTTCATAACCAACCTTTTATTAACAATATAAAAATAAATAATAACTTCAAAGATTTCATAGATATTAATCGCTTTTGATTAATGTTTTTTGCTATAAAAAACCTATAAGAACGCAATTATCAGCGTTTTTTCTAGATTTTTAAAGGAAAAGCGTGGTGCCGTCAGAGAGAATCGGACTCTCGACCTCACCCTTACCAAGGGTGTGCTCTACCACTGAGCTACGACGGCAATATGGGCAGCAGCATGCCACAGAGAACTTTTCCATTCAAGAGAAGATAGGATGTTTTATTAAAAATAATTTCAAAATGACAAGTAGACAAAAAAAGTGTAGAGTTTTAAGGGTTACCTCTAATTCTCCAAAGGACACCTTGATGACAAATGATGCGCTACATAACCCGAAGAAAACTTTGAAAACTGAGCATCCCTCCATTGCTGAGAGGAAAAAGATAGAACAGGCGAGAAAGTTGCGTCTAACGCAGAATTTACGGGAAAATCTAAAAAAGCGAAAAGAACAGATGCGTGGTCGCAAAACGTCCTGAATTACCCCGCCTGTTTGATAAATCCTTGTCGTTGCCGAGTGCCTTGAATGACATAAGCCGTTGCCAACGTTATAAACCCTATATAGAGGGACGGCAGGACAGAGAGTTCACTCACATACCATAACCATAAACAAAGCGGAGTTGTGACACGCCCAATGGTAGAGGCCCCTAAAGCAGTTCCCATTCCGACAAGCAGATACTGGTCTGAGGTGTTGAATAAGCTTTTGAACCAAAAATTGAGGGGGCACAAAAAGACGACCCCCCAAAAAACAATCCACATGCGCACAAAGATAATATAGGAAAGCGATGAGCGGGGAAGATAATTAAAAAGCGGAACAATGGTTATGGCTAAAACTATTGCTGCTGTCACCATGACGGTTGTGGCCTGAAATTTAATCAGCCAACGCCCAATAATGGGGATCATGACCATGTCAAAGACAAGCAAGGTCGTGTTGAGCAACATCATAGTTTCTAACGAAATCGCTGTAATTAAGGGAATAAAACTATTCATAAACACAAAGGGGATGGAATAGGTCAGGTGACCAAAGCCTGTGCCCATCGCAACACGGAGTATGTTTGATCGGCTATGCCAAATCGACTTAAGGGTCGACATGCGATAGGATTCAAAAGGGATCTTTTTAAAGGATGTTGTTAAAGCATAACGACGCAAAAAATAACCGCTAAACCCCGTCACCCCTCCCAGCCAAAAGCAGAGCCGCCAAGCTTCAGGTTGAAAAGCAATCACAATCGTTGCTGCGCCGGAAGCAAGAATCGTTCCAAGCATGGAAGAACTTTGGTACAAGTGGGAAACCTTTACAGCCTCCGAGTCAGCTTTGTCTTCCATAAGATACATTTTGGCAATTGTACTTTCCCCTGCCGCAAATATTCCTCTCACCAGTCGCACCAGAATTAAGCTAAGGGGTGCTAACCATCCAATGCTTTCGTAGGTGGGTAAAAATCCCGTATAGACGGTTGCAATCGCAACCCCTATCAGCGAATAGGACAATCCAAAAACTGGTCCCTTTTTTCGCGCAATGACTCCAAAAATAAAGGCACCTAAAGGACGTGCGAATATCGAGATCATCATGACACTATAGGCCAAAATAAGCTGGACAACTGGGTCGTATGTGGGGAAAAAAGCAGGGGCTAAAATAGGAGCTAGAAAGGCATAAATAGATGTATCAAAATTATCTAAAGCATTCCCGATAAGAATGGATAGATCCTTTTTCGTAAGGTATCGCATCTCAATTTCCTCCGCCAGTATCACCTGGATCAGGTTCACGGGTATAATCTCAGCCCTTCCAATAAGGGCACCCCGATGAGTAAGGTTTTTGTAGCGGAAAAGGAGAGGGGAAGTCAAGGAAGATTAGAGTACAATCTCTTTTTCCCCGGGCTCCTGCCTACAAGTAAAAGCAACTCGGGTGTCGTCATTGCGACCGAAGCGAAGCAATCCAGCAAGCCTCAGAAAACTGGATGGCTTTAGAGAAAGAGGTTCTGGCAATAAGGAGATGGCAGGGGCAGAACGACATACTGTTACATGAATTCAATTGCCTTGACTCATTAGCTCTTAAATTAAGCAATAATATCTGGGAAAAGCTGTTTTTGAAGTTTAAGGATTTCATCTTTGAGGAGTAATTTACGTTTTTTTAGTCGTTGCACCGCTAATTGGTCATAAAGAGGCTTTTCCATCAGGCACTCCATTTCCTGGTGGACCATACGATGATCGTTTTTTAATTTATCCAGCTTGTACTTTAAATCTTCTACGGTCATCATAGAGCTTAATTTTTCCTTAATAAGGGGCACTATAACAAATTTTTTTGAAAAAATCCTTAACAAAAGTTATTAAGGTGCTATGAATACAAATCAAAAGGGGTCATTACGATGAAAAAGATAGGAATTTTAACAAGCGGTGGAGATTGTGCAGGACTGAATGCTATCATTCGAGCTGTTACACTAAGAGCAATTCAAAAATACGGTTGGGAAGTCTATGGAATCCATCAAGGAGGACATGGCCTAATGAAGCGTCCTGTGGGTGCTGTTAAACTCGACCTTTCCTTTTGTACCGGTAATCTTTTACGCCAAGGAGGGACGGTTCTTGGTACGACGAATAAAGGCGATCCATTTGCCTACCCCATGGAAGATGGGACATTAAAAGATCGGTCAGAGGAATTGATTGAAGGATACAATATCATTAAGCTCGATGCCATGATTGGTATTGGAGGAGATGGCAGCCAAGCAATCCTTAGAAAACTTGCGCAGCAAGGGGGCTTAAACCTTGTCACCATTCCCAAAACAATCGATGATGACTTGAGCCACACAGAACATTCGGTGGGCTTTATGACAGCCGTAGATGTGGCCACAGAAGCCTTAGATCGTCTTCAGCCCACGGCAGCAAGTCATGATAGAGTCATGATTTTAGAAGTGATGGGGCGAGATGCAGGACATATTGCTCTCTCTGCTGGAATTGCAGGAGGTGCAGATGTGATTTTAATTCCCGAAATCCCCTATCAAATAGAGAAAGTGGCTCACAAAATAAAATCCCTGCAGGAAAATGGGCATAATTTTGCTCTTGTCGTTGTTTCAGAAGCTGTGGGTAAGGAATCTGGCGAAAAGGCTAAAATCATGGATTTGTCGGGGAAAGCTCGATATGGCGGAATTTCCCATTATCTTGCAGATTGTATTACAGAGCTTACAGGCGCTGAGACCCGCTTTACTGTTCTCGGACATGTGCAAAGAGGGGGGCAGCCTATTTTTCAAGATCGGGTGTTGGCTGCCGTTTTTGGAGTTCATGCAGTGGATCTTATTGCGGAAGGAAAATTTGATCGGATGGTGGGTTGGAAAAATCGTCAGGTTGTGGATGTCCCTATTTTACAAGCTATTGAAGGATATCAAGCAGTTGATGTCAAGGGTACACTTGTAAAAACCGCCCGAGGGTTGGGAATTTGCTTCGGCGATGACGATTTTTAAAAATTTTAGTTTGATAGATCCCCAACCTATGATTGAATACATAATTAAATAAATTACTTAAAAGAGTGGAAGCCCAATGAATGCACCCCTAATGCCCAAAGCAACAGCCGTATGGCTTATTGATAATACAACTTTGACTTTTGAACAGATTGGAGACTTTTGCCATTTACATCCTTTAGAAGTTCAAGCCATTGCCGATGGAGATATCTCAGTCGGTATATTGGGCCATGATCCAATCACATCGGGACAACTTACTTTTGATGAAATTGAACGTTGTCAAGCGGATCCCTCTCTAAGACTTCAGATGTCTCCTATTGTTCATCAGGGAAAAATACGAAAAAAAGCTAAATATACGCCTGTGGCTCTTCGCCAAGCCAAACCCAATGGCATTGCGTGGCTTTTGAAAGAAATTCCAAACATCACTGATGGAGATATTATTCGTACCCTGGGCACAACGAAGATGACCATTCAATCAATTCGAACAAAGACGCATCGGACAATGAGTGAGATAAAACCAGCGAACCCTGTTCACCTGGGACTATGTAGTTTTGAGGATCTTAATGAGCTTCTTGAGAAGTATAAGTGAGTTGAAAATGATGCTCAATGACCTTAGCATTCGTTCTTAAGTTCCTCCTCGTTGCAGCTATGGCTGCAACGCTTGGTGCTTTGATCCTGGGATTATTCACGATGTTTAAAGCAGGGTCCAAGGCCGACGAACGCAGCAATAGAATGATGCGCCTTCGGATTATTTTCCAGGCTTTAGCGATCTTATTTTTTTCTCTCCTTCTCTTTTTAAAGGAAAAATAAATGGTTCAACTAACACGAATTTATACGAAGGGGGGGGACAAAGGAAAGACGTCCCTCGGTGTAGGCGGACGAGTTTTAAAGTCCTCTCCTCGCGTTGCAGCTATTGGAGATGTGGACGAAGCCAATTCGTGCATAGGCATTGCTCGCCTTTCCGCAGATATAGAAATTGATAAACTTCTGTCCCACATTCAAAATGATCTCTTTGATACGGGCGCAGACTTGTGCGTGGTGGAAGATATAGATGGTGGAAAGGAAAGACTTCGCATTCACCCCCATCAAGTTAGCTTTTTAGAAGAGAAAATTGATTATTATAATGAGCCCCTCCCCCCTCTTATGTCTTTTGTACTACCAGGAGGAGCCCCCCTATCCGCTTACCTTCACCAGGCACGGGCCGTTGTCCGACGAGCGGAAAGAACCATCTGTTTTCTAAAGGAGACAGAGGCCGTTAATGAATGTGTGATCCAATACATCAATAGGCTGTCAGACTTACTCTTTGTTCTAGCAAGGTTTGCGAATCATCAAGCGGAGGGGGATGTATTGTGGGTGCCGGGAGCAAATCGTTAGACTATGAAAATCCTAGTCGCCGTTAAACGTGTCGTCGATTATAGCGTAAAAGTACGCATTAAAAGCGATAGAACCGGGATGGACCTGGCCGGTGTTAAAATGTCCCTCAATCCTTTTGATGAAATTGCTGTAGAAGAAGCACTCAGGCTCAAAGAAAAAGGGGTTTGTTCAGAGGTACTCGTTGTTTCTATTGGAGACACAGCGGTCCAAGAATCTTTGCGGGCTGCTTTGGCTTTAGGCGCAGACAGAGCTATTCATGTAAAAACGGAACTTGAAACCCAACCTCTTGGCGTTGCTAAGGCTTTAAAAGCTCTTGTCGAGAAGGAAACTCCGCAGCTTGTGGTTCTGGGCAAGCAAGCCATTGATGATGATTTTAATCAAACGGGACAAATGTTGTCGGCCCTTTTAAAGTGGCCTCAAGGAACGTTCATTTCTTCTCTCACCATCGAAGGGCAAGAAATCCAAGCCGTACGGGAAGTTGACGGCGGTCTTGAAACTCTTAAAATGCCTTTGCCGGCTGTCCTGACAACCGACTTACGTCTTAACCAACCCCGCTATGCCTCCCTTCCAAATATTATGAAGGCCAGACAAAAGCCTATGGAAATTTTAACAGCCAATATGTTGGGGGTTGATTTGACCCCTCACCTTCAAACACTTAAGGTCGCAGAGCCCCCTCCCCGCAAGCCCGGACTTAAAGTGGAAAGTGTGGATGCCCTCCTGGATAGGCTACGTCATGAAGCAAAGGTGATCTGATGGCCCTCCTTCTTATCGCCGAGCACGATCAAGAGAAGTTAACGCCTTCAACCCTTGCAACCCTTACGGCCGCAAAACAATTCTCTGTGCCGATACACATAGTGTTGATAGGGCATTCCTGTCAAAAAGTGGCCGAAGAGGCCTCGCGTTATGAAGGTGTCGAGAAAGTATGGATAATGGATCACCCTTCCCTTCTGCACCCTATTGCTGAAGAAATGACGGACACACTTTTAGAGCTGGCAAAGGGATACGGATTTGTTCTTGCTCCCTCCTCCACCTTTGGGAAAAACCTTCTGCCCCGGCTTGCCGCTCTGTTAGATGTGGCTCAGATTTCAGATGTGATTCAGATCGTAGACCGACAAACCTTTGTGAGACCTATTTACGCGGGGAATGCTCTTGCAACGGTTCTTTCTCAAGACGATACAAAAGTGATGACTATCCGGTCCACCGCTTTTGACAAAGCTGAGAAGGGGTCGTCAAAAGCTCCCATCGAAGCTCCCCCTTTTAAGCCCCCATCCTTTCCCCATGCAACATTTGTAAAAATAGAGAAAAGTTCTTCAAAACGGCCCGAGCTAACCTCAGCCTCAATCGTCGTATCTGGGGGTCGAGGCTTACAAACCAAAGAGAATTTTGAGATGCTTGAAACCCTTGCTGATCTCCTAGGAGCTGCTATTGGAGCGTCCAGAGCTGCCGTTGATGCAGGGTTTGTCCCTAATGATTACCAGGTGGGACAGACGGGGAAAGTGGTCGCTCCAGACCTCTATATCGCCATCGGCATTTCAGGGGCCATCCAGCACCTCGCAGGCATGCAGGAGAGTAAGGTGATTGTCGCCCTTAATAAAGACCCGGAGGCCCCCATTTTCCAAGTCGCTGATTATGGGCTGGTGGGGGACCTATTCACCATTCTGCCCGAGCTTATTGAAAAATTAAAAATGATGAAGAAGGCGGACCTTACTCAAAAATAAGAAAATTCCCTATTGACGAAACAAGGGTTCTGGCTATGATACACCCAAGGGCCCCTGTGGCGGAATTGGTAGACGCGGCAGACTCAAAATCTGTTATCCAAAAGATGTGGGAGTTCGAGTCTCCCCGGGGGCACCACTGAAAATAAAGAATTTTTTGGGTTTTTGTATGTGCATTAAGTAAACCAAAAAATCTATTGTCACCTAATTGTCATCAACAAAAGAAATTTTGTGAACTTCAAAAAATATGTCTCTCAAAAAGTCGGCTTAACCAGAACATCAAGGCAGCACAACTTTCAGCCTTATTTCCTGGCGCCTGGATGCATACCCTTATCAAATGCACCGCTGGGTTCACCCTTTAAAAGAAATCCAATGCTTATGTGATGGGCAGTTCCAAGCTCCATTAAAGTCTTGGCAAACATTGGCCTGCATGAGTTGAGACGTTTGACTTTCGAAGGGCCCCACTCGCTTCCACTAAATGATATGAATTAAATTTACCTACTTATTCAAAAAACAGTTGAATTAAATTTTAGATATGCTACATTGCTGCCAGGCGGTTGATAACAAACCACATATAATACTAAAAAACATAGGAGCAACTTATGAAACATTCTTTTTCCCCACTCCCAATTCAACAAAATAATGATGAGAAAGTTGTGCGCATGCATTTAGCGGCTGCATATCGAATTTTAGCCCACCAAAAAATGGACGATCTCACCTATACCCACCTTTCAGCGCGCATTCCCGGCTCCGATACTTATTTTATTTATCCTTTTGGCATGTTGTTTGAAGAAGTTACATCATCAAATTTGTTAAAGGTCTCCTTAAAGGGAGAAGTGTTAGAAGGTGAAGAAAGCCAATATAACCAAACAGGATACGTCATCCATGGAAGCATTTACAAAAAACGTTCCGATGTAAATGCAATCTTTCATCTTCATACGGTTGCAGGTATTGCTGTTTCTGCTATGGATTGCGGCCTGCTTCCTTTAAGCCAGTTTGCTTTTCATTTTTATAATCGGGTCTCCTATCATGCTTATGATTCCCTTGCTCTTGAAAATCAACGACAAGGTGAAAAGTTGGCTCAAGATTTGGGACAGATGAAAGCCCTTTTTTTACGCAATCATGGGACCTTGACCTGTGGTTCAACCATCCAAGAGGCCTATCTCTATATGCATTTTTTGGAACAGTCCTGCCGGGTGCAGTGTGCTGCGCTTTCAGGAAATCAGAAGATTACCCTGCCCACTCATGAGGTTTGTGAAGAAGCAGTGCAAGACCTACGAGACTTTGAACCGGATTTCGGTATTCGGGATTGGACAGCATTGCTGCGAAGACTCGACCGGACTGACCCCAGTTATAGGGAGTAATCAGTAACCAGGAATCAGTCGTCAGTGTTCAGAAAGTGGGCGCCAGTTTTTTTATTTGAATTCTGCTCACTGAACACTGATTACTGTTTTCAGGCCCGCCACATTTTTCTCATAATGATCAGAACCCCCATGAAAGATAGCGCTACCTGCAACGAGTATGTCAGCTCCAGCTTCAACCACGAGCGGCGCTGTCTTTGAGGAAATCCCCCCATCCACCTGCAATAAAATCTTCCGATCTGTTTCATCAATAAGGGTCCGGATATCTTTAATTTTCTGAAGTTGAGTGTCCAGAAAGGCCTGTCCCCCAAACCCTGGATTAACGGTCATGACCAAAACGAGATCGATCACAGGCAAAAGAGGCTTGAGGATTTCGATCGATGTCCCCGGATTAAGGGCAACGCCCGCGAGGCAGTCCTGGGCCTTAATCTTTTGCAAAGTTCGGTAGATATGGGCCCCCGCTTCAGGATGAACCGTGATGATATTAGCCCCTGCCTTTGCCACGGCATTAATCAAATAATCAACAGGTGATATCATCAGGTGCACATCAAAGGGAAGGGACGTTAAAGACCGTAAAGCAGAGATAACGGCTGGTCCAAAACTTATATTGGGGACAAAGTGACCATCCATTACATCTAAGTGAATCATATTCACAAATGGCTCAACGGCCTTTATTTCCTCGCCCAAGCGGGCAAAGTCAGCGGAAAGAAGGGAAGCTGAGATTTGAAGAGGGGTCATTTATCCGGATCTTTTCCATTAAACCGTCCTACGTTGCCAAAAATTTGTTCTAACACACCAAAAGAATGACCCGCCGTTGGTTCTTGTCGGGTCACGTGCGATACAACCTGTTTGTCTTTTTCAGTGACGGAGTCAAGGCTTGACACGCGATTTTGGGCATCAAATTCAATGCGGGTGATATTGCTGTTTAAGACAGAGGGCGAAAAGAAGGCACGTCGTTCTGTGATTTCAAACATGTAATACCATGTGCTATTCCCAAATGGAGATACGGAAGAGGGTGTGCCTAACATTTTTCTCACTTGGTCTTTTGTCGTGACCCCAATTTCGACTTTAGCCAATTGCTCGGGTTCGACTTCATGACCCCGGATATCAATCGTTGCACATCCACTCAGAAGGGGAACGAACATGAGGAACATATACGCTTTGGATTTCAAGAATTCAGGTAGGCTGCCGAGCAGCGAGCCCGATGAGCGTATCCTTATACGTGACAGAGGGTGAGTCCAGAAGGGCAACGCCCCCGAAACTTGAAAGGCGAGGCGTATATTAAATAGTCTTGATTTTATCGTCATATATCTTTACGTGTCAGTTGAATGCTTTAACAGATGGAATTACCATGCCTTTGCTTCCCTCTTCTGTCAACGGTTTCTGGAAAAAAGTTTATCGCACCAATGGCGAATCCCTTTGTCTATCTGCCCTCCATCAAGCGCGCACACCCTATTTTTATGAAACCTGGAATGTCCCCGATACGATGGAAGGTCGATTCGATTGTGCTGTACTTCATATGTGCCTTCTGCTGCGCAACATCAAAGGCCCCATAGCTCAATCCGCCTTTGATGCCTTTTTTTCCTATACGGAACTCACGTTGCGGGAAATGGGAGTGGGCGATTTGAAAGTTGGAAAGCAAGTCAAAAACTGTGCCAAATTCTTTTATGGCGCCTTGAAAGCCTATGAGGATGGGTTGGAAGGTAGAGAAAGCTTGGAAGAAGCCATCATCCGTAATCTTTATGGAAATACCCACTCCCTATGGGCAGATGAGGTCGGAAATTATGTGAGGACGTGTGATCACCTTCTTAAAGAACAGGATGGTCAGAAGAAAGAGGGACAAGGGGTGTCTTGGCCTGCTTTGGGGGTTTAAAGGGGGCTATCCTCATATTTCCAATACCAAGAAATTTCTAGATCTTTGCCACTGCGGCCAGAGAAACACTAGATAAATACTTTTTCATAATACAGTCCTTAATAATAAAAATTAATTAACAAACAATATACAAGATATATTTTATAAAACGGCAAGTAAAAACTAATTTATTTAGTTTGCTTGTTGTTAGTATCTCTCCCTTATCACAATCTTAATCATCACAGTCGTATTATAAAACAAGATAATGGAGAAAACAAATGTCCGTTTTTGATGCAGTTGATTTTGATCAGCATGAACATGTCGCTTTTTTCTATGAAAAGGAAACCGGGTTGAAGGCTATTATTGCGATTCATGATACAAACCGGGGTCCTGCATTGGGGGGATGCCGCATGTGGCCCTATGCCACCGAGGAGCAAGCTATCACTGACGTGTTAAGGCTGTCGCGCGGAATGACCTATAAATCTGCTATTGCCAATCTTTCTTTCGGAGGCGGAAAAGCTGTGATTATCGCAGATCCCCGCCACCAAAAGTCCCCAGATCTTTTCCACGCATTTGCTCGATGCGTAGAACAATTCAATGGTAGTTATATTACAGCCGAAGATGTAGGCACTTCTGTTGAAGATATGGCCTGTATAAAAGAAACGACAGCCCACGTTGTGGGGATTCCTGGGGGCAGCGGAGACCCTGCCCCTTTTACAGCTCTCGGCGTTTTTGAAGCTATACGGGCGGCTGTATCTTACCGTCTGGGGAGATCATCTCTTCGTGGCATAAAAGTTGCCGTACAAGGCCTGGGAAATGTGGGCTATAATCTCTGCAAAAATTTGGCTGAAGGGGGAGCGCAGCTTATTGTGAACGATATCGACCCCGAGCGGGTTGAACGTGTCGTAAATGAATTTAAGGCCACAGCAGTCTCTGCGGAAAACCTATTTAGTGTAGAGACAGAAATATTTTCTCCTTGTGCTATGGGGGCTGTTATCAATGATCAGACGCTTTTAGAGCTTAAATGCCTGATGATTGTAGGATCAGCGAACAATCAACTTGCAAGTCATGCCCATGGCGAGATTCTGTCTAAAATGAAAATTTTATATGCACCCGACTATGTGGTCAATGCCGGAGGCCTCATTAACGTTTCTCACGAGGGCCCCAACTATAATGCGGAAGCCGTGAAGCGCCATGTGAGGGGAATCCATGGGACACTCCTTGAGGTTTTTCATAAAGCAGAGGAGCTTCATGTTTCAACAAGTCAGGCTGCCGATCTTATTGCTGAGGAGCGGTTTAAGAAGGGAGTATCGTGATCCCTAGCTCGGGGAAACCCGTCGGTTGGCTCCTCGACCCCAGGGCCACCTCATGAAAACACGTAGGCTAAAGACAAATGATTCTAACCTATTGTTTTCAATGTATTTGTGTCATCCCCGCCTTCGCGGGGATGACACCACCGGTAGAAAACTTATTTTTTCATTAGGTGGCCCTATCCTCGACCCTGTTTACGGTTGATTTAAAAAGTTAAAGCTTATAGAGTCAATACATCCTAAATGGAATGATTTATATGATTCAATTTGTTAATAAGCCTAAGTTTCTATCCTTCAACTTTTCTTTTCATGATCTTTATGACGCTTCAGCTCTTGAAAAGCTGGACAATATCTTCTTGTCTTTTTTGGAGGAACACTCCCTAGATCTTACAACCCGTTTAAAAAACGCTCGCCAATCCTCTCTCACAAAAATGGAAGAGAGCGCTCTCCTGATTGACCTTGCCCCTCATGTTGAAGATTTTATGGGGATCTTTTTTGGTATTGAGAAAGAAATACAAACTTTACAAGATCTGACCTATCACCTCGCCCCTCTCTATCGCTGCAAGCGCTTATTTGTGCAGCGCCAAGCGGCAAAAGCTTATTCACAAGAGGAAGCTCAACGGTTCGATGGATCCTATCTCCAACCAGACATAGCAATATTTTTAAAAGAAAAGTATTCGGACTTAGCCTTTGCCCGACATACCCTTACAGCTCTTGAAGATAGGGAAGCACATCAGGAATTCTTAACCCTAGCTACCCGATATGCAGCCTGGTCTATACATCAGGACAAACCAACAACCCTCTTTAGATTGCCCAGAAAAACCAATCCCGAATCCCTATTCCCCGTAAATCGTGAGGAAAATCTTTTAAGGTCACCCGATAGAATCCAGCGAAAAGGATTTGACTGTACCACACCAAGTGTCCATACACGCGATGCCCTCGACCAGGCCCATTACTGCATTCTCTGCCACAACCAGAGCAAAGATTCCTGCGCGAAGGGGCTTTCAGAAGGCCTCAAAGGATGCCCCTTGGGCCAGAAGATATCAGAAATGAATACTCTCCGCACCCAAGGCTATGTATTGGGCGCTCTTGCCATGATTATGGTGGACAACCCCATGGTAGCAGCTACAGGCCACCGCATTTGCAACGATTGCGAGAAAGCGTGCATTTTTCAAAAACAAGACCCGGTTGACATCCCCAGCATTGAATCGGAAACTCTGGACAGCATTCTCAATCTGCCTTGGGGCGTGGAAATTTACAGCCTGCTTTCCCGCTGGAACCCCCTGAACCTGAAGCGCCCCTTCCCCAAACACCCTTCCGGATATAGAGTGCTTGTGGCCGGTATGGGCCCAGCGGGCTTTACCCTTGCACATTATTTGTTGAATGAGGGCCACCAGGTTCATGGAATCGACAGATTTAAGATCGAGCCCCTGCCCTCTCACCTTTCAACCGAACCCATCAGAGAGTGGTCTAACTTTAAAACTCCTCTGAGCCAACGAACAATCGGGGGCTTTGGCGGTGTTATGGAATATGGAATTACGCCCCGGTGGGATAAAAATTATCTGGATCTGGTGCGGCTGTTATTGGAACGACGCTCGCTCTTTACCCTACAAGACCGTACCCAATTAGGCCGAGACCTCTCTCTTTCGACAGCCTTTGCACAAGGCTTTGATCATGTGGCCCTATGCCTAGGGGCGGGCCGCTCAAACACCCTCTCCATTCCCCATGAGGGCATCAAGGGCATCATCCCCGCTGCGCGATTTCTAGTTGATCTTCAGCTAAAAGGTAGAAATGATTTAGAGATTGAATCTCCCATCTTGGTCATTGGCGGAGGTCTTACGGCCGTGGATACAGCCACGGAAGCTTTGGCTTATGCGAGTTTAAAATCTTTGAGCGTCATCCCCGAGAGCGCGAAGCGCGAGTCGGGGACCCAGGAAAAAATTTTCAGCAAAACGAACTTTCCCTGGGTTCCCGCCTTCGCGGGAATGACGCCCGAGGAGAGAAATTGCAGAGCAACCATTGTGTATCGCAAAACCCTTCAGGACTCGCCGGCCTATCGGCTCAACCACAAAGAACTCCAGCTGGCCATGGCAGAAGGGGTCACCTTCCGGGAAAACGCGACTCCTCTTGAGATCCTCGTCGATGCCGAGGGTCACATCGAAGCTCTCCTTGTCCAAACATCCACAGGGGTTGAGTCCCTGCCCTGCCGCACCCTACTGGTTGCAACCGGTACCCTTCCTCCTGCGTTTTTAGAGCAAGAAGACCTGGATGAGAGAGACGGCGTTCTCTTATCTTACAAGGGCGAGCAAAAAGTCAGCTTCTTTGGGGACCTCAATCCAGCCTATGAAGGGAATGTCGTCCGCGCTATGGCCAGTGCCAAGGATGGCTACCCGCAGATATGTGAGGCGCTTTTAGAGGGAATGCAGGGGGGTTGTTTTGACCTTGGTTCAGAAGGAAAAGGACGCTACAAGGGGTTTGGAGAGCCCAATTCAGGAAACAGAGGACGAAATATAAACAACACAGACACCACACACAAACGTCCCCTCATAGCCCTTGGCCTTATGTCAGGGACATCCGGGGATGGAATTGATGCGGCCCTTCTGGAGACAGATGGGCTGTCCATCAAATCGTTTGGACCTACCCACTTTATCCCCTATCCTGAGCCCGTAAAGAAAGCCATCCTCAAAGCCTATGGCCACGTCCCAGGGCCAGAAATCGCAGAGCTGGAACGCACCATTACGGAACTCCATGCCCACGTTGTCGCGGAGCTTTTACGCAAAGCAGGGCTGCAGCCTAAAAACATCGAGGTGATGGGATTCCACGGCCAAACCCTTTATCACAAGCCGCCTCAACGCCATGGAGAACGCGGAGAGACCCATATCATCGGCGATGGATATCTGCTAGCCACCCTCACCCAGGTTCCCGTCATTGACCAGTTTCGCCTCAACGACATCGCCCATGGAGGGCAAGGGGCGCCCTTCGTCCCTCTGTTCCATCAAGCGCTTGCGAAAAATTTACCCAAACCCTTAGCCATCATCAATATCGGAGGGGTGGCCAACATCACTTGGATAGGCCCTCGAGACGATGAGCTAATTGCCTTCGATACGGGGCCAGGAAACGGCCTCATCGATGACTGGGTGAGGGAAAATACGGATCTTCCTTGGGATGAAAATGGAAAAATTGCAGCCCTTGGTCAGGTGAACCCAAAACTGTTAGACAAATGGCTGATCCACGCCTATTTCAACCAAGCAGCCCCTAAATCCTTAGACCGGGGAACCTTTAAGGTCTTCCTAGAGGATGTACGCCCCCTCCCCTTTGAAGATGGTGTTGCAACATTAACGGCCCTTACGGCAGCCACCTTGGAAAAAGCTTTGGACCATTTATCAGAGCGACCCACCTCTTACCTCGTTGCCGGCGGAGGGGCCCATAATGTCACTCTTCTAAGAATGATGGCTGATCGCCTAAAAGCTCCCATAACAAAAGTCAGTGATCAAGGATGGGACGGGGATGCATTGGAAGCCCAGGCCTTTGCCTATCTCGCCGTGAGATCCTTGAAACAACTCCCCCTTAGCCTCCCAGGCACAACGGGCGTTCCCTATCCTTTAAGCGGGGGAAGGCTGTGTTTAGGTAGCCGTTCTGAGGAATGAAGGAGAAGAAGGAAAGTGACGGGAAGCATACACTAAAAGAAATAAACAGGGCAAAGAGGCAATAGCTGTAAACGTAAAAAAGAGAGACCACGGAAGCAAGTCTGCCAAAAAACCGGAGAAAACCGAAAGCAAGATACGTGCTAAAGATCCAAAGGATGAGAGAAGAGCAAAATGCGTCGCCGTATAAGGCGTATGGCAAAGACTCGAAAGATAGGCGATAAAAGAAGCAGCACCTAGCCCACAGCTTAGATTTTCAAAACCAATCGTAAAAATAAGCACGTTAAGATCACACCCTGCGAAGGTTTGAACCACAAACATCAGGGATGTCAAAACATGTAGAGCCGCGCAGAGGATGAGGCAGGCAAGAATACCAAAACGATTGAGTAAAATTCCGCCGACAATACCCCCTATCATCATCGAAGAAATGCCAAAAAATTTTGCTACATTAGCAATTTCAAGCTTACTGAACCCTAGCTCCACTAAGAAAGGCGTGTTCATTACGCTAAGGGTTGTATCTCCAACCTTATAAAAAAAAATAAAAGCAAAAACAATGCGCCAGTCTATCGTCCGTAAAAGATCCTTAAGAGGAACTCCGTAGGTGAGCCTTATCCATTCTCGAAGCTGATCATATAGTTTTCGCCGTGTCTGTTTCGGGGGTGTCGCCCTGTCAATCTCAAAATTGGGAGGAGAAGGGCTAAGGAAAGTTGTCAGAACACCGAGCATGACAAGCGCTGCCATGACCAAATAGGCCGTTTGCCATGAAAAAATTGCGGCAAGATAGAGGGCACCCACGCCCGAGGCCATCATCCCCATTCGATACCCAAGGTAAGTGGCAGAGGCCGCAGAACCTTGTTGGTATTCATCGATAATTTCAATACGATAAGATTCAACGGCAATATCTTGAATAGCGGAAAAAAAGGCCACACCAAAAGCCCACAAAGCCGTTTGGAAAATATATTCTTTTGGATCTGACTCTCCCAATCCAACCAACATAAAAATAAGAGCGAGTTGGGAGACAAGAGCCCAGCTACGCCGCTGACCTAAAAGATCAAAAAGCAAGGGAATCCGTATACGATCCACCATCGGTCCCCAAAGAAATTTAAAGGTATACGGAATGGTAGCGATAACAAAAAGACCAATTGTTCTATTATTGAGACCTGATTCTTTGAGCCAGAGGGTGAGAGTTGAAAGGGTCAGCAAAAAGGGCAACCCGCTTGAAAATCCAAAAAGGAAAATCGAGAGAATGCGCCTATCACAAAAGGTTAAAAGACTTGCTTTCCACGAGTGAATCAACGCTAAACCTATCCTTTAAAAACACAGCGGTACGATAATATAACATAGATTTCGAAATATTGGTAAAATAACGGTTGTTTAGGACGGTAAACGCCTCTAAATCGCAGAGAAATCCTTGCTACAAATGGCACGCCTCTTTATATAGTGAGTTAGTTTGAATTGGAGATCACATAGCCATCATGACCTCTCCAGACTGTCATACTGAATTTATTTCAGCATGACACCTGAGGAGTTGAGGCATCTTCAACTTAATGCACTATAAAACGCCCCCACCGGGGTCATCACTTCCCCTGAAAAACCTGTGTGGCGTGGTCTCAGGAAGATCGTCACGATAAGGAAACGAGCAGAGAAAATTCTATTCATGAGGAAACAAAAGAGTGAAGAAACTGCATTGTTGCAATCCCTTCACCCTATCTTAAAAGTCCGCAGATTAGTCTTTAGTCAGGGTCTGCGTCAGCTTATGAATCAAGTTCATCGAATGTCTCATTCATTTCGGCAAGCCATTCTTCATAAGCTTTTGTAATTTCACGCACATCTTGTCGAACCAACTCAAGTTCGTACCATGAGTTGGCGACAAGATGATTCACGTTTTTAATTTTTTTAATTAATAGTTGAGAAATATGCTCAATGTAGGCTAATTTCATATTAGTCATAATGATACCTCCAAGTATCGTTGTGATGAGTGGCGGGTAGATGCTGTTACATTTACTCGTCACGCTCTGCTCACCATGAACAGGGTAGTCTGAGAATAATCCGCCTTTTCAAACCGGTCAAGAAAAAAATTTTAGGAAAATTTGAGGGGTGTATGTTTCTATATGACGGAATCTATTCATAAATTTTTCCAACGGATGCCCAGGGGAAACTAAACCACATTTTTTTTGACAAATAAAGAAATGTGTTCAATTGCTTTTTTACCTTCAGGCAGAATCCCTGCAAAGACGGGATAAACATGAGGCATTTCCTCCTCAATTTCGAGTGTCACGTTAACACCAGCTTTCTTCGCTTTTTCTACAACCCGAAGCGTATCATCATATAAAATCTCTTGTCCCCCTACGAGCATCATTAAAGGAGGGAAATTTTTGTAATTTCCATACAAAGGAGAGATATAAGGATCCTTTTCCTGACCCTTCTGAATGATCAAAGGAGGAACGTCGCTCACAGGCTTATAAGAAAGCATGGGATCGAGATCGTCCCTCTTTATCATTGATTCTCCGGTTAAAGCTAAGTCTGTCCAAGCAGAAAGCGTCACTGCGGCCTTTGGCAAAGGTTTTCCTTCATCCCTTAATTTCATGAGTAACGCGAGCGTCAGCCCACCGCCTGCCGAGTCCCCTATGACAAATAGATGACGGGGCTCCACGCCTTTACTAAGTAAGCTTTGATAAGCTGCATAAACATCTTCAAGCGCGGCAGGATAAGGATATTCGGGCGCGAGCCGATAATCGGGCATCCAGACTTCCGCTTCACAAGCAACAGCAAGTTCAGCAGAAAAATAATGATATAGTGAAGAGAGGTGCTTTAATCCCTTAATATATGCACCCCCATGAAGATAAAGAATAACGCGTTGGGTGGATGAGGGGTTGTCGATGTGCACGCCGGGCATTCCATCTACATGCGTCATTTCCCGCTTAATATCATTTCTGACAGGTTGAAGCCATCCAATAAGTTTGTTCAAGATTTCTATAGACTTTCGAGACTTTTCCACATCGAATGGTTTATTTTGAGCGTTTCTTAGGCGTTCTTTACGCTTTCCCATTTTTAAGCAAGCTATAAATATTGATTTTTTTATACTCATTTTACTCCCCAAAATATTTTTAATTATTTTTTTACAATAAGAAAAAATGATTTAAAAACGATTAATGGATCGGAAGCAGCCTTTTCCTCTTACGAGCTGCTTATAGTGAATACCTTTTCTCAGTCTCCTCTCCAAATTCTTCATTTAGAAAAAACGATAGAAACCCCATCACAGTATTTACGTAAAGTTTCTTTCAGTTTATCGAACTCTTTTGATTTAAGATCTTTTGCTGAGACAATCGTTTTTAACTTCTCAATTGTTTCAGTCACAACGACACCTTCTTCCGTTACGACAAGTTCTCGTTTTGCATTTAACCAAGGGGTTTCAATAGAAAAGGCTAACCTTTCCAGATTCTTGGCGGAAACATTTTTAAAAAGCCTTTTTTTGATGAGGGTTTCAGGATGCCCCACATAGAGTGCCCCTTCGTGGGTTTGAGAGGCTGAGGTATAGGCTTTATACCAATTGCCCAGTAAAGGGAAAGCATCGCCAAGGTTGGTATGGGTCATGGTATGCTTTTCCCCATAACTGAAGATCGTCTTTAAAGGCTTAACTTTATGGGAGGTACACTCAGGTAAGCTGACAGTTGGATCGATAGGATCACTACTTCCACACATTTGCCTAACAATCCCTTCTTTTATTACAGAAGGGTGATGCATCTTTAAACCTTCAGTAAGACATTTCGCAGTCTCACCCTCAAAATGAAAAGATCCCTTCGTATTTACAATCCCATCGTTCGTTATGGTAAGGGTGCGTTCGTCCTTACAAAGGGCATGACGAAAATCTATTGGGGGAATACGTTCATATGTGGGATTTTCCGCATCAAGGACTAAGGTTGGCCTGTCTGCAATATCAGGAAAAACTCCCCCTGCCATAGACACATTATTGGTTGGGTCAACCCAATAAGTTTTTCCGGAAGGTCCAATAACTTTAACAATGGCGTGATCAAAGGAGCGTTTGTAGGCTGGCTTCACGTCCTCTTCTAGATAGACGTCATTTCTTTCGACAAGAGCAATTTTGGCGTTGTAGCCTTGTCCCAGCTTATTCAAAATTGCAGCAAGGCAAGAAGCATATTCCTTACAGTCCCCCGATCCTGAAGCGATAATAGCCTCAAGGGAGCGAGGAGCTAGATGCCCTTCAGCTATATTCCAGTTCCCTAAATAGGTTATTTTATCAATCAAATGAGCAACGATTGTATCGATACAATCTGTTTCGTCCTTAATGCTACTTGCAATTTTTCGGATGCGTTCGAGTTCCTCAGGGAGCGGTGAAGACAGTATGGGTTGATAGAATGCGGCTTCGAGTTTTCCGAGCCTTTCAAACCCCCTTTCTGTTGAAACAAATATGGAGGTATAAAGAGCAGGTTCGCCATAAAATTGATCCGGTTCGCCAAAAAGTTGCTCATAAATCGGTTTTTTTAAATTTATTTGCAAAGTATATTTTGATTTATCTTGGTTCTCACGTACATCTAAACTATTACGCGGATCATTAATATTTGAAATAAGTGGCAATTCAGAGTTAATGACAACATCAATTTTTTTCCACAAATAGCCTCCTTGAAACCCTATAGAGGCAGAAAAATACTTTTCAAAATCAGGCTTGAAAAAGTGTTCTTTTAATTTTAAATGAAGAATGGACCCCACGGCCACACGATCAAAAGGGATAAGAATTTGATGTTGCTTTCTCAATCCTAGAGCATCGCTTGCTAAGGGCTTGTCTTCTATTCTATTTTTGGGAACGATAGATTTTGTCCCATTGTTATCTGTGCTCGCTTCTAGTACCTCAGCCGTATTTCGTGTAGCATCATAGGTACAGGTCTGGGTTGATAAAGCCTGTCTTCCCGCTTCCGTAAGAATCTTCAATTGAATGTCCGATTCGAGTGTCCAAGTACCGTCCTTATTCACTGTATAAACCATCGTTTTGCTCAAACATTCTACACTTGCTTCAGCCTTTTCGCCCCATCGTGCAGAGACCTGAAGGTCTGAGATCGGAGAAAGCAAAAAAATGATTATCAGCACAGGAAGGGAACGAGAAAAAATGGACGACATATAACACCTCTAAATAAATTAAATTACTTTAGTGAAAATATTCGTATCCTTTTTTCAGAAGTTTGTCAAGTAATAGTTCCTCTAAAGTCTTTTTAAAGAGTTGTGTTTATGATAAAAATATGCTAATACTCACCTATAATTAAACGTTTTAAAACTTTAAGGAGCTTTAAATGAAAAAATTAATCTTTACCCTCCTCGTAAGTACACTGGCTTTTATTGTAGACCCTGTCGTTGCAATGGACACGCTCGAAGCACCTCGCAGCATCGGAAGAGCACCCACATGGGAATTTTTAGGAAAAGGTGATAGAATTGACATTATCGTTCCTTCCGGAGCTCCTCTAAATTCCCAACAATTACCCGCAGCTAAGGACCTTATATGTCAACAAGGGTTTCAAGCCTATTTATCCGAAGATGCGATTAATATAAAAAATTCTCCTTATGAGTATTATGCAAATTCTCATGATGAACGCGCTAAATATTTCATGAATGCCTTAACAGGAGAGGGGAAAGCTCTATGGGCTTTGCGTGGGGGTTTTGGAGGCATAGAAGTTGTCACACGTCTGAAACGTACTCACTTTACTTTACCTCAAACGATTAAGCCTATCATTGGCTTTAGCGATATAACGGCTCTCCATTTGTACGCAGCAGCTAATAAATGGCCTACCCTTCATGGGCCTTGTATCGGATTGGGTGAAGAGCTTTATTCCGTGACCCAATCGGGAGTGAATAAAAGCGCCAAGCTTAGCTCTCTTTTTTCAATTCTTACGGGAGACGTGACCGAATTAACCCACTCTTTTGAGGTTATTCATCCTGGATCTTCACCCTCCGAAACCCCTATTTCAGGAAGTGTGATGGGGGGAAACCTTACCCTCATTGAAAATCATAAAGGAACACCAATTGCGCTTGATGGAAAAGGTCGCTTTATTTTCTTTGAAGATACGACTGAAGATGGAAAGAGACTTTCTCGTCGCCTTGAGGGCCTGCTCTCTGCGGGGGTTTTTAATGAAGCAAAAGGTCTTATTGCAGGGAACAACCCAATAACAGGCTTTGAGAATTCGCAACAAGCAACAAAGGACGTTCTGAAACGTTTTGTTCAAGAGGAGCTTTTACCAGAGGGCATTAACATTCCAGTCGTTTATTCCCCACGTTTTGGCCATGGTGAGTACAATGATGTGATGCCACTTGGAACAACGGCTTCTCTCTTAATCAATAGAGAGCTGGCGACTTTAAAAGTCAGTGTGCATGAATCAGCGTATAAGTAGCTTTCATTTTTAACTTATGCTTCCCCCGCTCTGGGGATCATTCCCTTCAAAGATTAGCTGTTTCGTAAGAGGTCTAATTTTTTTATTCTAAGAAGTTCGAAAGAGCTGGATCCCTTGCCCTCCGACCTTAGCCAAACGGGGGTTAAGAGGCCCATCAAAAACTGACTTCTTCAGTTTTGCCCCCCCGGCATACTTTTTGATTTTTTTGGTCAGCAACCACCCTATCCCATTGCAGATCCTGGTGGGCGATGAGGGATTCGAACCCCCGACCCTCTCGGTGTAAACGAGACGCTCTCCCGCTGAGCTAATCGCCCTTTTTCTTAAAGGATATATACCCATACCCTAGACTTAAGAAAAATTCCAGAGAAAATTTAAAATTTTTTCATATACTCAAAGGATTTCAAGACTTGTCCCCTTCAATAGCGGGGGTGTAAGACCGCCAAAACCCGCAAGGCGAAGAGCCTTACATATGTTTAATGCCTGCACGCAGATAGTCAAAGCCCGTAATAAGGGTCAGAAGAGCGGCCACCCAAAGCCCTAGGGTTCCAAGGGCAGAAATGGGGAGAAAACAGCCCGGGATATCTTCAATAATTAAGAGGGTTAGGGCTATCATTTGAATGCCTGTCTTCCATTTAGCGAGACGAGTGACCGGAACAGAAACATGCGCTTCCGCCAGAAACTCGCGCAACCCGGACACAAGAATTTCTCGACAAAGAATAACAACCGCAGGGATAAGGCTAAGCCCTTGAATACGTCCAAAACCAACTAGCATGAGAAGGGTGGCCGCCACAAGAAGCTTATCCGCAACAGGATCCAGGAACATTCCAAACCTTGATGTTTGTTTGAGGGCTCGTGCAAAATAACCATCCAGGTAATCGGTGATGCAAGCCACAATAAAAATGGAGGCGACAATCCAGTTACTTAAAGGTCGATCAAAATAAAACAAAATAACCACGACCGGAATCAGGGCAATCCGTATGATGGTTAAAAGATTAGGCACGGTGGTTTGAGTTAGGTCCATTTATTATAATTATCATTATTATTCTTAAGTGTCTAATACTATTATACACAAAGGATTGCAAGGGTTGTCTTCCCAACCTAGAAGGGGCAATTTTTCTAAAAAAACAGGGCAAAAAGCATCGTTTTAAATTTCTTTAAAAAACCAATGCCAAATTAGATAGAACATCAAGAGCCCAAAGCCTGTAAGATATAATGGCCAGACGCGCATCACAAGCTCACCGGGCGAAAAAGTACCGAGAGGGGTTGTCATCCAGGTATTATCCACCGAATTCTCCCTGAGCTCTAGCTCCCCTAATTTTGATTTCGTTATTTTGATTGATCTTACCTCTCGCCCTTCGTCATCAGAAATAGATGCGGGCAACTGTATGCTTTTACTAAACGGTTTCAAACCAATATCGATATCTACAAATTCTTCAACTCCTTTTTTTTGAAAGTAAGAGGATAAGATTTCAACAAGCTTGTAAAGATCAGCAGATGAGAGTTTTCCTTTAATTTCAATAAGCATTTTTTAATGCCTCCAATGTTTATTCAAAAGACACAATATGAGATAATTTAAAATTGTTCTATGACATGTATAAAAATTTTTAATTTGTGACAAGTGAAAAACTTTATATGATAACGATTAAGAAAAAAGCTTTGTCTTTATGAAAAGATTTTGATATAGGTGTTTACATCATTTAACATTGATGACTGAATACTAATTATGGCAGATCCGCGTTTTTATAAAAAAAATGGGCCTTTCACATTAGCCGACCTTGCGAAGGTTGGTCAGTGTGACATTGGCCGCGGGGATCCGGCGCTTTTAATGACGGATGTCGCTTCCTTGAACAAGGCTGAATCTTCCCATATTGCGCTCTGTCGCAGCGGAAAGTATGTACACGCCTTAGAAAACAGCAAGGCCTCCGCTTGCATTCTTCCCGTGGAAATGGCGGAAAAAGCCCCCCCTCATTTGGCTATTTTAATTGCAAAATATCCCCATCGCTCATTCGCTCTCATTTCGGCTGCTTTTTATCCAGAACAAAAAGCAGAGGAACGTATTGACCCTACAGCTGTCATTCACCCAACTGCAAAACTAGGACAAAATGTCGAAATTGGCCCTATGGCTGTTATTGGGGCACATGCAGAATTAGGCGATGGCGTCAAGATAGGTCCTCTTACTGCAATTGGAGAAGGCGTGGGGATTGGGGCTCACTCTATTATCGGCAGCCATGTATCCCTCTCTCATGCTGTGGTGGGCCACCATGTGCATATCAAGCCAGGAGCTCGAATTGGCCAAAGCGGGTTTGGATTTTTCATGGATCCGGGCGATATGGGAGGGCATGTTCCGGTGCCCCAATTAGGCCGCGTCATCATCAATGATTTTGTAGAAATTGGCGCCAACACGACGGTGGATCGGGGCAGTGGAGAGGACACGATTATAGGGCTCGGAACGCGCATTGACAACTTGGTTCAAATTGCCCACAATGTCCACTTTGGCAAAGGATGCGTAATGGTCGCCCAAGTCGGGATTGCGGGCAGTACAAAATTTGGTGATTATGTAGCTGCCGGTGGGCAAGCAGGATTTACTGACAACTTAAAAATTGGCACAGGGGCACGACTTGGAGCCCAATCTGGAATCATGCGTGATGTGCATGAGGGAGAAGCGCTGGCGGGAAGTCCTGCCATGCCCATCAAAGCCCATTATCGCCAAATAGCCATGTTAAAAAGGCTTGTTAAAGAAAATCAGAAAAAAATTAATTCTAGGTAAAATCTTATGTCATCAACTAAAACACAAAATATTTCCACAGAAATTGAAACTGAACTAGATGTAGATCAAATTATGCGCCTTATTCCCCATCGCGCACCCATGCTTATGGTCGAGAGACTTGTGCATGTTGTTTCCGGGGATCGTGCCGTGGGAATTAAAACTGTTGCTAAAACAGACTGGTATTTTCAGGGACATTTTCCCAAAAAGCCAGTGATGCCTGGCGTTATGATTATTGAAGCGCTTGCGCAAACAGCCGCAACCCTTGCCATGCATTCTTTAGATCTCTATGATCAGGAAAAGCTCGTTTATTTTATGGGTATCGATGAATGTCGTTTTCGTAAGATGGTCTTTCCAGGTGACACCCTCCACTTAGAAGTGGTAAAGACCCATAAAAGGGGTCCTGTCTGGCGTTTTAAAGGGCTTGCAAAAGTCAATGGCGAATTGGTCGCAGAAGCGATTAAAACAGCAATGATAGCCGATAAATAACCCATTTTTAAGGAAGCAATTATAACATGTCTAACCAAATTCACCCCACCGCTCTCATTGAAGAAGGTGCCCAGCTCGCACAAAATGTTTGTATTGGCGCTTATGCTGTTATCGGCCCTAATGTTATACTAAAGAATAATGTTAAGATTCATTCTCATGTGGTCATCGAAGGGCATACGACCATTGGTGCACATACAGAGGTTTTCCCCTTTGCTGTCCTGGGTCTCGCACCTCAAAGCATCCATTATCAAGGAGAACCCACAATCCTAGAGATTGGTGAAAATTGTGTCATTCGGGAGCATGCGACGGTTCATCGGGGTGGAGTCAAAGGGGGCATAAAAACAACTGTGGGAAACAATTGCTACATCATGATTGGCGCCCATGTCGGCCACGATTGCCATATCGGGAATTTTGTACACATGGCCAATAATGCAACCCTAGGCGGTCATGTGATAGTTGGAGATTATGCCATTATTGGAGGGCTCGCTGCTATCCACCAATTCGTTCGCATTGGAGCGTATGCTATGATTTCTGGAACAGCGGGTGTGAGTGAAGATGTGATGCCATTTGGTACCGTCATTGCGATGAGAGCCAAATTAGGTGGTCTTAACCTTATTGGCATGAAACGGCATGGATTCAAGCGAGAAGATATTCATGGGCTCCGCAATGCCTATAAGCTCTTAGCAAAGGATCAACAAGGAACTTTAGAAGAACGTCTCAACAAAGTTAAGGCTTTCTATGGACAAGGTAAAGCGGTTATTGATCTTTTGAATTTTATTGAAGAAGATCCCAAAAGACCCTTATGCCTGCCTGCAGAGGCCTGGGAATTTGAAATGGATGAGTCGGAGGAAGCCCCTCTTGCCCGCAGTGCCTAGTCACCGCCCTATCGCCCTTTTTGCAGGGAGGGGAGACCTACCTCATACCCTCATACAGATTTTTCAAAAGCAAAAGAGACCCTTTGTTATTCTTGCCTTTCGGGGTCAAACTGAGAAAGCCCTCGTAAACCATCTTCCTCATCTGTGGTTAAGTTTTGGTGAAGCTGGCAAAGCTTTACGATATATGGAAGAAAACCATGTAAAAGAAATTGTCATGGCGGGAGCCGTTTCCCGACCTACCCTCAGTGAAATTCGCCCAGATTGGGAAGGGGTCAAGTGGCTAGCGAAGATTGGTTCAAAAGCTTTAGGTGACGATAATCTCCTGAAGCTTATCATTGAAATGATGGAAAAAAAGGGTTATGCCGTCGTAGGCCCCGATGATATTTTAGAGGATATTTTGGCACCCCTTGGCCCCCTTACAGCTCTCCAGCCAGATGATCAAGCATGGAGAGATATCGCCCGAGGCCTTGAGGTTCTTTGTGCTCTTAGCCCGGTTGACGTGGGGCAAGCTGTTGTGATCCAAGAAGGATTGGTCCTGGGGATTGAAGCTATCGAGGGAACAGATGCCCTTCTCGAGCGCGTCGGTCCTCTCCACCGTCCAGGACCTGGCGGCATACTTATTAAGACGGCTAAGCACCAACAGGAACAGCGCGTAGACCTGCCTACCATTGGACAGACAACCATTCACAAGGCACTTCAGGCAGGCTTACAGGGGATTGCCGTTGAAGCAGGCCGGACACTCTTTCTCAATCGAGAAGAAACCTTAAAACTTGCTCAAGAGAACGGTCTTTTCATTGTAGGACTTGATAGCCCCCAATGTCACACATTCCTTTAATCTTTATCATTGCAGGTGAAGCATCCGGTGATCAACTCGGTGCTGATCTCATGGATTCTTTAAAAGAGCTTAAAGACGTGCGATTTGCAGGCATTGGCGGCCAAGCGATGGCAGCTCAGGGACTCACCAGTCTGTTCCCCATGGAAGAGCTGTCACTTATGGGAATTACGGGAATTCTACGCAACTTACCCCATCTTTTACGCCGCCTACGCGAAACGGTTGAGACCATACAACAGATGAAACCGGAGGTGGTGATAACCATCGATGCGCAGGAATTTAGCGCTCGAATTATGAAACGTCTTCATAAATTACCGGCACGACCTCGCCTTATCCAATATGGAGCGCCAACCGTATGGGCCTGGCGTCCTGGGCGAGCTCGTAAAATCGCTGCAATTGTTGATCGTCTCTTGTGCCTTTATCCTTTTGAGCCACCCTATTTTGAAAAACACGGACTTAAAGCAAATTTTGTGGGGCACCCTGTAGCAAGAGAAACAGCGCGAGAATCGCATCGTGAACAAAATTTATTATGTGTGCTCCCCGGAAGTCGACAATCAGAAATCCAAACTCTCTTGCCTATTTTTGGCCAAACGGTGGCCCTTTTACAGCAAGAGATCCCCTCCTTAAAAGTCCTTATCCCAACCCTTCCTTCCATGAGACATCTGGTTGAACAAGGAACGAAAGGATGGTCCGTCGATGTTCATATTGTTGTGGGAGATGAGGCAAGGCGCGCCGCTTTTCAAAAGGCGTCCGTAGCCCTTGCCGCATCTGGCACCGTTGCCTTACAGCTGGCAGCTGCGGGTTTACCCTTTGTCATCGCTTATAAAGTAGGAAAAATAAATGAATGGATTGGGAGGGCGATTATAAAAACTCCATGGGCGTGTATGGTCAATATCTTGCTCGCCTTTCATACATTCGAACCCGGTTTTGTGCTGAATCGTAAAGCCAAAGAAAAAGTTAAAGAACCTTGGATTCCAGAATTTATCCAAGACGACTGCAATCCTGAGGTACTGACGACAGCCCTCCTAACGCTGCTAGAAGATCCAAACGCCCGAAACCGTCAAGAACACGCCATGGAAGAGGCGATTGCACTTCTTAAGGCACCTGCTCAAGCAGCAGCGAAGAGTACGTTAGAAGAGATGAATACTCCTTTACAATTAAGAAAAAATCTCCCTACACTATAAGGCTTAGACATAATTGTTATCCCTTTCCAGGAAGGAGCGGAATATATTAGACCTCTCTCATAACTCCTTCTCGCTACCGCTCCATTGCCATCCCGAACTTGTCTCGGGATCTCTTTTAGATGCTGAAACAACTTCAGCATGACAACTTTGGGGTAGTATAGAGAGTTTCGAAAGAGGTCTAATAAAAAAGTGGGTCAGAAACATAATTCATAACTTTGAAAAATTTTATCAGACATTAACACAATTTTTTAATACCTAATTTAAACTAATTAACTGTAGTAACCCACGGTTATATCCTCACGTCTACGCCTCGGGCCTGGAAGTTTTGAAGAACACCCGTGATTGTCTCAATAGCATTCCCTCCCATGTCCAGGTGCCTAAGTTTTGTAAGGTTTTGAAGAGCATTCACATCATGTGTCTCCAAAACATTCCAGCTCACATTGTTACGACTCGCTTAAATTGTCCAGTTTATCACTGAATCATCTCGCGTTAATTTAGGTCTTGGAAAAGAATGTCCACTCAAAGAGTCTGGGACGTAAGGGTTACCCCTGCGCCCGTAGTATGGGTG
>JACDGE010000065.1 GCA_013815465.1 Alphaproteobacteria bacterium | reverse complement strand
AAACAAGGGCTGATTAACTTTCAAAGATGCGCGGCTCGCTCCATAAATGACACCATAGAAACCATCCTCAAACTCTTGGAAAGGGCTAAAAATGTCATCTTTTAAAAAAGTGACGGGTAGTGTGGCTCATCCCTATGGGTAGATTAGGAGAAGTAAAATATAAGATAAACTTCCCACCTGAATATCTTTCCAAACTAGAAAAAAACCCGGGAATAGTTAAGATTTCGAACTTTTTACAGAGGGTAAATTCTTCAGATTTTCCATTTATCAGCGTGGGAGTAGGGGTTCTAGATAATCAGGAAAAGTACCGTGGGTTTGTAAATGCAAGAATCGATTTGAACGCTCTAAGAGAGATATTGGCCCCAAAGCAGGGGAGTGGACTTCAATTCATTTTGCTTGATGCGGTGGGACAGGAGGTTCTTTCTTCCCTTCCTGGAGAGGGGACCTTCTCAGAAAATTTAGGAATGTGGGGGTATTTTAAAGACATCTTAGAAGGAAATCGCTCTCTCCCCCAATACGTATTTCCTCTTCAATTTACCGTTAAGGAATTTCCCTACGTTTTTCGGTTTGGGTATGATCAAAACCACTTATATTTATCTTTTTTAAAAGATAGTTACTTGTCATTCATTTTAGTCTTTTCATGTTTATTTCTTTTTTCTCTCTTTGCTCATTTTTATCATAAAAGATTCATCAAGAAGGCTTTGAGGCATTTTAAGAAAAATAACAGAGAAAAAAATTTCAAAATAGATCAGGTAACTGAAGAAAACCAGAGGCTGAGAGAGCGAGAGAAGACATTAGAAAAAAGTATAAAATCTTTTGAAGAAGCCGATAAAGAAGAGAAAAAATTTTGTTTGGAAATTAATAAACGAATTTCACAGTCGCTTTCACAGATGTTGGATATCGCTAACTTTCTCTTAAATAGAATCCAAGAAGAGAATAAAATAGAAGAAGATCCTAAAGAATTGATGGCAGCTTTTGAAAATACGTATACGCATTCTCGATTTTTTACGCTTAGCTATGAGGAAGAACTTGTTTCTATAAACGATATATTAGAGGAAGTTCTCGTTGTTTTTTCAAAACAAATTTTTAAAAAAGAGTTGATTATACAATATCCGAAACAAAAAGTTATAGCTCTTTTAACAGATAGAACGGCTCTAAAGCAGGCTCTCATAAATATTTTAGGAATAGCTATGAAAAACAGTCCTAAAAAAGGAGAAATCTGCCTTACCCTTTCCTCCTACGAAGAGGGAGTGTGCTTGGAGTGTAGGGATAATGGATACTTAGGGGAGAATTCCCTTAAAGAACCGGATGCTTCTGAGGAAAAATCTTTCTCCCTCGATTGTATGTCCCTGGAGAAAGGAGATATGCAAAAATTAATAAAATCCTTAGGGGGCACTCTTTCAGCTTTTTACAAACCGTATAAGGGCAACACTTTTTTGTTGCAAATCCCCTATCAAATAAGAAAAAACAAACAAAGGACTGCAGAAAATAGTGATAACATTGTCCCTTTTTCTGGGGTGAGAAAAAAGGTGTAATATTATGATCTTGAAATTTTATTTCAAACCAGTGCTATTTTTAATTTTTTTTATTTCAATTAATAATTTAGTTTATTCAGAAAAAATAATAGGTCTTTCTTCTATTGTCAATATATGCAATTTGCCCTCTTCAAATACGCATTTTACAGGAAGAAAAGAGACTCTCGAACAAATACATAATGGATTTGAAAAGGGAGATTATATTATTGCCTTGGTTGGTTTTTTAGGAACCGGGAAAACGCAAATAGCGCGAAGGTTTGCTGAGCTAAGTAAGTCAGAATACGACATTGTTTGGTTTATAGATGCAAAAGCGTCAATTGTGGATCAATTTAGGGGACTCGCCGCATTCCTTAATCGTTCAAGTAACGTAACGAAAGCGAAAAAAATTAATATCAACGCTCAACCTTCCAATTTGCTCGAGCAAATCCATGTATTTTTAAAATTAACGCCAAAAAAGTGGTTGCTTGTTTTGGATAATGTGCAAGAGAGGGGGGCTATCTTAGATTTTTTACCCCCAAAGACCGACACCTCTCAGGGAAAGATTCTTGTTACGACAAGAAGTGAAATAGGCTGGGAAAACCCCATCAAAATAGGCAATTTTTCCCATCAGGAATCTATGTCCTTGTTAAAAGATATCATCCAGACAGATAATGAAGATTACCTTGATAAATTGGCAGCGTTGCTGTTTAATCATCCTCTCTCTCTTACGCAGGCAGGGTGCTATCTAAGAAAGTATAGCAATACAAGCGTGAAAAACTACATTTCTCTATTTACGAACAGAAGGAAAGATCTTTGGGATAATGAGGAAACAATGATAAAAGAAGACGAAGATATTAAAGACTTTCATGATAATTACCACATGACAGGTAGCACCGCCTTGAGGTTATCCTTGGAAGAACTGAAAAATCGATCTCCCTTAGCGCTAAAGTTATTATATCATACCGCTTTCTTGCATAATAGCGAGATACCCGCAGATATTTTGGCTGCACTTTCTAAAAATTTGGGATATGAACCCATTTTTGAATGTAATGATGCTATACATCAACTCACCAAATTATCCCTTTTTGAAAAAAATAAGATAGCCTCGGCGCGTGCGCACGATAATAGTTTCTTTAATATGCATGATTTAACTCAGGTTGTTCTTCTCGATGCACAGTCCTTGGAGGAGAAAAAGCAAGCCATTTCTATAGATCTAGCCGTCTTCACAGAAGTGCTTTCTGGGGGATGGGACAAGATAACAAAAGAATTGGCTCATCGTCCTTATCTTTTAGCCCACATTGAAAGCCTTTGTGCGCATGCAAAGACCCTTAAGCTTTGTAATGGATCGCTTGTTGAACTCATGACCTATCTTTTAGAATACCATATGTATCATACGCGAGATCAAGAAACTTACAAAAACCTAGCCGCGCAGATAGACGATATGTTGAAGACAGCAAAAGATGTTTCTCCATTAGTAATCGCAAGGTTCTCTAGTGACAAAGTTTATGCGAGGGCTCTTTTTAAAAAAAGCCAGACAGAAAAGAATTTTGAAGAATCCATCCAAATATTTAGGGAGCATCCAAAGGAAATAGCAGAACTTTTTCGAGCTCATATAAATTTTGCGCAATTTTTTCTTTTTCAGGGAAACTATGAGAAAGCCTTGGCGCAACTTCATCAGGCAGAAACATTTATTCATAGTATTAAAAGTGAAAGATATAAAAATTTATTTTATTTTGTAAAGTCATGGATATTATGTAGATATGGAAAATTTGAAGAATCTCAAGAAACCATTAATCTTGCTATTAATAATCTAGAAAAGGAAGAAAATGAGGCCTTACGCATTTATATTCAAAATATGAAAGCATGGGTGGACTTAAAAAACGGAGATTATGAAAGAGCTTATCAATGGGCGGAAAGAACACAAAAAATGGCATTAGAGTTCTTTGACAAAAAGAATAATGATTCCATCGCTTGGACCACGTTAGTTAGAGGCGTATATAATGAAAAAAAGGGAAATTTTAAAGCAGCTGAAGAGGCAATGAAAGAAAGCCTAGAAAGACTTGAAAGGCATTACGGGGGCCCTATGGTAACAGAAGATCAGGCTTTTGCTCATCGGACCCTTGGAAATATATATATGACGACTAAAAGATTAGAAGAAGCTAAACAACAATATCAAATTTCGGAGAAAATCTATAGTATCTTATATACAAAAAAGGAGGGAGATGGGCTGAGCGAGCTATATACTAAATTTGCAATTTTAGGCGCAAAGCTCAAAGATGATTTTTTAGCGAAACACTATTTCGATTTACACAGTAAGTATTTTAAAGAAAATTACAAACAAAACAAAGAAATTGTTGATGCTTTTCACGCGGAAAATCTAGAGCTATTATTATGAATAAGTTGTATGCAAATTAATGTTTATTCTTTGAATTTATCAATTAACCACTCTGCATATAAATGGTCTATTTCATGGTTATGATTTTCTAACGCATGAATATAAACTTTTTTGACACAAATCCAAAATTGTTCAAGATTAGGCTGGTATTCTATGTTATGGAAATGATTTTCGACAATTTCCATGATTTGATGAAGAAGAGGAACCAGCGTCGGAAAGGAGTTTGGAACTTTAGGGACTAAATTCTTGTTTTCTTCCTGTTCATTGGACTCTATGAAGTCAGATAAGGAACATCCTAAGACTTCAGCGAGTCCATACAAAGTATGCATGGTAGGATTCTTTGATTTTCCTTGCAGAATATTACTTAATGCGCTTCTATTGAGCCCCGCTCGCCTCTCAACTTCTCTTATGCTTAAATTAGATTTCAGCAAGTGAGATTTAAGTTTTGTCTGTAAGTTTCTTATGTTCTTCATGTTAAGCTGTAAAATTTTCTCAATGCATTGATTTGTTTAAAAAAGATAATGGTTGCTAAATAATGAGCAGCATGCTATGCGTATAGATACGTTTCTGCCTACATATAGATATGCAAAAAGCTTCTGCCTTAATACTAATGAAAAGTGTAGAATAAGGCAAATGAAGTTTTTGAAAAAAGAATCTGTATGTCTAGGCCCTGATTTCTCATGCCCTACGTGAGAAAAGCCCGCAGAGGGGTTATTATATTCTCTGCAATTAGCCTCCAGGAGCAAGAACGTTTTATACGTTCTTGCTCTTCAGGAGATAAGATAAAATTTAAACACCCCCCATTTATGCTCCTCATTTTCATGCGGTTTTCATTAATAAATATTATGTTATTTTATTTTTAAAAGTAAAAACATTTTTTAAATATATTATTATTCACTATAGTATATACTATACACCTGCAGATCCTTAAAAAACCTGAGTTGTAGATAAGAATCCTTTACCTGTAGATATTGAGGCGCGGGGGAAATACAAGGACTGAAGCTAATGAAGCGGATAATGATAAATAAGTTGTATTATACAGAAGTTGCCAAACAGACCCTGTCTCGGCCTTCCTTTTTAGCACGGTAGAGTGCTTTGTCGGCGGCCTCAAGAAGAGATCTGAGGGTTCTTCCATGTGAAGGATACATGGCAACACCTAGGGATATATTAATTGTACTGAGCACCTGATCCCCACTTTTTGGATGGAGTCCTTTAACCTTTTGCCGTAAGAGCTCGGCCTTTTTCATAGTTGAGTCTTCGTTTGCTCCTATCATAATAATTAGGAATTCTTCTCCCCCAAAACGACAAGAAATGTCCGTTCCCCGAAGCTCTTTCTTAAGAAATTTGCCAAGAGAAATTAATATTGTATCTCCAGCAGCATGTCCAAATGTATCATTGAATTTTTTGAAATGATCAATATCAAACATAATAATGCCTAAAGTCTCTTTATTTCTTCGAGCTCTCATTAATTCTTTGGAAAGCAAGTCCTCCAGATGTCGACGATTATAAAGGCCCGTTAAAAAGTCGTGAATTGCAAGGTCGCGAAGAGAATCATGAACTCTAACATTAAAGAAAGCTAAGGCAATATCTCCAGCCAGGCGAGATATAAGGAGTTTTTCCTCGTGAGAAAGTTGAGACTCTCCACAAGAAATAGTTATCGAACCAAGGCTTTCTGCGCCGGCCATAAGAGGAATGTATAGATTTCCATCTTTTATTTGTGGAATAGGGTCACGCCAGAGTTCAGGAGAAGAAGGAGGCAAAGAGGATGGAACATGACTAATGGCTACTTCATCACCCGGCCGCAAAATATTCTTTTCTCCTTTAGAGGCTTGCCCCCAGGAAACCACATTTTGAAGCTGTTTTTTCCCCTTTTCAAAAACCCATAATTTTCCCTGATAGTTAGGAAAAAGTTTTTTGCCATATAGAAGAAACAGAGCATAAATTTCCTCATTTGTTGTACAGATTGGCAAGAGCTCTTCAAATTTACTTAAAATATCTGTCAATTGTAGTTTCTTTTTTAAAGCTGTCGACTTATCTATGAGGTCTTGATTGATTTCATTTAATTTTTTGTTAGTATCGTTCAAACTGGCTTCAGCTATTTTTAGCTTAAAAAATCCGGGAATCTCATAATTTGTAACTCTCTTTTCTATCTTTGGGTTTTTATTAAGGTATTCCTTAATTTTATTTTCGATTTGCGAAGGATGGGCCATAATAAAGAGGCAAGATTTATCCCCTTTTGCCCGGCAAGTGATTTCTGTTGAAACCAAGGGGATCCCGATGCTCTGTTCACACCATCCCGATGAATACCCCGCAATCATGCTACAAATAGGTTTATCCGTATTTTTTCCAGCCTTAAGCCAAGCGTCTGCTTCAAATGACCTAGGAACTTCAAAGGGGGTAAAGAAGTTTTTATCGAAGAAAAAATTAGAATCTGGGTGAATATCCACAAAGGCCCACCCCGAATGAACAAAATAAAGAGGGCCAGAAAGTATTTTTTCAAGAGTATCTGTGATGTTCATTTGTTCGTGAAAGTGTTTAGCGTCCCTCATTCCAATGGTATGGCCAAGGTCAAATAAAAGCTGTTCTGTGGTGCGGAGAGCGATATCTTCTTCTTTATCGGAATAGAGAGCTCTCACACATTCAAAAAAATCAATGGATAGAGAAGCTGATCGGATAAGTAAATAGCGGTTATCAGAAATATTGATAATTCCTTTAGAGAGATCCAGGCCGCGCTTAGCAAAAAACTTTTGTACATGTTTTTCAGCTTTTTTTAAGGTATTTTCAAATTCCTTTGGTACTTTTACGGGTTTAACCATGGGACGCAGCTTTATTTAAAAAGGTAATTTTAAGCATATCCCCTCCATCCTCCATTAAAATCTTTGTCATAAAAGTACTGTCCTGTTGCTATGCAGATGATGTTTTTTCTTTTACTCTTTTATATAAACCATGAAATTCTTAAATTTGAATTAAGATATGCAATCGATGGTAGGACTATCGAAAAATGCAAGAAAGCATTTTTTAAAACCCAAGGAGTGTTTTAGTTGGTAACTGAGCATTTTTACGTTGAGAAAGGCCCGGAAGTTTCAGCGGATCTTCCCGTGAGACGCGTCCTCTCTGCTGTACATATCCTCACAGATCTAACGTTGCCTTATGGAAAGGTCGTCTTTGATTATTTGAAAGATGCCTAGTAGAGTTACGGTAGGTTTGACGTGCTTTTTGAGAGCCATCAGGGTATCCTGCTGTATGACGTCTTTCACCATCTTCAGGGGACCTTCTTTGCCCTCTCAATTGGGCTTGGTGGTCTTGCTGCGGTTGTAGTGACATGAGAGAGAGCATCGTCCTTTCTCTTAATGTGGCACTTTATAATAGGCTTGTGAAATGGTAAGGAGACTAGAAACCCTTTATGCTATAGGGCTTCTTTTAGAGATTCCAGAACAGAGTTTCTTATCGACGAATTATGGAAAAGCGTATCCTGTCTGGCTTATTCAAGAGAAACTGGAGACTCAAGGCTCCTCTCTTTATGCAAGTATCAGTCATTTAATTTGGACTCTTCAGAACCTAGACAATTCCAACTGCTTTTCTTAGGATAATATATTCAATAATGCTCTTGAATATTATAATTAAAATATTACATAAGTAATATAAAAATTACGTTTTTAAATCTTTTTAGGTCAAAATTAAAATGAAATTCTTTAACTTATTGTTAACTTTAGAACTTATATTTACGAGCGTTTCAAATAATGTTATTGCTATGGATCCTCCTTTAGACCTTACCGAGGAACAAAAAAATATTAGAAATAAAGTTATCGTCAATTTTTTTGAAAAAAAACTTAGTAAGTTTTCAGAATTAGCTTATAATAATGTACCCGGCAAACCTTCTTGTGAGCAGTGTTACATTTTGAGCTCTGAGAGGGGGATTGGTTCGACCTATTTAAGGTGAGACAGGTTGATTTTCTATGCAATAAAAGGGTTCTAAAAAATCATAAATTGACCCTCTAAATTTGGTTGATCTG
>JACDGE010000016.1 GCA_013815465.1 Alphaproteobacteria bacterium | reverse complement strand
CTTTTATTGCATAGAAAATCAACCTGTCTCACCTTAAATAGGTCGAACCAATCCCCCTCTCAGAGCTCAAAATGTAACAGCTTACACATAACTTCCTCCGATACCCTTACAAAAGAGGAAGAAAATGCTGCAGATGTTCTTGTTAGGCCCTTTGGAGATTCGGAAAACTTTATGAAGGTCTGGTTTGCGACCTATCAGCATGGATTATTTGCGAGTAAAGAGTATATTAAGAGAATGGGAATGCCAAAATGCCCAGATGATCTCCTGTCACATCGAATCATAGGATATGGAGAACACAAGTTCACTTATTTTGATGATATTAATTGGCACTTAAAAGGAATAGGTTATGGTTTGCCAAAATTAAAGCCTATTTTGACAATGAACTCGACTAAAGGTATTTTTGATGCTGCTGTAAATGGATTAGGTATATGTTCTTCTCCAATTGAAGCTAATAAATTTTATAGTAATGAGCTCGTGCACATTTTTCCAGAAATTGTTGGGCCCAAGGTTAATACGTTTTTTTGTATTAAAAAAAGCGTAACAGGTAGGAGGCTTAGAAACATCAACATATTTAAAAACTATTTCGAAAATCATTTGAAAAATCTTGGGGTTACTATTTATAAATGTTAACATAATATATATTTTAAAATAAAAGAGTGATTTCTAAAATGAAACTCATAAAACACCTTTGTTTTTCCTCCGGATAAGCGCCATCTTAAGTACGATTGCGAGCGTCGAGATTGTTCATACCCATTTCTAAAGAACCCATTGGTGCCTGTGTTTCCATTAGAAATTTCTCCGTCCTCGTGCGCAATTAATGATCTATATTTTTTTTTCCTCCTTCGACACCATTGTCTTGACAACTGTTGATGTAACAACTATATTCGTCTTATGAAAAAGCATGATCTTAAAGATGATATTGGGTATTGGCTCAATCGATTGCGGATGCAAGTGCATCATGGCTTTGAAGTGCGATTGGAAGCATATGATGTGTCGATTGCGCAATGGTGCATTCTCTTGGCCCTCTATAATGAGAGTGCTGCGTCTATCACGGAACTTTCCAAATTTATTGAGGTGGATAAGGCATCTATTTCTCGGGTTGTGGAGCGGCTTTTGACGAAAGAACTCGTTACACACCAGGCAGGGAATGATCGTCGCTCAGGGCATGTTCAATTGACACAAAAGGGGCGGGAACTTATACCTTTCCTTATACAAGCTGCTCAGGAGAATGAACAACAGTTTTTTGGAGGTCTGACGTCTCAGGAGAGAGAGCAGTTTCGTCACCTTTTTCATAAATTATTTCTTAACTTGTCCTCCATTCAGATGAGTGGTTGGCTTATTAATGTAAAGGAAAATGACGATGTTTGATGAAGAACAAGTATTATACATTGCAAAACAAGGGAAAGCCAAATCCTGGCCCTATCCTAAAATATTTCATGAACTTAAAGACGCCGGGGTTATGTCTCATGAAGTCTGGATTGAAGAGTTTAAATCCATTTATAAAAATGGTTCTCAAGAATGCGTGGAGCCTCTCCCTGATGGATTTCATGCTCTCAAAGCAGCAAATGACTTTAAGGAAGCGGCTTTTCAAGACGCCCTGGCACGTCGTCTAAGACATGAAACCACTTATGTGGAATTTTTAAATGATATGGCTGCGGCAGGCGTTGTATCCTATAATGTCGATATGGCTACACAAACCGTAACGTATACGGGGCGCAAGGAAAAAGATTTTTTCATACAAAAGGTTCCTCCCTATACGGGAGAAATATAAGGGCTTCAATAACAATGGTAGAGATAGACGGTAAAAACCGCTGCTTTGGCAGTGAACCGGGTAAAGAATTTTATGCTGATTATCACGATCATGAATGGGGCGTTCCTTCCCATAATGATCAGCATTTATTTGAGATGCTCATCCTTGAAGGGGCTCAAGCGGGCCTCAGTTGGGAAACGGTTCTTAAAAAGCGTGAAGGATACCGTAAAGCCTTTCATCAATTCGATCCCGTCAAAGTTGCTGCTATGACAGATGAGGAATTGGAGGCCCTGCGTCACAATCCAGAGGTCATTCGTAACCGGTTAAAAATCTATGCCGCTCGTCAAAATGCACAAGTTTTTCTAAGAATTCAGAAAGAATTGGGGTCTTTCGATGCTTATCTTTGGGGTTTTGTGAACGGAAAACCGATCATTACTCCTTGGCAACAGTTGAGGGATGCTCCTGCTTTTACGTTGGAAAGTGATGCTCTCTCCAAGGATCTGAAAAAGCGAGGCATGACTTTTGTAGGCTCCACCATCATTTATGCTTATATGCAAGCCGTAGGCCTTGTGAATGATCATATCAGGGGGTGTTGGCGTTGTGGGCATTAGAGAGTTATCTCAAGAAAAATAAATGTCAGGAGAAAGAATACTTCTTAATGTCTGACCTATTTGTATATTAACCTATTCTTTAATCGCCCCAAGGTTAATTTTTGTTAAGATAGGCAAATGATCAGAACCCACAGGTGGACCAACCTCCTGTTTAATAATATGAATATTATCTGAAACGAGTAAATGATCGAGGGGTATCCTTAGAAAAAAGGGGATAAAGCTCGGCCAAGTTCCTTGGATCCTTAATCCTTGCATTGAATTTACAAGTCCTACGAAAGATTAAAAAGAGGAAAACAATATTTTTTCATACAATCACATAATAAAAAAAGTTAAAATAATATTTTACGATTGACCATGATTTATAGGCTCACGAGAAGCCTCAATTTCAGCTTATCCGCAATAACACATCCTCTTGAGAACGTCCTCAAGGGAAATCTCAATTTTTTCACCCGTTCGGCGGTTTTTTAACTCACATTGACCAGTTGTAACGCTGCGGGGCCCCACAATAATTTGCCAAGGAAGCCCAATAAGATCCATATCGGCAAATTTGGCTCCTATCCCCATATCCCGGTCATCATAGAGAGTCTCAATTTTTGCTTGAAGGAGCTTTTGATACAAATCTTCGCACATTTCTGTGCACGCTTTATCCTTAATATTAAGGTTCAGAAGACCTACTTTGAAGGGAGCTACACTTTCAGGCCAGATGATTCCTTTGTCATCATGATGGGCTTCAATGATGGCCCCTACCAGACGAGAAACACCGATCCCATAGGATCCCATTTCCACGGGGACTTGCTTTCCATCCGGGCCTGTAACATAAGCTCCCAGAGGAATAGAATATTTTGTTCCAAAATAAAAAACGTGCCCGACCTCAATGCCTCGCGCTGTTCTAAGCTGGTCTGCAGGAACAGGGCATGTTTGGGGGTCATGGAGTTCATCGGCTGCCGCATAAAGGGTTTGAAGACGCTCAAGAGTGATCGTATTCACATCTAAGGTCTCATAGGCGGCATCATAGAAAATCTCACTCTCACCGGTTTCTGCGAGAATTTGAAATTCATGGCTCAGATCCCCACCTATAGGTCCAGTCGCCGCTCTTACGGGGATAGCTGTTAAATCCATGCGGGCAAAAGTGCGTACGTAAGCTTCAAGCATGGCTTGATAGGATGCTTTAGCTCCTTCGACCGTAAGGTCAAAGGAATAATTATCCTTCATGAGAAATTCCCGACCACGCATGATGCCAAATCGCGGGCGAATTTCGTCCCGAAATTTCCATTGAATGTTATAAAACCGTTTAGGTAAATCTTTGTAACTCTTCACAAAACGTGAAAAAATATCCGTAATGACTTCTTCCGCCGTAGGACCATAAAGCATCTCGCGCTCATGACGGTCCACCATACGAAGCATTTCTTTGCCGTAAATATGATACCGACCGCTTTTTTCCCAAAGCGCAGCAGGTTGTATGGTCGGCATGAGGACTTCCAGACTTTGGGCCCGGTCCTGTTCTTGGCGTATAATTTGAGCGATCTTATTTAGGACCTTTAAGCCTGAAGGAAGCCATGTATAAATGCCCGCGGTGACTTGGCTGATCATTCCGGATCTTAGCATCAAACGATGGGACACAATTTGTGCCTCTTGAGGTGTCTCTTTTAATGTGGGATAAAAATAAACGGAAGATCGCATTTTTTGTCTCCTAAAGTCTAAATTCTTCGCCTAAATAAACGCGGCGTACATTGGCGTCGGCAACAATTTCTTCCGGATTGCCTTCTTTAAGAACAATCCCTTCGTTAATAATATAGGCGCGGTCCACGATACCAAGTGTGTCTCTTACGTTATGATCCGTAATCAAAACACCAATATTTTTATCTTTTAAATGAGCAATAAGATCACGAATTTCCGCAACTGCAATGGGATCAATACCCGCTAAGGGCTCATCAAGAAGCATGAAGTGCGGTTTACTCGCCAGTGCTCTTGCAATTTCTGTCCTGCGTCTTTCCCCGCCTGATAAGGCGAGGGCAGGGGAGTGGCGGATATGTTTGATTGAGAATTCATCAAGGAGCATCTCAAGTCGTTCTTCTCGTAGGTCGGGGTCTGATTCCACAATTTCTAAAATTGCTCGAATATTGTTTTCCACCGACAGTCCCCGAAAGATGGATGTTTCTTGGGGAAGATATCCAATCCCCAGGAGGGCCCTGCGGTACATGGGCAGATCTCTAATGCTATGGTCATCCAAAAAAACATCCCCAGAATCAGCACGGATGAGCCCTGTAATAATAGAAAAACAAGTGGTTTTTCCCGCCCCATTAGGGCCCAAAAGACCCACGGCTTCCCCCCGTTTAACGTGGAGGCTGACGCCGCCAACAACCCTACGTTTTGCATAGGATTTGCATAAATTTTCAGCTCTAAGCCCTTGGCCTAATAAGATCGTATTGCTTTCGGAAGTTAACATCATACTGTGATTTCTTTATTCTGATTGAGGAGGTTTATTTTGTCTCTTTTTAGCAGACCAGGGCAGGCTCTGTCTATCTTTTCGCGTTTCAGACATTTTTGTTGATTCTGTACTGTTCTCTTTCCTTTTTTTTGCGCTTCCGGGAATAATCATTCCATGGATACGCTTGCGAGAGCCTGTTTGACTCACATGAGGAGGTTGAGTATACATTTCGGCCACATTTGTTTCTAAATTAAATTTGGCATACTCACCCTCTATGACATTTTCTTCTTGGGTAATCTTAACATTATTAAAAACCTCGATCATTTTTGTTTTTTCTAGGTATACGCCTCGGTCTCCAGTGACAACCCCATTAGGACCTGAAGCCAACATATTGCCTTCTGCTTCTACCCGTTCCAGGTTCAGTTTATCTTCTCCATCTTTGGATTTTTCTGCAGAAGGCTTGAAATAAGCAACAAGCGTATCTGCTTGGACAAGCTGCTCTTTCTCAGGGAATCGGGCTATGGCGTTCCCTCGAGCAATTCCCTTATTTTCTGTATGATAATATTCAATGGAATCCCGAGCAGTTAGCGTTTCTTCTTTTGCCGTTATGATTTTTAAATTTCCACCTGTTAGAAGGACGCGATCAATGGCCACATCATAATGAGCGTGCTCTCCATAGGCCTTTTCAGTGGGCGTTTCCATGCGAACATTACCATCGGCGGTCATCGACGTGATTTCTCGATTCTTTCCTTCAGTAAAATAAACAGTCAGCACATCTCCATAGACTGTTGATGTTCCCTTTTGAGCTGACGCAAGACCGGTGGCAACGCATTTGAGAGCCGTTTCATCGCAGACGACCGATTCATCAGCTTCAATAATAATGGGAGTTTCATCCTTATTATCACTGAGTTGATGCATAAGTTGCCCATAGCAAAAAGAGGGACTTACAAAAAGAAGCGCGAGGTAAAAAAACTTAGTTCTCATGAGATTTTTTATCCTTTTTTCGGGAGACATTAGTGAGTATAACACGGGAAACACCCTTAAGGGTAATCACCTTTTTTCCGTGGGGATGGTTTTCTACTTTAAATCCATTTGTCCCCATGATTGCACCCGTAGGCCCGCTTCCCTCAATGAAATCATCCCCTTCAATGATTTTCTTATCAATGTTTATGCGCGCTTTTTCCGTTTTTATAAGATACCCATCTGTACTGGTAAGAGTTACATTTTCTTGTAAGATCAATATTTTTCCTTGGGTATCATAATGCCCTTTTTTTGAGTTAACCTTAAAGGTTTCCCCCTCTAGCATGGTCATTGATCCCTCAGGTTGGATAAGATCCGCAAGATCTTCTGTTTTTTGTTTTGCCCACTCTGCTGTAAGATGAAAAGGTTGTCCTTGATTATCTGTTGAAATATAGTGAGGATGCACCATACGATTTTCTTGTATTTCTGGACGACTTAAATCAATCTTGGATAAGCTTTCCTTCCCTATTGATATAAAATAGGGCCACCCAAGGGCAAGCCCTATAGAAAAAAGGATGCCAGCAGGAAGAATGATTTTCATCAAACTCACATAGCGAGAATAAGCATTGGTAGGGTGTCCTCTCATTTACGCCAGACCTTCTATTAAGCAATCATGAAGACGCAAAAGCCCTGTTAACTGCTCTGTTGTCTCTTCCAGCACAAATAAGTGGGTGATTCCTTTGCGATTCATGTATCCCAAGGCTTCAATCGCTAAAGCCGAGTCATATATTGTTTGAGGGGAGGCTGTCATCACCTCTTCAACGCGTTGGCTCAATAAAGAAGGGCTCATATGACGCCGTAAATCTCCGTCTGTAATAATGCCTATAAGTTTATTTCTTTCTGCGAAAACGCCAATACATCCGAAACCTTTTTCTGTCATCTCTACAAGAGCATCACTCATTAAGGTATCAGGGGTGACAAGGGGGAGGTCTTTGTACGGTCGCATGACATCAGAAACATGCAAAAGTTTTTTCCCTAACTTTCCCCCGGGATGAAATTTTTTAAAGTCTTTTTCCGAAAACCCCTTGCGCTTCAAAAGTGCAACGGCCAGTGCATCACCTAGTGCTAACATAAGGGTGGTCGATGTCGTAGGAGCAAGTCCCATGGGACAAGCTTCGGGAGAGGAAGGAAGGAGGAGGGTATGGTGGGCAGCCTTTGCCAGTAAGCTCTCTTGCTTGCGGGTTAAGGCAATTAAAGAGATCGCAAACCGTTTCGCATAACTTATCATATCAGAAAGCTCTGCCGTATCTCCTGAATAAGAAAGAATAATGAGCGTATCTTCCTGGGTAATCATTCCCAAATCCCCATGACTTGCCTCACTGGGATGGACAAAAAAAGCAGGGGTGCCTGTGGAAGAGAAGGTAGAAGCAATCTTGTTCGCAATATGACCACTTTTCCCAATTCCTGAAAGGATAACCCGTCCTTTTGTTTTGACCAAAACTTCAAGGACGTTCTCAAACGTTTCATCTAAATTTTGAGCGAGCTGATAGAGAGCATCAGCTTCAAGGTGTAAAACACGACGTGCCTCTGAGAGATCATCATAAAGAAAAATGGGCGTTGCGGTAGCTTGTTGCATTAAAATACCATGATTTTATTAACGTAGTTATTTATAGAGCAAATTGAAAAATTATTCCAGAGTGAATTTAAAGTCGATAATGACTTCTTAATCAATGTTGGAAAATATCAACTTCATTCCATCCTTGAATATCAAGTTCACAGCGCGCCGGAATAAAATCAAAGCAAGCTTTTGCGATGGACTCCCGTCCTTCACGCTTTAACATTTCTTGTAACAATGCTTTAAGCCGGTGAAGGTAAAGAACATCGGTAGCTGCATAGTTCAGTTGCTTTTCGGAAAGATGGTCCGATCCCCAGTCAGACGTTTGTTCTGTTTTTGAAATGTCGACGCTTAAGAGCTGTTTGCAAATATCCTTTAAGCCATGTTTATCCGTAAATGTACGGGAAAGCTTAGACGCAATTTTGGTGCAAAAAATAGGGTAAGCTTGAACTTTTAAATAATACTTCAAAATTGCGTAATCAAAACGAGCAAAGTGAAAGATTTTTTCGATATTTTTATCGTTCAAAATCATCTGCAAGTTTGGAGCATCATAGGAAGACGTGAGAGGGAAATGGACAAGGTGGCACTCCCCATCTCCTGCAGAGAGTTGTACCAACGATAATCGGTCTCGGGGGATATACAAGCCCATGGCTTCCGTATCAACGGCTACTGAATGGCCAAAGTTAATGCCACTGGGGAGGTCTCCACGATGGTAATGAATTTTCATAATGTTCTTTCAATAAATTGACGATAGATACAGTGTACCTCGAATTGGTGCCCAGGAGAAGACTCGAACTTCCACAAACTTACGTTTACTAGAACCTGAATCTAGCGCGTCTACCAATTCCGCCACCTGGGCTCTCTATTTTCGTTAAAGAAAATCGGTTTAAAAGTCAAGGAATTGTTTGAGGAGGTTAATTTGTAGTGGGTTATCCACGAACCTTAAAAAATGCTAGCTCTTGAGCAGATAAAATCTCACCATGCCAGGGGCATTCAGCTTCCGCGAGACGTACGAATACTTCCGTAATATCCTCTGGCGGCGGCAGAGTCATGGGATCTTCACCAGGCATGGCCTGAGCACGCATGGGGGTTCGTATAGTGCCGGGGTTTACGAGATTCACTTTAAAAGCCGTATGCTTAACCTCAGATGCATAGGTTTTGACCATCGTTTCCAAAGCAGATTTGGTGACCGCATAGCCCCCCCAATAAGGTGTAGGGTGGATTGTAATGCCACTGGTTACGAAAACAAGCCGGGCATCATGGGCTTTAATCAGGAGAGGCTCAAACGCTTTTAAAAGATGCCAATTCGCGTGAAGATTCACCGTCATCACCTGATGCCAAATAGTTGGTGGGGTGTGGGTAATAGGCGTCAAACCGCCCAAAATAGCGGCATTACCAACGAGAATATCCAAATGCCCAAAACGTTTTGCAATGGATTTGGCCAAGTCATCAATGCGGGGCAAGTCCATCAGATCAAAAGGAACGAGAACCGCAGGGGGGCCATATTGTTGGATTTCATTATCGACTTCTTCCAGATCAGCGAAAGAGCGAGCCACCAGAATCAGTTGGGCGCCTTCTTGGGCGAATCGCTTCGCAACTGCTGCCCCTATTCCACGGGAGGCCCCCGTAATCAGTGCAATTTTATTTTTGAGTCTCAGTGTCATTCTTTTCAATAAGTTTTTCTAAACCGTCATCTTCTTCTTTTTTATGCTCTTCAGGTACAGGCTGTGGCTTTTTAGGAGAAGTTGGTTTTAGGGTGGACAGATTTTTAACCGTCTCTTCAAGAGAGGGAAGAGAATGTTCAATAAGATCCTTTGCATCCAAAGGGTTGATTGTAGATAGGGAAACGTCCTGTTGAGGGAGATAGTCTTTCGGAATAAACAGCTTGAGTTCCTGCGCACCCCGAGCCAACCAAGGGGTAAAGCGGGCATGTTTAACCGCTTCTGGCATTTGCTCAGGGGGGTAAAAAAACCCCATGGCAAGATAGATAATGCAGAGGACTAAAATGCCCCGTAAAAAGCCAAAAATAAGCCCTAAGGACCGATCAAGGCCTCCTAAGGGGCTTCCCTTGACCCGAGTCGAAATGGTGCGGCTGATGATGATAAAAACCACAAGAGAGAGGATAAAAAGAAGTCCCGCGATGACCAGATCTGCAACCATGGGATTATGTATATAATGGCGGCCTAGAGGACGTAAGAGTGGCAATCCATAAAAAACTGTGGCTATTGCTCCCACCCATCCCGCAATACCAAGGACCTCTCTCGTGGCGCCCCGAAGGATGCCGATTAGGATGGAAAGTCCTAAGAGGATAATGATGGATAGGTCAACCATATTAAAAGTCATTGTTGTTTTCCGTATATACAGTCCTTGGATGCCAGTCAAATGCTCTTCCCGTCTCCTCATTGTGCGCAGAGGAAAGCAATCCAGAAAGCCACAAAAAGACTGGATTTCTTCCCTCTGCTCGCAATAACGACCGGAGGTCGGCATGAATTTCTTCTAAATTACCTCTATCCAACAGCCCTATCCTCCAACAACTTTCCGAGGTTTTGATTTTTCATCAAGATAATCGGCTAGTTCGCTTAAATGAGCAAGAGGAATAAGCGTCATCTCTGGCATTGTAAAAGGTTTTGTCGGTTTAGGAATAAAAGCTGTCTTAAATCCCAGCTTATAAGCCTCTTTAAGGCGAGCTTCTTGTTGATTAACAGGGCGAATTTCACCCGAAAGCCCAATCTCTCCAAAAAAAATTGCTTCTTTGGGAAGAGGTGTGTGGGCAAGCGAAGAGAGGAGGGAGGCAGCGACAGCAAGGTCTGCAGCCGGTTCAGAAATCCTCAGCCCTCCTGCCACATTCAAAAATACATCTCGATTCCCACAGGAAAGACCACAGCGGGCTTCAAGAACAGCTAAAATCATGGAAAGACGTCCCGAATCCCAACCCACAACAGCACGCCGTGGCGTCGGAAGAGAAGAGGGGGCAATGAGGCTTTGGATCTCAACAAGAAGAGGACGCGTTCCTTCAAGCCCTGCAAAAACACACGATCCGGTCACATCCTCTCGTGTATGGGAGAGGAAAAGGGCAGAGGGGTTTGCGACCTCCGCGAGGCCTTTATCAGTCATTTCAAAAACGCCGATTTCATCAGTGGGGCCAAAGCGATTTTTCACAGAGCGAAGGATGCGGAAGTGATGCCCTCTTTCTCCTTCAAAATAAAGAACTGTATCAACCATATGCTCAAGAACGCGCGGGCCAGCGATGACGCCTTCCTTTGTCACATGGCCCACAATCACGATGGTGACTCCATATTTCTTAGCGAAGCGAATAAGTTCATGAGCGCTGGCTTTGACTTGCGAAACGCTTCCCGGTGCTGCATCTAGGGCTTCCACAAACATCGTTTGAATTGAGTCAATCACCGCTACATTCGAAGTATTATGCAAGGATTTTAATATATCCCCTATGTGGGTTGTGGTTGCGAGCTGGACAGGGGACGACGCAACCTGAAGACGTTTGGCCCTCAGCCGGACCTGATCCGCCGATTCTTCTCCTGAAATATAAGCACATGCAGCTTTTCCGCTGATAGCTGCGGCGACTTGTAATAAAAGTGTCGATTTTCCGATGCCTGGGTCGCCCCCGACGAGGAGAACGGATCCAGGGACCAATCCTCCCCCACAAACTCGATCAAATTCATTGATGCCCGTTAAAAGCCGGGGGAGGGGGGGAGATATATCCTCAAGGGAGGAAAAAGTAATTTTTTGGGCCTTTAGGGCTGTCTTTTTTTGAAAAGAGTCAACGGTGGCTTCTTCCACGAGACTGTTCCAACTTCCGCAGCCCTCACATTTGCCAGCCCATTTTGGAAAGCAGCTTCCGCAGGTTTGGCAGCTATAATGAGTCACTGCCTTTGCCATTAGGCAACACGCCGAATGGCGGTATCAAGTTCAATAGGTCCTTCGGCAAGCCCTTGGATGAACTGTTGGACATAAGGATTATCGCACGTGTCGATGTCACTGGCCCGTCCAGACCATATAATTTTACCTTCATATAGCATGGCGATGCGGTCGGCCACATGGCGAGCGCTATTCATATCGTGAGTAATGGTGAGAGCTGTGGCCCCTAAGTTTTTAACATGTATGCGAATGAGGTCATTAATGACGCTACTAAAAATAGGATCGAGCCCTGCCGTTGGTTCATCAAAAAATAGCACATGCGGGTGGGTTGCAATGGCGCGCGCTAACGCAACTCTCCTCTGCATACCCCCCGAAATTTCAGAAGGAGGCAACTCGGAAACTGTTTCATTCAAGCCAACTTCTGCAAGCTTTTCTAAGGCAATCTGTTTGGCTTGTTTTCGGTCCATATGGTGAGCATGGATCAAACGAAAAGCCACATTTTCCCATACTTTAAGACTGTCAAAGAGGGCAGAGCCTTGAAAAACGACACCAATATCCTGCAGGCGGGCCTCATTTTGAACAAGTGATTCTCTGACAATTTCTTGCCCATCCATGAGAATACTTCCGCTGTCGGGCGATACAAGGCCTAAAAGACATTTAAGAAGGACAGATTTCCCCGAGCCTGAACCACCAATAATGACGACCGACTCTCCGGGCATGATCTCTAAATTAACACCTTGAAGGACGCGCTTGTGGCCAAAGCTTTTATGAATATCTTTTAAAGAAAATTTTGGGGTCATGGTTTGTATCCTGTTGAATGACAATTTGGAGTATTCCATTAAATAAGAAGAATGGAAACAAGTTTTTGGAATTTTTTTATAAACAAAAGGATGCTTTTTGGCACTTAGCTTCAAAGATCTTTTGATAGCCCCTTGCTTCCGCGAGCGTCGCAAGCTTTTCTAAACTCTGGAATGATGATAGAGGTTCACTCCTTACCTGATTCTAAGAATGGGATAAGGAGCCCTATTCAAATGAACTTACCTACTTCTTTATAGCCTGAAAGCTATACACGCCGTCATTACATTGCCCTCGGCAAGGGATCGGGTTTTCTCCTTTGTAGGGATCTAATAGCTTCAATTGAAAATCAGGTAAAGAGAGAGCTCTTATATCCGTAGGGGTAAATTTATAGGTTCTCTCATTGGTTGACATAGGACCGACTTCCATAAGAAGCATACCGCCGGGCGCAAGAATCGTATAAGCATTTTGAATGAGTTTCTTATAATTATCCTTAAGACGTGGATCATAATATTCAATAATTATTTTTTTAACATTTTTAAGAAATGGTAAAGCTATTATGCCTTCGAAGCTTCCCTCTATATGGTTATTACTGCCTGAGAAGTTTATATAGATGGATTTTTCAGGATCAACTTCCCAAATATTTCCCTTTTCATCCAAGCGACACTTTCCCCCCTCTTTTGAAAGGGCGTATTTAAACGCTTCAGAATGGTTTGTGGTGTGAAGGCCTCTTTCAAACTTCTCTTCTGTCTCCATACGGTAATTGAGTAAGTTACAGGGAGCAAATTTATAAGAGCAGGCAAGCTTATTGTCTTGATAATTGGGCCAAATGATCGGGGGGAGTTCAAACATAGACGTTTTATACCTATCGCGCATCTCAGTGGGATATGTATAAGCGCCTCCCTGCACAATATACCCGTTAAATTTATTGCTGCCATTCTGAAAGTGTCCACCAAAGAAATGGGTGGAATGCATAAGGATGTCGCAGCCCACAACGATATTTTCCACCGTATCGGGGTTGAAAGTGTAGTTAATTTTTGCCTTATAAGGGGCTAATATTTCTGTGTTATAGTCTTTAATTTCTTCTGGGCTTAAGAAGCCATCACTTATATTCGTAGATTTGGCGACATTCCCCGTTTCAATTTCGGGAATCTCCATGGCAAAACTAGGGGTGGCTACCAAAGTAGCGCAAGTGGCTAACAGACTTAAAATAATATTGACTTTCATGACATTATACTCTTAAAAAACAAAAATAATTTATTTTAAGAGATTAATCACATTTTATTATATAGTCAATGAAAAAATGACAATGAATTATTGTAACTAAACAAAATTATTCTTTATCTTCTCTTAAAGCATTAACAAAATTTGCAAGCCCCAGTTGACGGCGTCTTTTCAACCGTTCAGCGTGGAGAATAGATTGAACAGCGTGGACAGTCTCCTCCAGTTGGGTGTTAATGATAACATAATCGTATTCGGCCCAATGGCTAAGCTCATCTGAGGATTTTCGCATGCGCATGCGGATGGTTTCTTCTTCATCTGCAGCTCGTTTATAAAGGCGTTCTTCAAGATCTTTAAGGGTAGGAGGAAGAAGAAAAACGCTCACCAAATCTGCGGTTGCAACTTGTTTAAGTTGTTGGGTGCCTTGCCAATCTATGTCAAAAAGAATGTCTGTTCCCTGCGCGAGTTGTTTTTCAATAGATGCTTTTGGTGTCCCATAATGATGGCCATAGACAAGAGCATATTCGAGGAGCTCATTATTTTGAACCATTTTATCAAATTCATGTTTAGGTAAAAAATGATAGTCTTCTCCTTCGATTTCTGAAGGACGTTTGGGTCGAGTTGTTACAGAAATTGAAAGCTCTATCTCCTCTTCAAAATTTAAAATCTTGTGAGCAATCGTAGTCTTGCCTGCCCCAGAGGGAGAAGAAAGGACAAACATAAAACCGCGGCGCACAATAGGAGGGGGAGAAGCTGTATTCATCATATCCTTTGCGAGTCTCAATAAAATTCTGTATATTGTTTATTAGGAGAAGAGCTTATGACGACAGTTAGAATTTATCAACCTACTAAAACAGCAATGCAATCAGGAAAAAGAAAAACAAAAGAATGGCGTGTTGAATTCGAAACAAATGATCCCTTGATTGCTAACCCACTCATGGGGTGGATTCAATCATACGATATGTCCCAGGAACTTCGTTTGTCTTTTCCATCTTTGAGAGAGGCTCTTGAATTTGCCACAACCAGAGGCTTCGGCTATACAATTTGCACTTCCCCCCAGACTATTATGAGTCCCAAAAGTTATGCAACGAATTTTACGTGCCCGCGCATCCGAGGCTGTTAAAAGACTTGCACCTCAAATAAATCACGTGTATATGAGCTGTTATACCCGAAGAATTTCAAGAATTCTTATACGTGGCCGAGGACGAGACCCAAAGGGTAACGCCGCCTAAACTGGGAAGTCGAAGAGTAAGAATGGGCGTATAGCTCAGCGGGAGAGCACTACGTTGACATCGTAGGGGTCACAGGTTCAATCCCTGTTACGCCCACCATTCTTTTTTCTTTCAGACTTATCTTGTTTAAGTTTTGTCATCAGGGAAAGAAATATGCTTTCTCCCTCTGTGAGTGTTTATCGTAGCGACGATAGAGGCTAGCTTGTTAATCCTCTGCCTTGTTTGGAGTTAGTAACGCCATAGCTTTATATACTCAAAATTCCAGATGCCATTTATCCTCCGACAAAATACGTCTTGCCCTCTGTGAATCTCTCTGGTGTCTTCGTTGGCTCTAGGATTTAGGTACACTGTTTTGTTTGGAAACAATAACGTCATAACCTATTTCCGGGGGAAGGATATAGGGGTTAGGTTTGAAACCCCAACTACCATCCTCCCTCCGACGAAATACGTCTTGCCCTCTGTAAATCTCTCTGTTGTCTTCGTTAGATCGAGAATTTGGGTCTTGATTTAGAATAAGTTTTGGTAATTTCTTTTCTTCGAGGTCGTCTGGTTCCATGGCAAAGGTTGGCGCTATTGTAATAATTGTTAATCCTAACAACACGGGTAAAGTGTGTCTCCTCATTGTAATCTCCAAAATATAATATTAATATGTTCCACTAGATATTATATATTTAATTTTAGATTCTGTGTCAAGTTCGCGATCTAAAAAGCCATTGGTATACTTTTTCCCTAACGGAAGAGCGTTTGTGGCAGGACAAATGGATATCTTTAAGATTGAGGCTCATTATGCTGATTGTTATTATCTGGATTATTACGCTGGCCCACCCCTGCCTGGATCCATAAGCCCTCTTATTTGGCTTTGGGCAGGAGGAACACAAGGTATCTGTATCCCAAGTTAAAACCCTCTATACCCTACACGAGCTCTGTTGGCTTCCTTGGCTCTAGGATTTTGAGCTTGACGACGAGTATTTTAGGGTAAATCATTTTCTTCAAAAGCGTCTTTTTCCATGGAAAATGTTGGACTGATTATCAAAACTGATGACCCGAGCATCAAGATTAAACGTGTTTTTTCATATGAAGCCCCATAAATTTTATAAATAACATGTTCTACATACGTATATTCCATTTCATATATATTAGTATAGTTTTGTCAATCCATTATTTAATTTATTTTATTAAACACATTGTTAAAATTTTTTTTGTATATGATTTTCATCAACTCTAGCGATACTCTCTTGAGGCGATGTTGATTGTTTCAATTGGTGATCCTCCTAAAAACCCTTCTCAAAAAACCCATTGCATATATCTATCATTTTCGTATAAGTTTACCTATATAATTAGTTAAACTTATTTGGTGTAAAAAAGAGAGGGAAAGTTGAAAAAGAAATGCAAAATCTTCTGCCAAAAGGGATTCAGCCTCATCGAGTCAGCCATTGTCCTTGTCATCATGGGATTTCTTATTGGTGGGGTTTTAAAGGGAAAAGATCTTATTGAAAGTGCTCGGCTTAAGCGGGTCATATCGCAGCTTAATGAGTATCGTTTAGCCACCACCGCCTTCCTTGATAAATATGATGCGCTTCCCGGTGATTTTAACAAGGCCTCAATGCTTATTGACCAGGGACTTAAAAATGGCAATGGCAATGGAATTGTTGATGGGGAGGGCCTTGCATCAGGGAGTGAAGCCTTAAATTTTTGGACGCATCTTTCTGCGGCTGGACTTATTGGAAGCCCGGGCCCCCAAGGAACAGAAGCCACAGGGGATTTTGGGAAAGGCGTTCCTGAAGCTTCCATAGGCGGAGGATTTACGGTGGAAAACAATCCGAGGGGGCTCAAAGGGCTGTGGTTTATCTTAGGGAAAAAAGTAGGTGATCATGGGGATGGGGGATTGTTAACTCCTGCACAAGCCCAAAGCATTGATAAAAAAATGGACAATGGACACCCAACCTCTGGAAAAGTCCGGGCCATGGATGGATCAGATGTGTCTGCTCATGCGTGTGTGTCAGAAGGAGGGGCCTATAATGTTGAAAATCATGAACCAGTCTGCGTCTTGTTCTTCCAGCTCTGAAGCGGGTTTTTCCCTTCTTGAGCTCGCTATTGTTTTGATGATTTTGGGGGCAATTGGGGGGCTGAGCATTCCTCTCGTGACCGCCCATATGAAACGGGCGGCTTTTCTTAAGACGCGCACCCATCAAGAGTATGCCATGAATGCGATTGCCGTGTATGTGGAAAGAAACAAGCGTTTCCCTTGTCCTGCGGAGGCTCAGATCCTGGGGGCTAATTTCGGTATCGCGCAAGATGCTTGCCGAATGGAAAAAGCAAAGGGCATTATTCCCTTTAAAAGTCTTGGAATTAGTGAAAATTATGCAAGAGATGGGTTTAAACGATTGATGACATATGTCGTTGAACCCGAGCTCGCAAAAGCACAAATAAAGCCTCAAGAGGAGGCTGGAGGATTGATTACGATCAAAAATGAAGAGGGCTTTCCTGTCCTTGGCGCCCCTAAGAAAACAGAGAAAAATCAGAATTATGTAGCCCTTGTGTTGATAAGCCATGGAGAAAGCGGCGTTGGGGCTTATCTGGGGAATGGACAACCGGGTAAGATTATTGGCGATTCACTGTCTTCTCACAAACGGGAAAATTGTGATGAGAACTTTATTTTCGTCGAGAGCTCTCAATCGGATGATATTCTTCGTTGGGAAAGCCGAGATCAGTTTTTAAAGCATTATGTGGAGTTTGGGAAGTAAGAGGCTGTTTGGCTAATTCAAAATTTCTTTTCCCCTCCTCTAATGTTGGGGGGAGAGAGAATAAAAAATTGAACCCTTGCATCTAACGCAGAGATTTGTTATCTCATGGACACTATCATGGAATAAAAACCACAAAATATGCGGTCGTGGCGGAATTGGTAGACGCGCAGCGTTGAGGTCGCTGTGGGGGAAACCCTGTGGAAGTTCGAGTCTTCTCGACCGCACCATAATTATTTATATCTATCGTTAAATAGAGTACACTGAAGTGTTCAAAAAGAGGAGGGCGGCTTGAAGAAAACTCTTTACCAACGGGCACTTGATTATCATCGGCATAACCCTCCTGGTAAGCTAAAAATTGTGGCGACTAAGCCTCTTTCCACCCAAGAAGATTTAGCGCTTGCATACTCACCCGGCGTGGCAGCCGTTAGCGAAGCCATTCAAAATGATCCGCACCAAGCGGCCTTTCTTACAGCCCGTGCTAATCTTGTGGCGGTTGTTTCAAATGGCACTGCCGTTTTAGGCCTGGGAAATATTGGTCCTTTGGCTGCAAAACCGGTGATGGAAGGAAAAGCTGTCCTCTTTAAAAAATTTGCGGGGATTGACGTTTTTGATATCGAGATTAATGAACTTGATCCCATCAAACTTGTTGATATTATTGCAAGCCTAGAACCCACTTTTGGTGGTATTAATCTGGAAGATATTAAAGCCCCCGAGTGTTTTTATGTTGAGCAAGAACTCAAAAAGCGTCTTAACATTCCAGTCTTTCATGACGATCAACACGGAACGGCCATCATTGTTGGTGCAGCCACGCTCAATGCGCTTAAGCTTGTCAAAAAAGACATTCAAGAGGTTAAACTGGTTACTTCGGGGGCAGGCGCTGCGGCCCTTGCCTGCCTGGATATTCTCGTCGGTTTGGGACTGAAAAAAGAACATATTACCATCATAGATCAAGCAGGTGTGGTTTATCGGGGTCGCAAAGAAAAAATGGATCCTTATAAAGAAAAATATGCAACGAAGGGGAGTGCCCGAACTCTTGAAGAAGCCCTTAAAGGTGCAGATATCTTTTTAGGGCTTTCCGCTGGTGGGGTTGTAAAACCTGAGATGGTGGCCACTATGGCAGGCCAACCTATCATTTTCGCCCTGGCCAACCCTATCCCTGAAATTTTACCGGAAGAAGTCAGCGCGGTTCGCTCGGACGCCATTATAGCTACCGGTCGTTCGGATTATCCGAATCAAGTGAATAATGTTTTGTGTTTTCCCTTTATTTTTAGGGGTGCTTTAGATGTTGGGGCGACAACCATCAATGAAGAGATGAAACTGGCTTGTGTGCACGCCCTTGCTGATCTGACACACCGCGATCCTTCTGATGTGGTTGCCTCAATTTATACCCAAGAAGATCTTCTGTTTGGTCCTAATTATATTATCCCTAAACCCTTTGATCCTCGATTGGTCATCGAACTACCTCTAGCGGTAGCGCAAGCCGCCATGGCTACAGGGGTTGCAACCCGCCCACTTCAAGATATAGAGGCTTATAAGCAAACCCTTTCTGAGTTTGTATACCGTTCAAGTTTAATTATGAAGCCTATTTTTAGTCGTGCAAAGGCCATGCCACTTCGTATCGTCTATGCGGAAGGCGAAGACGAACGGGTTTTGACGGCTGCTCAACACGTCCTTGAAGAGGGGATTGCGCGACCCATCTTTATTGGAAGGCGCGAAGTCATCGAAAAACGCATTAACCTCTTGAATCTTCGTTTGGAACTAGATCGGGATTTTGAACTTGTTGATCCTCAAAAAGATTCCCGCTATCATCAATATTGGACAGAATATCATCGTTTGATGGCACGCAATGGCGTTTCTCCTGGCTATGCGAAGACTGTTTTACGCACGAATACGTCTGTTATTGCTAGCCTCATGGTTCACTTTGGAGAGGCTGATGCTGCTCTTTGTGGTCCAGACGGCCGCTATGGTCATCACCTGGAATCCATTTTAGATATTGTTGGTCTTAAGGAAAACTTAGAAGTCGCGGCCTCTATGAGCGTCATGATCCTGGAAAAAGGATCCTTTTTCTTTTGTGATCCCTATGTCAATCAAGACCCCACAGCTTCTCAATTGGCTGAAATGGCGATCATGGCTGCCGCTCAGGTTCGTAAATTTGGCATTTTGCCTAAGCTAGCTTTATTGTCTTATTCTAACTTTGGATCTGCCCATGGTGAATCCGTCTTAAAAATGCGCCAAGCCCTGGAAAAAATTAAATTCCTTTCTCCTGACTTAGAGGTTGAAGGTGAAATGCATGCAGATTCAGCTCTGAGCGAACTGATCCGTACCAAAGCTTTTCCAGGTTCAGAGCTAAGAGGAATGGCTAACCTTTTGATTATGCCTAATTTAGATACGGCTAACATTGCTTTGAATATGGTTAAAATTCTCGCCGATGGCCAACCCATAGGACCTATTTTATTAGGGCCTAAAAAACCTATTCATATTTTGACCCCCTCTGTCACGACCCGGGGAATCTTTAATATGACGGCATTTGCTGTGGTGGATGCTCAAAATGCCGCCACCAACTCTCATTCTGCTCAAAGCTAATGCAAAATGATTGAAAAAGAGCATTTCCAGACCCAAGAACATGGAGAGAATGAAGCTCTTTATGGCGTGTCACAAGAAACCATCCGTGCCCTTGAGGACGCTCTTGAAAATGCTGACGAGGCACGCGTTGAGCGTCTTATCGAACCTCTCCATGCAGCAGATGTAGCTATTGTTATTGAATATCTTTCTCCCAACTTACGCCATCAGTTGATTGAACACTTACGTCCTCATTTTGATCCTGATATTCTTTATTATCTTAATGAAACTGTTTGTGAAGAAGTTGTTGAACAATTAGGGACCCAAGAGATCGCAGAGGCAATCACAGGTCTCAAGAGCGATGAAGCTGTTGCTGTCATTGAAGATTTAGACGAGCAACAACAGAAAGAAATCCTCGATTCTATTCCGGCGGGTGAGCGTCTCATTTTAGAGGAAGTCCTCAACTATCCAGAAGATAGCGCCGCTCGTTTGATGCAGCGAGAAGTGGTTTGTGTGCCTAGTACCTGGATTGTCAAAGAAACAATCGATTACATTCCTCGCGAAAAAAATATACCAGAAAAATTTTACGATCTTTTTGTTGTTGATAGCAATCGGATCCCTTTGGGAGGCGTTCCTTTAAGTTTTTTATTGCGCCAATCTCCCTCTACAAAAATCACAGATATTATGTCCACTGATATTAAGCGTATTCCTGCCTTAATGGACACGGAAGAAGTGGCGTTGCTGTTTCGTAAGTATGGTCTTGTTTCAGCCCCTGTTGTGGATGGGAAAGGCCGTGTAATAGGGATGATTACCATTGATGATGTGGTAGATGTGATCGAAGAAGCCGCTGAAGAAGATATTATGCATCTCGCGCGGGTAAACGAATCGGACTTTTTTGAACCTCTTTTAAGTACCTCCTATTCTCGCATTGGCTGGCTAATGATTACACTTTTAAACACCTTAATGGCTGTGACGGTTATTTCTCAATTTCAACATACAATTGAAAAAATGGTCGCTCTTGCTGTTCTCATGCCCATAAGTGCTGCAATGAGTGGAAATGCAGGGATGCAAGTCGTGACCGTTACTGTAAGGGCTATTGCCAATCGTGAACTCGGTGGGTCTAATATGAAGCGAGCGATTTGGAAAGAAACCTTTGTGGGCCTTATTAATGGCGTTGTCTTTGGTGCGATGATGGGGTCAATTGCAGCCTTTTGGTTTTCTGACCCTGCCTTAGGAATGGTTCTAGGGTGTGCCTTAATTCTTAATATGATATGGGCCGCCGTAGGGGGGGCTATATTGCCGATTGTTATTGATAGAATGGGTATGGATCCTGCTATTAGTGCCGGTCCTTTTCTAACAACAACCACCGATTTATTAGGTTTTGCAACGTTTTTAGGGCTCGCAAGCCTTTTCTTGGTTTAGGGCGAGAGTTGCATTATGAAACATAATGAAGAGGAGTGATCGACTCATGACAAGAACGATTAAAATATCAGACAGTATCATCCCTCATGCTCAAATTTTTAGTAAAATAGACCTCTTTCGAAACTCTCTATACTCCCCTAAAGTTGTCATGCTGAACTTGTTTCAGCATCTAAAAGAGATCCTGAAACAAGTTCGGGATGACAGTGGAGTGGTAGCGATAATAAGTTTCGAAAGAGGTCCAATATATCACTGCTCCGTAGCAAAGCAAATTGAATTGTGGGCAAGAATCAGACTAAAAAAGGTAGAAGAGAAGTGTTAAAATTTTTTTTAATTGGGCTTATGGGTATTGGCATAACTGCCTGCTCCTCTTTTTCTGATTCAGAGATTATCGTGAAAGCAAACCCGGACAAGAAAAGGCCAAAATATGACTATATGCCGCCTGTCGAAAAACCTATTGAAAATCATTTGCCTGCAGATAAATATCTCCCGATCGTTCCTCAGTTAGGCATTCGTATTCCTTTAGGAAAATAATTTTAGAAAAATAAGATTCGGTCATTAATCAAATTTTAATCTTTTTGTTGTTATTCTCTATTTAAAGGAGATTTGCACCATATGTTTTGTATGAATGCAAATGTATCTTCAAACAACAAAATAATACGGAGGTTCCATGAAAAATTTTGTTATAGCGACAGTTTCAGCCATTGCCCTTCTTGGGAATGCATATGCAAATGTAGATGCGCACAAGAAGTCAACTGAAATGAAGGAAGGTGCATCAGCACATGAGATGGCGAGGAAAGAAAACGGTCCTCATCATCACAAACACCATGCGCACAAGCATCACGGCCACAAGCATGCTCATAGATTCCATGGTCATCACGGTCAACATGCATTGGCGGTTTATGTAAACTATCCTCTGGTGAATGCGCCTGCATTTAATGCATGTCAACGAGAATACTATCAAGGTAACCAAGAGCATTGCTACATTTGGCATGAAGGATATTTTTGGTATCCCCACGCACAAGCTAACATGCTACCCGGGTATACAGCCCATTCACAGCATGGAGCTTATTGGTATCCTAGCCAAGCACACCCCCATAAGGTGTATATTGACCGCGAAAACATGACGCCTCATGAAGTATATCCAGTTCAAATAGGTTCTGAGCGTATGCAAAATAGGGATCATCATAGAGGTCATAAGGGCATGCATAAGCATGGTCATCATCATAAGGCCAAGAAAGCCCATCACCACGCTGACAAAAAAATGCATAAAGCCCCAGCAGCCCATGGTGAAATGGACAAAGAAGGCATGCCAACGGAAGAAGGAATGTCGGCTGCTCCTCAGACTATAGAGTAAATAACTAATAGGGAAATAGAGAGAGATCGCAAGATCTCTCCCTTTTCTTTTTAAGTTAGGGGAAACCTTAGACCTCTTTCAAAACTCATTCTCGCTACCACTCTGTCATCCCCCACTTGTTTCGGGATCTCTTTTAGATGCTGAAACAAGTTCAGCATGACAACTTTAGGGTAGTATATAGAGTTTCGAAAGAGGCCTATTTTATATCGCTCACCAGAATTATGACGTCTTTTATCGTTCCATAAAGCTCTCCCATGAGCTAGATGAAAAGAAAGAGTCAGTGATCTTTTCCGAGGGAGCCCTTAAATTAATGATTCCTCGCTCGGAACCGGCAAAAAAACGCATAAAATAGAAATAAAAAATAAATAGGCGATACCTGGTAAACTTAATTTCATCATTCTACAAAGGAGTGCAATGACTCTTTATTAAAACCACTCGCAATAATCTTCTTCATTACAGTTGGAAGGGCATAGTTTTTCAAATCCTGTGGATAAACCCACACTCCTTCAACAGCTTCCAAGTCAGTTACAAGCTGTACTCTCACTTCAAAATGGAAATGGGTAAACGTGTGCCGAACAATAGGTCCGCTCCAATCTGCTTGATCCTTTTCTTCTACCCAGGGAGTTGAGGGGACTTCCATCATTCCTCCCAGTAGCCCCTGAAGGGGACGCTTTCTCAGTAAAATTGCTCCATCCTCCCGTCTTAAAATAAAAGCTGTGGCATAGCGAGTGGGTAGCTTTCGCTTAGGGGCCTTCATCGGGTAGTTTTCCGTCTTACCCTGCATATAAGCTTGACAGCCACTCTGAAGAGGACAGGTTATGCAGAGAGGATTCTTTGGACGGCACAACAGAGCCCCAAATTCCATTAAGGCTTGGGTAAAATCCCCATTTTTTTCAGTAGGCAAAAGGGTTTTAACCCTTTCCCTGATCTCTAAAGTAGGCTTAAGGGTGGCTATGGCAAAATAGCGACTTATGACCCGAACCACATTGCCGTCAACGGCTGCTGCTTGCTCATCAAAGGCGATGGAAGAAATGGCCGCCGCTGTATAAGGTCCAATGCCGGGAAGTTTCAGGAGGTCCTCTTCCGTTGATGGGAATCCCTTCGCCAAAATTTGAGCGCATTTGTGAAGGTTGCGGGCTCGAGAGTAATATCCCAGGCCTTGCCATTGGGTCAGGACTTCATCGAGAGATGCACTACACAAGTCCTGAACCGTGGGCCATCTTTTAATAAAGGCATTGAAATAGGGAATAACTGTTGCAACCGTTGTTTGCTGCAACATAATTTCACTTAACCATGTGTGGTAAGGGTTTTTGACGTCTGTGCGCCAGGGGAGTTTGCGTTGGGCTTTTGCATACCATTTTAACAGCTTCCCTGAAAACACTTTCCGCTACCCTTAAAAGATTATAGTATGAGATTATGAATAACTTTAACAAATACCGTCCTAGTCGCATAGGATTTTATACACAAGCAATTGTTAAGCCCGTCTTTAAGGCACGGGGACTTATGGAAGGGAAAATTATTACTCACTGGGCGCAAATTGTAGGTGATCGTTTCGCTAATCTTGCCCTTCCAGAGAGAATAACGTTTCCCAAAGGGAAAAAGGGTGAGGGGACTCTCTACTTAAGTGTAACTTCTTCAAGCTCTCTTTTTATTCATTACTCCCAAGGCGTCATTTTAGAGCATGTTAATACTTTTTTTGGATATAAAGCGATTTCCAAACTACAGATGAATCATGGTTTTACCCCCCCCATGGTTGAGCCTGAAAAAACCATCCCTCCTCTTGCGCAGGAGGAAAAAGAATGGCTGGCGCAACAAATGCAAGGAGTTAGTGATCCAGATTTAAAGGGCTATCTTGAGAAGCTTGGCGAGGCAATTTGTCGGAGGTAGAGTGGTTCTCTATAATTTGAGGATTCTCCGAATTCGTTCATGATAATCCATAACCCATGCTCGTTCTTGATCACATAGCTTGCTATCCTCAATAAGCATCAAATCGAGGGGGGCTAAGGTTATGGTCTCAAATCCATAAAATCCCGGCAAATGAGGGAGTGCAACAACGGCCATCAGGTTTTCAATTCGGATGCCATACGCCCCTTCCTTATAATAACCCGGCTCATTGGAAAGGATCATTCCGGGCATTAAAGGTACATCGGAGGCTCGTTTAGAAATGCCCTGCGGCCCTTCATGAAGAGTCAGATAGCTACCCACCCCATGGCCTGTACCATGGTCATAATCGCAGCCAACTTGCCATAAAAACTGACGTGCAAGAACGTCCAATTGTGCGCCGGTAGTGCCCTGTGGAAAAATGGCTTGAGCAAGTGCGATATGGCCTTTCAGCACGCGGGTGTAGCGGTCTTTTTGTTCAGCGGTTGGATCGCCCAAAGCGATGGTGCGGGTCACATCGGTCGTTCCTGTTAAATATTGCCCACCAGAATCCACTAGATAAAGCTCCCCCCGCCTGAGAGGAATATCGGATTTTGCCGTTACATTATAATGAATGATCGCTCCATGGGCAGCAAAACCAGAGATCGTGTTAAAACTAAGATCTTGAAAAAGATATCCTTCTTTTCGAAAGTCATGAAGTTTTTTGGCCGCTGATAACTCAGTCGTTTCCCCCTCTAAGGGCTGAGCATGAAGCCAGTCAAAAAAGCGGCATAGGGCAATCCCATCTTGGACATGGGCATCCCGGGCTCCCTTGAGTTCAACAGGATTTTTAAGGGCTTTGGGTAAAAGACAGGGATCTCGTTCTCGAATAATTTTGACCCCCGCTTGCTCCATGGTTTGCAGCAAAATCATCGGTGTGGTGTGAGGGTCAATCTGGCAGGATCCGCTCATCTTCCCTATATGAAGTAAAACCTGAGAGATATCAATAAGTGTCCCTCCAGTCTCTTGTAGGATCGTCAAAACCTCATCCTTAACTTTCTGAAGATCTACGAAGAGGTCATAGGTGCCATCCTTGTTTAACAAGCAGATACTATGAACGATCGGCGTATGGGGTGCATCATTTCCCCTGATATTCAAAAGCCAGGCAATCGAATCGCAGGCTGTCATCAAGAGTTGGTCCGCTTTTAGAGATGTGGCGATACGCATACGTTTGGCTTCATCACTCTCACCTGCATATTCTAAAGGATGAAGACGTAGAGGATTATCAGGAGATTCAGGGCGGTCACGCCACAATTCATCGATAGGGTTGGACGATAACGCAACCCGAGGCCGATCATATTTAATGAGTTGGGGCTCTGTAAAAAGCCAAGGGTCATAGCCAATTTTTTCATGAGCAGACAGATTTTCCATAACCCATTGAAAAGGAGATTTTTCAGAAATATTATAGTGTTCATAGAAAGATGAAACTTCTTCCTTAGCTTGTAAAATATAACGCCCATCCGTAAAGAAAGCAGCTTTATCATTCGTGATGACCGCAAAGCCAGCCGAGCCCGAGAATCCTGTAAGCCACGCAAGCCTTTGAGCCCGAGGAGCAATATCTTCGCTTTGGAATTCATCGGTGCGGGGAATCAGAAGCGCGGATAGACCTTGGTCTTTCATAAGTTTTCGTAAAGAGCTTATCTTATCCATTGCTTTCCTTCCGCATGATTAAGGTAGACCAATCCCCAATAGGAATCTGACTAAATAGTTTAATGCCCACACTCTCATAGGCATGAATGACTTCTTCTGCTTGGCGGCTCAAGAGGCCAGAAAGAATAATGCATCCTCCCGGGATTAAAGCACGTCCAACGTCTTGTGCCATATGGCAGAGGGGGCCTGCCAGGATGTTAGCAGTGATTATATCGAACTTTTTGGCGGAGATTGCTGCAAATCCTTCGCTGACTCCCCCCTGGATTAGATGGCCAACACCATTTTTCTGCCCATTCTCTATGGTCACGCGAACAGCTTCTGGGTCATTGTCACAAGCAACGACAGGAACATTCCATAATTCCGCCATGGCAATAGCTAAGATCCCTGAGCCGCATCCCATATCAAGGGGGTCGGAAAAAATTTGTTGTGTATCGAGAAGGCTTAAAGCTTTAAGGCATCCTTCCGTAGATTCGTGTTGACCTGAACCAAAGGCTGTCGCTGCCTCAATGTGCAAGGGAATCAGTCCTGCAGGGGGAGATTCTTGAATGTGCATACCATAAATATAAAACCGTCCAATGCTCAGAGGCGGAAAGCCTTGATAAACCGCCGTTACCCAGTCTTTGTCTGTCAGCTTGCTGCCTGTCATTTTTGGGAGGGGGAGATTATTCTCTGTAAAAAACATTGAGATTCTCTCACGCACTAGAGATTCTTGGTCTTCTTTAAAAAGAACGGATAAAACCCAATTGTCGGCTTTAGCCTCATACCAAGACACGGAAACAACCTCTTCCTCTAAAATAAGTGAAAGATCGTTGGCCAAGCCCGGATCAAGGGGACATTCTAATTGTCCTAAATTCATTTTCTTATACTCATTTATTAAATTAGCAGAGTAATTTTAGAATAGCACCGATTCATAAGAATGCACAGCGGTATCGCGGTAAAGGGACGGCACAGGGACAGCTGTTGCAATCCCTTTCTTTTTTTTGCTACACTCCTTCTGTCTGACGGAAGAACTTTTAATATGAAGAGGAATTACGATGAGTTGGTTTACCACCTTTGTGCGACCAAAGATTAGCGCATTAATGCGCAGGCAAGAAATTCCGGACAACCTTTGGCATAAGTGTACAGATTGTGAACAAATGGTCTTTCACAGGGATTTAGTAGCGAATCAATATGTTTGCAGTCATTGCGCCCATCACATGGCCATCCCTGTTAAAATGCGCCTTGAAAATCTTTTTGATCAAGGGAATTACACCCGTGTTCCTCTTCAACCCGTTCCTGTGGATCCTTTGAAGTTTAAAGATTCTAAAAAATATCCGGATCGTTTAAAGACTGCCCGTGAAAAAACAGGTGAAATGGATGCGATCGTTGTCGCGGAAGGCTATATAGGGGGGTACCCTGTTGTCATCTCAGCTTTTGATTTTTCCTTTATCGGAGGATCCATGGGATTGGGTATTGGTGAAGGGCTTGTTAGGGGCGCTGAAAGAGCATGTGAATTAAAAGCTGCTTATCTTACCATTCCTGCTTCAGGGGGGGCCCGCATGCAAGAAGGTATCCTTTCCTTAATGCAAATGCCTCGCTCTGTGATTGCAGTTGAACAAGTTAAAGAAGCTGGTTTACCTTATATCCCCATTTTAACAAATCCGACCACGGGGGGCGTCGCGGCTTCTTTTGCCATGTTGGGTGATATTGCCATTGCTGAGCCTGGAGCGCTTATTGGCTTTACGGGACCGCGCGTTCTTCAAGAAACGATTCGATGTGTTCTACCGATTGGCTTTCAAAGTGCTGAATTTCAACTCACCCATGGGATGGTAGATATGGTTGTTCACCGGGCAAATATACGTCAAAAATTGATTGATATTTTTGGAGTCTTGATGGGAAAAACAGCATGAGCTTCCTTGTTCTCTCAGGTTCATTTTTTGGCGTTGCTGAGTTTGAAGATCTAAAATAATTTACATCAAAGCAGCAGATAAAGATAAGGTATCAGTTTATTATGGGGGGATAAAATAAATGAACAAAGTTAAAAAACATTATCCGTTTGAATATAGTGGGAATATCATAATTTTTATTATAATTTTTTTTCCTATTGCTCTTATCCTTGCAATCAAAAACTTGAGGGTTTTGAAGGGAGAAAAGTACCAATCACTCTTCTATCGAGGAAGCTATGGGTGGCTTATTTTCTGGACCATCGTTTTTTTCCCATCGCCATTATTTTACTAGTAATTAATGGTGTTGATTTAGTGGAATGGAATACGTAAAACTCAAAAAAATAATATAAATGAGGGGGCGCTAAAATGGAGAATTCAATTTTCTTAGCAAAGGCTCTTGGTATATATTTAATATTTATTAGCATGACATTTGTTTTATGCGAAAAAAGATTAAAAGATCTTATTCTGGATATGACGAAAAATTCTGCATTAATGCTCGTGGCAGGTTTTATGGGTCTAATCGTAGGAATCCTCTTGGTCGTAAGCCATAATCATTGGGTAAAGGATTGGAGAGTTATTATTACCGTCGTGGGTTGGATGGCTCTCCTCAAGGGGATGAGTCTCATCCTTTTTCCAGACCTCATTGTTAAGATGAGTAAGCAATGGATTAACAATAAATTTGCTTATTACACAACTTTTTTGTTATCTTTTTTAATAGGCGTTATTTTAATTTATTTTGGCTATCTAAAAGATTAATAAAATAAGAAAAACACCAAAAAAAACAGTTTATTAAAGAAATACTGAAAAAAATGTGCGCACTGACAAAAGAATGTGCTAAATAGAGACTAAATCTTAACTTTTATGATGGAGCAGAATGGCTATGTTTTCAAAGATACTCGGTGCACTTTCTTCAGATTTGGCTATTGATTTAGGAACAGCCAATACGCTGGTCTATGTAAAAGGGCAAGGCATTGTACTTAATGAGCCCTCTGTCGTGGCTATTTCAACGTCTCGGGGTAAAAAGCACGTGCTTGCCGTGGGCGAGGAAGCAAAGCTTATGGTGGGCAGAACACCGGGTAACATCCAAGCGATTCGTCCTTTGCGTGAAGGTGTCATTGCTGACTTCGAAGTTGCGGAAGAGATGATCAAATACTTCATCCAAAAGGTTCATAAAAGGCGCAGTTTTATCAGTCCACGGGTTATTATTTGCGTCCCTTCCGGCTCAACTGCTGTTGAAAGACGAGCTATTCAGGAATCAGCTGAAAGTGCGGGTGCTCGCAGTGTTTATTTAATTGAAGAACCTATGGCCGCAGCCATTGGAGCGGGCTTACCTGTCACAGAGCCTACGGGGTCTATGGTGGTCGATATAGGGGGAGGTACAACAGAGGTTGCTGTCTTGTCTCTGGGAGGCATCGTTTATTCCCGTTCTGTCCGGGTTGGAGGCGACAATATGGATGAAGCCATTATCAGTTATATTCGCCGCCAACATAATTTGTTAATTGGAGAAGCAAGCGCGGAACGCATTAAAAAAGGCATTGGCTCTGCTATGACTCCAAGAGATGGGGAAGGCTCTACGATGGAGCTGAAAGGCCGAGACCTTTTGCGCGGCGTTCCTAAAGAGTTAATCATTTCAGAAAAGCAAATTTCTGAAAGTTTAAGTGAACCCGTAGCGGCTATTGTGGAAGGGGTCAAATTAGCCTTGGAAAACACCGCGCCTGAACTTGCTGCTGACATTGTGGATCGTGGTATTGTATTAACGGGTGGCGGTTCTCTTCTAAAAAATCTTGATGTCGTTCTTAGAGAAGCAACGGGTCTCCCTGTCATTGTCGCAGAGGACGCCTTATCATGTGTTGCATTAGGGACAGGGAAAGCCCTTGATATGATGAATCATCATAAAAATGTTTTAGTTGGTGTATAGGAAGTGTAAAGTGTGTCCTTTTTTATTCGACATAAAAAATCCGCCGCGTTAAAACCTAAGGCGAACCCATATCCTTCTCGCTCTCCAAGATGGCGTTACAGGTTGGGTTTTACGCTTATTGCTATTGGGCTATTGGGAGGAATCCTTCGGTTGCATAAGCCCTTTTATGATGGAATTGAACAAAGGCTTTTTGAGGGAACAGCATGGATACAAGCGGGATTTATTCACCCTTTTCAAGAAACCCGCGCACTCCTTAAAAACACCCATGTCTTCATGCATCTTCGAGAAGAATATGAGCGTCTCTCGCAAGAGAATGAAAAGTTAAAATGGCAGCTCCAGACCTTAGGGGCTCTCCATCACGAAAACGGAATATTGAGGCAACACTTGCATATCCCTATTGTTGAACAATGTGGGCACCTTACAGCAAAAATTCTTTCCAGCCCCTATGATGGCCTTCATCACTTCTTCTTGATCGCTTCAGGAGATAAAGACGGGATCGAAAAAGAACAACCTGTTATTGTTAAAGAAGGTGTTGTGGGGCGTCTTGAAAAGGTGGGAGCCCATGTGTCTCGCGTGCTGCTTCTTAATGACTCGAACTCTCGCATTCCTGTTATCACCTCTACTTCACAACAAAAAGCAATTTTAGCCGGAGATGGAACATTTCTCCCCACCCTTGTCTATGTGGGGGATGTGCGTAAAATACAGCAAGGGGAACAAGTTTTGACCTCAGGAATGGGAGGGATTTTCCCTGCCGGCTTGCCTGTAGGCATTGTGGATGAAATAACCAATAACAAAATTAGAGTGAGGCCTTACGTCCCCTTCAAATCTATTGAATGGGTCCACATTCTGCGCCTCCACCCAGAAGGATTTAGGGAAGAACTCAATGCTGCATTGAGGGCGGAATGAGGAATGCAATTGTCGTTCTCACCTTCAGGGAGCTGTCATCGCGAGGGGAGGGAAGCGCTCCAGTCTCTGGGGGGTTCTGGATTGCTTCCCAGCTAAAGCTCCTCGGAATAACAATCACGGGGCGGCATAAATTACTTCTAAAGTGCTTGCATTCAATCGTCCTGAAGCAGGGATAACATACATGAAAATCTTTCTTCACACCCTCAAAACTCTTCCCTTTCTCACCGTTCTTTTCATCATATTGGGGGGATGTAGCTTACGAATAGGAAACTATCCTCTCCTACCTGCATTGTTTTTGATTCCTATTTACTACTGGCTTATCTTTCGCCCAGACTGGCTTCCCTTATGGAGCCTTTTTGGAATAGGCATTTTTTATGATGCTCTTATGGGGTCGGAGTTAGGGTTTTCTTCCCTCCTTCTTGTGTTAAGCGGGCTTATTGGATACTATATCCGGCCTATTTTATCTTCTCAACACTTTTTCCTTATTTGGGGGATATTTTGTTGTTATAGTTTATGTTACTTGATGATTTATGGACTTCTTTTTTCAGGGGGGTGGGCCCTTCTTTTTTCTTGGGCATATGGAATTGTTTTATATCCTCTTGTTGCTTGGAGTTTAAGTCATCTGCATTTGAGATTGCAATCTTATGTCTGAAGCATCAAACCATCAATTTATTCGTAGAATGATTTTTTTAGGAATTATTCAAATTGTTTTTATACTTATTCTTGTCGGGCGTATGTGTTATCTACAGATTTTTGAAGGATCTCATTATCGTTTATTGGCAGAGGGCAACCGTATTGCAACCCGCCCCGTTGTTCCTTTAAGAGGTCAAATTTATGACCGCCATGGCGTCCTCCTTGCTCAAAATGAAACAAATTTTCGTGTTATCTTTTTGACTGACAAGCGTTCAGAAGTTGAAGAGACGCTTTATACGCTTTCCGGGCTCATTACCTTATCTGATGAAGAAAAAAAAGCCTTAAACGTTATCCATAAAAAGCGCGGACTTGATTCAGTGATTATCAAGGATAATCTCACCTGGGAAGAAGTTTCGGCGATTGAATTGCATACAGCTGAGTTGCCTGGCATTTCTATCGAGATTGGATCGACGCGCAGGTATCCAAAAGTCGAGGCAGGTGCCCATCTTTTGGGCTATGTCGCTTCTTCTTCTGAAAAAGAACAAGTGAATGACGCTATGCTGACCATTTCAGGTTTGAAGGTTGGAAAAGTAGGGCTTGAAAAATATTTTGATAAAGATTTGCGTGGAAATCCGGGGCATAGCGCCTTTGAAATTAATGCGAAACGCAAAGTGGTGCGTGAATTATATCAAATTCCTAGCTCAACGGGGCAGGACGTTCACTTGACCATTGATAGTCGCCTCCAGGACTATGCGCAAAGTGTGCTGTCTCGTTATGAAAGTGCCTCAGCTGTAGTGATTGATATTCATACGGGGGATATTCTGGCCCTTGTTTCAAATCCTTCCTTTGATCCAAATCTTTTCCCGAAAGGGATTGGTCACAAACCTTGGAATGAGCTTCAGGAAAATCCATACGTACCGATGACAAATAAGGCTATTTCAGGGCTCTATGCGCCAGGATCAACGGTTAAGCTTTTTGTTGCTCTAGCGGCTCTGGAATTAAGGGTTATTCACAAAAATGATACCGTTTATTGTCCTGGTCACACCTATGTGGGAAACCATAAATTTCACTGTATGCATGCCCATGGGAACGTCAATGTTTCCCGAGCGATTGTTGAATCCTGTGATGTCTTCTTTTATGAGGTGGGAAAGAAGATTGGCATTGACAGACTCTCTGCCTTTTATCGAGATTTTGGATTGGGGGAGGGAGGGCTTGAAAATTTTCCCCACTGTAAGAAAGGGCTTGTCCCCACAAAAGACTGGAAAAAAGAGAAAAAGAACACAAACTGGAATGTCAGCGATACGGTACAGGTGAGTATTGGGCAAGGATTTATGTTGGCGAGTCCTCTGGAATTGGCAGTTGCGATGGCAAGGCTTGCAGGTGGGGGCAAAAAGATTTCGCCGAGTCTGACAAAGCAAGACTTAACAGTTTTTGAAAAAATGGAGATTAATCCAGAGCATCTTGAAACCATTCTAGAGGCCAGCAAAGGAGTCGTGAATGAACCCAATGGCACAGCTTTTCGTCATCGTATTCAGACGCCAGGCCTTGAAATGGCAGGAAAAACAGGCACGAGTCAAGTGAGGCGTATTACGCTTGCTCAACGGAAGGCAGGGCTCACGAAAACCCATCATTTAGCTTGGAAATACCGTGAGCATGGCCTTTTTATCGGCCATGCCTCCCATTATGCCATTGCGGTCGTTGTTGAACATGCAGGGGGATCAGGACCTGCCGCTCAAGCTGCAAGGGATATTTTAGAGAAAGCGCAGATATTGGAGCGGGATGAGGGGTGTCAAGCTAAGTCAAGCTAAGTCAATCTAAGTCAAGCTAAGTTTATAGCTACCGTTAGAGACCTAACCTGAGTCTTAGAACCATTGTTCTTGCTCCCAGCGACAAACGTTTCCCCGACATGTTGTACAAGCTGTTTGTTCACATTGGTCACGTGTTTCTAGATCTTTACGGCGCTCATTGTCACACCAGCACATTCCGGCCTGACGTGCCTGGCTGGGAGTATTGATCAGGCTCATGCCTAAGAGCAGTCCTAACGTCAGAACGCTAATATTATTTTTTGTAAACATCGTTATCCACCTTTTAAATTGTTTTCCGAGTTGAGTGAATTAGTCTATGGCACCACGTTGACCGGAAAATTCACTAATTTTTACATCGTCTCATATGTGGGTTAAGATTAGATTAACAGCACTGCTTTTCAAGGCACGTCTGTAGGTCGAAAGTCCTTGGTTTTCGCGAGAGAATGTTTATCTTAAGTCCCCAAGCAATAAAGCTTCACTCGGCTCTGATGTTCAGGTAATGTTTGTGCCATGATAACCAACACCCTATCCACATCTGTCCAGAAACTTACCCAGCTTAACTGGGGAATATTTCTGCTTATTCTTCTCATTTCAGCCATTGGCTGGGGGCTTTTGGTTTCTGCAGCGGGGGGAGAACCCAATGTCTGGGCTGGTAAGCAAGTGCTCCGCTTTGGTTTTGGGGCTATTATTATGCTCGTTTTGGCTCTTGTGGATCTTCGCTGGTGGCTGCATTTTTCATACTTTTTCTATGGCCTTTCACTGGTTCTTCTGTGTGGTGTGGAATTTCTCGGATTTATAGGGAAGGGGGCCGAGCGGTGGATCGATCTTTACGTTATCCAGCTACAGCCCTCTGAATTGATGAAAATTGCGCTTGTCATGGCACTTGCCCGCTATTTTCATAGCCGACCTGCGCCCCTGTCCTTTCGTCAACTTCTTTTTCCCTTTTTGCTTATTATGTTGCCGGTCATTTTGGTCTTGCGGCAGCCAGATTTAGGTACAGCTATGATTTTACTCATGGTGGGAGGAACTCTTTTCTTTTTGGCGGGGGTCTCTTTATGGTATTTTGCTGTAGCCGTGATTGGAGTGGGTGCCTGTATTCCTCTTTTGTGGAGTTTTCTCCATGACTATCAAAAGGATCGAATTCTAATTTTCTTTGATCCCGGCCAAGATTCACTGGGTGCAGGCTATCATATTACCCAGTCTAAGATTGCTCTTGGATCAGGGGGGTTCTGGGGAAAAGGTTATATGCAAGGTACTCAAGCCTCTTTGAACTTTTTGCCGGAAAAGCAGACCGACTTCATTTTTACACTTTTATGCGAGGAATGGGGGTTCATGGGGGGCAGCTTTTTGATCGCTCTCTACGTCCTGCTTATCGTTCTGTGTTTTCGGATTATTCTGACAACGCAAAGTGCTTTTGGGCAATATGTGGCCGCGGGGATGACCATGACCTTTTTCCTTTACGTGTTTATTAATATTGCCATGGTGATGGGCTTATTGCCTGTTGTGGGTGTTCCTCTTCCTCTTGTTTCGTACGGAGGGACAGCGATGTTGACCCTTTTGATGGGCTTTGGTTTTCTTTTAAACGTTGGAATTCACCGAAACCTTAAAATTCCACAGCATTCGATTGGGATTTTTTAAGGATTAATGAATTTTTAACAGGAAAGAAATACTATGAGTAAGTTTCTCTAAACCATATAGGGTGGAATAATGAAAAAATTCTACATTACTTTAATTATTCTTAATTTTTTTACAATTTCTTTTCTAAATGCAAAGGCATCAAAACCTAAGCATGACACCGAAGCTGCTTCTATAAAAGCCGTGGAAAACGGTTTACGTGATACGGTTATCCTTGGAGGAGAAAAACCTTCACACATGAATATATTTGATAGGATGAAGCATTACGGTGCGCCTGCCGTAAGTATAGCTGTGATCGATAAGGGGAAAATGGCTTGGGCAAAAAGATATGGCAAAATTAAGGGATCACCAGACAGTAAAACAGGAGATACCCTTCCCTTATTTCAAGCGGCCTCTGTGAGTAAGTCAATCACTGCCGTTGGAGCCTTGTTACTGGTTCAACAAGGAAAGCTATCCTTGGATAAGGATGTGAACATTTATTTAAAATCATGGAAAGTTCCTGAGAACAAATTTACGGTAGGTCAGAAAGTAACGTTAAGACGACTGCTTTCGCACAGTGCAGGTACTTCTGTTGGGGGATTTAACGGGTATTCAGTTGATCAAAAAATTCCTTCGCTGGTTGAAATTTTAAAAGGAGAAAAACCTCTCGCTAATTCAGAGCCTGTAAGCGTGATTTATGAGCCCGGAAGTAAACACCAATATTCAGGGGGAGGAACGACAATCGTTCAGCTGCTTATAGAAGATGTTACGGGTGAAAAATTTGATATGTGGATGAAACGAAATGTTTTAGATCCTTTCGGAATGCGTGAAAGTACATTTAGCCAGTCCTTAGGAAGTCCAGAAAACCAACATGCTGTTTATGTCGAGCGCCAGATTTATTGACCCGGGGGCGCGTCAACTTAATTGACCCACTTGGAGGATGTTAATAAAGCTCAGAGATACCTGTCAAGAGAGAAAATAAAAAAATTTAGCAGAATTATTTTGAG
>JACDGE010000064.1 GCA_013815465.1 Alphaproteobacteria bacterium | reverse complement strand
TCATTGGAGACCGCCCCCTGCCAAAGAGGGGCAGCCAGGGCAATCCAAAAATGTTGCTTAGATTAAAAAGTATTATTGTGGTTCAAGCTAGCTCTAACATTCAAGGGGTAGTTGCCTAAACGGTTACTTTAGAACCTCCTAAAAAGAAAACCGTAGGGGGTCCATAGACTTATCCTTGAAAGAGCATTTGGTCTTTGAGATGAGCAACTCTTCCTTCAAAGAGCCACTGTCTTTATCAAAAGTGAATTGGGTGAAGTATTCTCTTTGTGTTTTATAAAATCAAAAAAATACTTTTGATCCATAGCGCTGTTTTAAGGCTATTTTCGCATCCTCCCCGATATTGTTATAGCTCAAATCCAATTCTGCAAGATTGGAGAGCTTACCGTTTGCGATAGCTTTTGCCCCCTCAGCACCAATACTGTTGCTATTCAGAGTCAGCGCTATGAGATTGAGGAGGTTACCATTTGCGATGTTTTTCGCCCCATCATCTCCAATATTGTTGTTGAAAAAATTAAGTGTTATGAGATTGGAGAGGTTACCGTTTGCGATAGCTTTTGCCCCCTCATTTCCCAGATTATTGCCACTCAAAATCAGCGTCATCAGATTGGAAAGGTTACCATTTGGGATATTTTTCGTCCCCTCAGCTCCAATATTGTTGTGACTCAACTGCAACGTTGTGAGATTGGATAGGTTGCCGGTTGCGATATTCTTCATCCCATCATTTCCGATGTTGTTGTTGCTCAAATCAAGCGTTCTAAGATTGAGTAGGTTACCAGTTACGATATTTTTAGCCCCTTCAGCTCCAATATTGTTGTTGTACAAATGCAGTGATGTGAGACGGATGAGGTTACCGTTTGCAATAACTTTTGCCCCCTCCTCTCCGATATTGTTGCTGCCCAAATGCAGGGTTTGAAGGTTGATGAGGTTACCGTCTGCAATATTTTTAGCGCCCTCCTCCCCAATATTGTTGGCATTCAAATGCAAGGTTATAAGGTTGATGAGGTTACCATTCGCAATAGCTTTTACCCCTTTAGGTCCGATAATATTGCCGTACAAATGCAATGTTATAAGGTTGATAAGGTTACCGGCTGCGATGTTTTTAGCCCCATCATCTCCGATACTGTTGCACTCCAAATTCAGCGTTGTGAGTTTGGAGAGTTTACCGTTTGCGATAGATTTAGTGCCCTCCGCCCGGATGTTGTTGTTGCTCAAATTCAGTGTTAGGAGATTGATGAAGTTACCGTTGGCGAGATTTTTAGTTTCTTCCATTTCGATTTTCTTGTTGCTCAAATTCAGTGGTTTAATTTTCCATACATTTTCCGTGACTATCCGCCACCTCTTTGACACAAGAGTTATCCTCTTCAATAAATCGCATTGGTCAAGAAATGAAAAAATAAATACCTCAATCTCATCAGGAAGAAGATGAAAGGCTCTAATACCTGCTGTATGCTTTTCATTTTCCTCTCTATCCATACAAAATGATTTTTCATTATATAGAAAGGCTAGCAAAAATAAACTTGTGAGAGAGAATATAGCTGTTTTTTTGAGAAGTTTTTTAGACATACAGTGCCTTTTTTTAAGTATCAATTTATTATTGAAAATCTATATCACGCTTTATCTATTTTTAATAGAGTTTGAAAAAATATTTAAGAATATTACCAGAATTCTTAGAGAAAGAGCGCATAGCTTTTCATTGCCCGCACATCATCTGCTCAATCATGACTAAAATGTGCATAATCTGTATTAGATGTAAAATAGCCAGGGCGCCAAGATAAGCAGGCGCCTATCTTGCTTCCTCCATATGTTCGGCGAAGCAAGAGCGTTGAAATGGCTCTCCCCTATTTATATCTAAAGGGCATATCTTCAGGCGATTTTTCCGAGATGAGGCCCGTTTTGCTTGGCAAGGAAGTTGGTGGTTTTACAGCAGATGCGGTTCTCCGCCTGCGCAAGCACTGGAAAATGGAGTTCGATCGGTGGAATAAGAGGAACTTGAGCAGCAAAAACCATGTTTACATTTGGGTTGATGGAATTTATTTGTCTGCACGCATGGAAGATGAAAAACAATATATGCTGGTGATTATTAAGGCAACACCAGAAGGTAAAAAGGAGCTGGTCGGATTCACTGATGGTTATCGAGAGAGCGCCCAAAGCTGGGGTGAGCTTTTGTTAGATTTGAAAGCTCGCGGCCTTTCCATTCCTCCCAAATTGGCCGTTGGAGATGGGGCGCTGGGGTTTTAAGGCTTTGGAAGAAGTATGGCCTAAGGTGTGTCAGCAACGCTGTTGGTTCCACAAAATGGGGAACGTTCTTAACAAGATGCCAAAATCCCTGCAGAGTAAGGCTAAGGCAGATTTACAAAATATTTGGATGGCTGAAAACAGAGAAGAAGCGGAGAAAGCCTTTGCCTTATTTATTGAAAAATATGAAAAAAAAATACGCGGTCGCAACCCTGTGCTTGGAAAAGGACCGGGATGAATTGCAGGCCTTTTACAATTTCCTGGCCGAGCATTGGAAACATATTCGCACAACGAACCCGATTGAGAGCACTTTTGCAACGTCGCCATCGAACCAAGCGTTCTAAGGGATGCTTGTCCCGAGAAACAGGGATGATTATGGTCTTTAAGCTCATCAAGGATGCAGAAAAACCTGGCGCTGGATTGATGGGAAAAATCAGTTGCCAAAACTCATTTCCGGTGTCAAATTTTCCAACGGATTGGAAGTCGTGTTAGAATGGAAAAACGCCGCGGCCTGATATATTTGTCCATCCGATTTTTGGGAAAAACCATTTATCAAAAAATGGAGCCTTATGCAGTTGAGAAAGTCCTTAACTCCTAGTTTGTCTTGATGGGGAGGGGAAAGAATACTTTGAGTGGGCTCTTTTCACCTTTTTCGGAGAAGATTTGGTGGGGCATTCGCCCAATGTAAGGTGGATGAAGGCCCGGATACTGCTCCTCCCCATCAGATAAAAAGACAGCAAAAGCCTTAGGGAAAAGAGTTGCTGAAGTTGCAATTAGGTGGGAAGCGCAAAACTTATAAGGCGTTTCAGGAAGCCCCTCTTGATAAAAGGGAAAAGGCCTCAAGGGCTCGTTTTCGAGACTTCTTAAGGTCCACAATCGGCTTAGGGTAAGTTTCACCTAGAACAACACCAGCAGTCTTCAAAATCGACTCTGGGGCTTCCCAGGGTTTAAACAGGTAACGGTCTGGTAATTGAGCCAACTCAGGGACAAACTTTCGCGTATACATTCCCTCTGGATCAAACTTTTCTCCTTGGGTTACGGGATTAAAAATCCTGAAATAGGGCGCCGCGTCCGCGCCTGAACCTGCAATCCACTGCCAGCTTGCGCTATTGCTGGCCAAATCCGCATCTACGAGGCAATCCCAAAACCAGTCTTCCCCATGATGCCAGTGAAGCAATAGGTTTTTCACGAGAAAGGATCCAGTGATCATACGGACGCGATTATGCATGTATCCGGTTTGCCATAGCTCTCGCATACCTGCATCTACAATGGGGTATCCGGTTTTCCCTCTTTGCCATGCCTTCAACAGCTGTGAATTGGTTTGCCAGGAAAATGCATCAAATTTTTTTTGAAAGTTCTGTCGAGGCAAGTCAGGAAAGTGGTAAAGCAAGGAGTAGGAAAACTCCCGCCATCCCAGCTCACGCATGAAATGATCAATGTCTGTAAGAGATAAGGTTCCATCGATCTTTATGGCTTGAATTGCAGACCAAACTTGATGGGGTGATATTTCGCCAAAATGGAGATGGGGGGATAAGCGGGAGACATGATTTTTTGCTGGAAAATCTCGTCCTTCCTTATAATTTTGCAGACCACTGTCTAAAAATGTTTTAAGCCTTGCTTGCGCTCCTTCCTCTCCAATAGTCCAGTGGGGCTCCATTGAAGAATACCACTTTATGGGATCTAATAGATTCAGATCCTTAAGCTCGGTCGTGTTGTTGTTATCCTTTATCAGATCAACGTTTGCTGGTTTTTCCAGAGGGTGACGGGGAAGTCTAGCTTTTAAACACCCATTTCGATAAAAGGGCGTAAAGACTTTATAAGGAGTGCCATCACTTTTCAGCACATCCATGGGCTCCCATAATAAGGATCCATTAAAGCTTTTACAGTTAATACCTCGCTTTAAAAGCTTCGCTTTCGTGTCTGTATCTTGAGCCATACGCCAGGGTTCATAACAACGATTCCAATATATGGTATCAAAGTTCTGCTCTTCAAGAAGACCTAAAATGATCTACTGAGAAGGTCCTTGATAAAAATTCAGTTGATAATCAAGTTGTTCTTCAAGCTTTGAGAGAGAATGATGTAACCACCATCGGCTTGCTCCTCCCATTTTAAATGATTGGGGGGTTATATCATCTAAGATGTAAATAGCCATTACGGGACCATTTTGACAGGCTGCATAAAAGCCAGGATTATCGGTAAGACGTAAATCTTGGCGAAAGCAAAAAAGCGTATTTTGAGTCATGCTGACACGACCGGCTCAATTTCAATCATAACTTCATTGCGGCGCAAGAAAGGCAAAGTCCACGGTGGATTATAAAAGGCAAAGACAGGGTCATCTATGGGGCGAAGGTTTTGCGCCTTTAGGTAAGTGCGCAGTTCCTCAAGATGAGATTCTAAGTTGTCTTGGCTTGAAAATCCGGAAAATCGAATGACCGCATAACGCTTTTCCGAGATGGGCAAAAGCTCCACTCGAGAATCATTGGGCTTTGGTAACGTATCCATGGTAGAGTCAGAAGGCATGACAAATCGTATTTTCCATTTACCTTTCTCTGTTGATGCCTGCTGAATAACCGGTGCGGTCATAGCAATTTTTTACCCGGTTGTTGGGTTACAGGGGCTGTCATGGTTATTTTTTGCTGAGGAATATTATTGCCAAAGATATAGTCAGCAAGGACTCTAAATCCAGCCGAAATTGCTTCTTTGCGCTCTCCTTCCATCACTACTTGGGCAACAATGACAGGTGTGTATTCGCGTATCTCAATGTTTCCCTGTGCTTGTATGATATTGAATTTTGGCTCATTGACTTGGCTCATGATCGTTCCACTTAAAGCTAAAAGAGTTAAAGAAGAAATTATTGCAGCATATAAAATATATCTTTTTTTAAATTTTATTTTCATTACATTCTCTAAATTCCCGTCCGATTTCTTATGGTAGCTCAGAAAAGGGTACAAAAAAAGCCATATCCGTAAGCACCCCCTTTTTCTTTTGTGGGTGTTGAAGTTTTAATTTAAAGATGGATAAAATCCAATTAAACCAAGCAACAGCAGGAGTCGATATGCAAGATCTATCACAATATTGAGCTTATAGCTCGGTACTCTTTTTCAAGAGTTAAGCGCGAAAGTTGGTGATGACATTAATCAAGTAGCGAAAGCATCATGAACGATGACTCGACCTTCTATTAAAAGATTTGCCACGAGCCACCACTTTTAGCAAGTTGATTTTTACCCGTGGAGATCGGCGGGTGAACTGCCAGCGCAAGTTCCTGAAAACTTATAAAATCTTCAAAACGGGCGATTTCCAAGAGCGTAATTAGCTGTTGTTCCTTCTCCCGCAAAGGATCGAGATCTTCTTTTAACCATGGAAAAAGGAGCTATCCGTAAAAGTTGGTGATGGGGTTAAGATAGAAGTAGTATATCATATGTATGATTATACCAACCCCATTCAATTTGTCAGCCGATAGTAGATTTGGCAACTCTTTTTTTTCAACACAAGACTACTTTACAATACCTAAAATAAACACTACATGTCCAATTAAAGATATTTTGTATAGTTATATATTTAACTTTTACATTTAGGAATATTACACATGTTTAAAGATACTCTAACAATCGCAACGTCCGTTTTTTTTTGATGTCAGGTACAGCTGATCTTTTTGCGATGGAACGCTTGGATGATGATTATTCTGCTGAAAGGACAAGTAACAAAGCCTTAGCAGAAATGTATCAAGCCGTGCCCAACGAAATCAAGACTAAGATTGTGTTCCACGCTGCCTTTGAACAATGCTTGGATAATGAACTTCCAGTGAATCTGGCGCTTGTTTGCACGGATTGGTTCAAAATCATTCAAGACCAGATGCAAGTGGGTCAACCCTGCTTTAAAGCATGGTATGGGGCCATTGGCCACGAAGATATTTATGAAACCTTTTTGAAGGGTGTTCTGCTCTACCGGCCCATCCCAAATAGCGATGAGGGGATGATCAAGCTTAACATATCAGACCTTAAGGATACTTCACCTGAGGGAACGCCCTACAAGTTACTCAAGAAGAATCCACTCGAGGGAATCTTTGATTTGCCCACCTGTGGAGATGCAGGGAAATACTTGGTCATATCTACCGGATATCGCAAAGGGATAAACCCTGATAACAAAGGCAAGGCAGAGGTTTGGATTTCTCCCCGCTTTATGATCGAAAAGAAAATTGCTAATGCACATCATTTTAAAGAGATTGTAGGGAATTGGGACGAAAAAGTAGCACCACTAGGCGTGTTCTACACCTGGTCGGCCGATACGAATGAATATTTTGATTACTGCACGTCGAAGGATTTAAATGTCATTTCTAAAAATGATTTATATACAATATGGGGCGACGAAAGTGCGTGTAGAATCGAGGAATTGTGCGGAGCATGCAGCGCGATGAGGGGCCGGGGGGGGCGAACATATTATTTCACGTTTCATTTTGAACCAAAATAAGGACTACTGACCACAGCACCAGGTAAAAACCTCGGCGCCGGGTATCCAACATGAGAAGATACCTGCGACACGAGGCTGTGTCGAGAAGTTGTATCCCTTCTTGAGAAGACCGCCCGTACTGCCGGGCGAGGCTAAGGGTCTGAATCAAGAGCGACCCTGACAATAACGAAGCATGGGAACATGCGGGGACCAAATCGTGAGAGGTGGCCCTCCTGGTAACTACAAGCCGAGTGAGTGCTAGTAAGCTGGTATGGTGATCACATGTGAATCTGCGATAAAGACCGTTATCATGAACAAGCGGAAGTCGTTAATACGCTTGAAGCAAAACGGTGCTGGAAACTGGAAGTATGTCTGTATCGTACATCTTCGCAGTCATTAAATTTCTCTGTCGAAAGCAGACACCTATTGCGACAGGATAAGCCTGAGAAAGGGGAAAAAGAAATGACGTAGTATTGGAAACCTTTCTTGCAATCCAGAGGGCTCGACTCCCTCCTGGCAAAGACTAGCCATCAGCCAGAAACGATTTTTGCATGGGTGTCGGTAACGGCATTCGTGAAGCGTAAACAGTAGATACTGAAGCCGTGTGATAGAACCACGAAATTGCTTAACCGTTGGAGCCTTCATCGTTAGGTGAGTGGGGGCAGTACTGAACACATCGAATGGCAAGATATGGGCAGTCCGACCGGGGTCTGAGAGCAGGGCAAATGTATAGGATGGATTGATCAGGAACCTATGAGATCCCATGAGTGGCCCACAAAAGAAACGAATAGCTGAGTTAGCGAATAAGTACAGTAGACGCGTTGTGGAATAAGAAGAAAGTAAAAAATCTTCCAGCTGTGGATGCCTTTTGCAGAAGTTTTGTTTAACAGGATGCGTGTTGGAGGTGGAAGTTCCACAGCCCTGAACAAAGATTATGGGACTGTTGCGAGCTGACAAATTGTAGGGGGATCTGTTATAAAGAAGGGAGAATTTTGAGAAGGCTCCCATGAACCAGGTAGAGATGATTTGCTTAGATCAAATGGTTTTACCCGACCATCGGTACCGAAGGTTCATGAAGGTCTGGGATTTTAAAAAGGTTGATTCTCTCTTAAAGCAGGCAAAGAGCAATAATCCTCATGAAGGTTATGGACTGCCAAGGATTTTTCGCTGTCTATTGTTGCAGTTTTTAGAGGATTTAAGTGATCGAGAATTAGAGGTGTTTTTACAAGAAAACAATGCAGGCAAATGGTTTTGCGGTTTTTTATTAAATGAAGATACGCCTGACCATACGGTCTTCTCAAAAGCGCGCAAGAAGATAGGCACGGATCTTCTCTCAAAAATATTTGAAAACCTTCGAAGTCAGCGGAAAACCCAAGGCTATATGAACGAGGTATTTACGTTTATCGATGCCACTCATCTCATTGCCAAAGCTTCTTTGTGGGAAGAACGGGATGAAGCGCTTAAACAAAAATATGAAACACTTAATAATGAGGTTCTCCCTAAAGGTAACTACTCACCCCCCCCGTTTTTGTGGATCAAAAAAAGTTAATATTTGATTAAAATGTTTTTAAGTTGAAGTAATTTTATGTTATTATCCCTGTATGAT
>JACDGE010000063.1 GCA_013815465.1 Alphaproteobacteria bacterium | reverse complement strand
CAAAATAATTCTGCTAAAGTTTTTTATTTTCTCTCTTGACAGGTATCTCTGAGCTTTATTAACATCCTCCAAGTGGGTCAATTAAGTTGACGCGCCCCCGGGTCAATAAACCTGGCGCCCGACATGAAAATGTTATTGGGAGCATTAAGCGCTTTAAAATCATTGCTGATCGTTACAGAAACAGACGAAAACGCTTTGGTTTACGCTTTAATTTAATCGCTGGAATTTATAACTTGGAGCTTAGTTTATGAGTTTCGAAAGAGGTCTATTGAAGATAGGGATGATTTTTTTAGGGAAAACAAGAAAGCCCTTAATCCTCAGTTAGAAAGCGAGGAAGGGGGAAAACTCTGTGCACTTTGTCAACATGAAGTTAAAAAAGCAAATAATGAGCTTGTTCAAATTCTGAAGACCGAGGAAAATCCTCCAACAACTGAAAATACAGTGGGTTCAGAAGTGAAGTCATCAATCTTTAAGTTAAATGCCCTGTGAGAAATATCAGGAGAGAGCAACAGGAATTTTCGAGAGCTAAACCCTCAAAAATTCCTGGCTAACCCCCATAATAATATCATCACGAAGTCAAACGTGCCATACGATTGGTAATGTTTTCCAGGCGATCAACGCTCTCTCTAAAAGCTGAGTGAAAGCTCTCTACCTCGTAAAGGTCTAAGAGAAGTTCCCCGTCTCCTACCCTTGCTGCTCGTACTTTCGCACGGTCAATATAGACCTGTTGAGATTGGGCACTAAGCCGCAATCGTTGAGCTTCTGTAGATATTTCGTTGAAAAAAATACGCAATGCGTATACGCTGCTTTCAGCCATGATGATGCTCCTTGGTTGATAAGGACGTTATTATGGTTAGTCATAGGCGGGCGTTTCAGCGCCCGCTTATGACGTTAAGAAAAAGTCTACCACACTTATGTATGGTGTCCAATACATTTTTACAAAGCAAATTTTACGCGTAAAGACTTTTACTGCTGCGGTTTTTGGGCATTCAAAAACTCTTTTGGCCCTTTATGGTTCCAGTGGCCCCATTAGCCCAATTAGGATTTTTTAATCGCTAAATTGTTCCACAATCCCTCAGTCCTTCCGCAAAAATGGTGCCTTTTGTTCCATAAAGAGTGTAAAGCTAGATTATGTTGGGTGGGCTGAAACTTACGTGATAGGAACTTGCGGATAAAAGCCTGGATACGCAAATGCTCCTGAAATCCGCTCACAATCTTGCTCCGATACACCGGCAGATCGAGAAATGGCATACCAGTTCTGACGAATATACTCAAACATCGTTCTAACAATTATTTCAGCTTGATCATCTTTCAAAAGAAAACGTGAATGTTGTGAAAGAATATTCTTAGCGTTGGCAATGCGACCGTCGTCTCCACAGGCCATGGCAAGATCCCGTCGTTCGAGACTGATTGGAACGGCTGGGGTAAGATCATAAGCAGGAGAGAGGTGCCATTCTCTATTTTTGGCGATAAAGGCATGGTTTCTGGGATGATCATCAACATTAGAAATCAGGGCATTAAAGCACATACGTCGAAACAATTCGGTCGCATCTTCTACAGGATGATCGCTTATTCTCCTTAACTCTTCAACAAGGAGGACATAGGACCACTTATCACGAGATTGAATGGTGTCTTCTGCACGCAATAATGTCAAAGCACTGATCATGCGGGCACGTAAATATCCATTCTTAACCTTTTCACGATCAAATCTCTTCACGAGAAGCACATCGCGACCTCCAATAGTAGCGATGCGACTCTCAGATGTCATAAGCCCACACGCGCGTGCCAAAGTCAGCATGGCATGCTCAACACGAGCACTGTTCCACTTGTCATCAAAGCGATTAAATTTAGCAAGCCAAAGGCCAGCCTCATCTTCAACAACAGCCTTAGGACGCGCTCCCCCCATAGACGTTCCAACAACCATAAGATCTGCTACCTGATGATAGGCTGAATCAATAGGGAATTCTTCATCTTTTACCACGGCATCTGCAAATGCTTGTAGTTTTTCCAGATCAAGCGTTTTATTAAACCTACGTTTGGGAGCAGGAGGTGTTTGGTTGAGTCCAAATGCCAGCGCACCAGCCCGATCATCGGGAGACAAGAGAAGGTAGTCAATCTCTCCAAGTTGAGGTCTATTCTCATGACGTTCAATGATACGACGTCCCCAGTAATCTGGTCCAGCATCTCGCAAGGCTCCAAAAACACCCTTCAAATGAACAGTTTCATAAACTTGTTGTGTAAGTTTAAGCTCAATGGGATCTAAGGGCACGGCATCTGGTCTGCCGAGATAACTCTTTCCGTAGACAAAACGACCCGTTGGAACGCCACGACGATTAGCATTAAGAGTAAATCGCCCTGCCGTTATGGGGGTCGTTTGGCCAGGCAAGGTAATATACACGTAGCATTCTGTTGTGAATGTATCAGAAGTCATTGTCTATTTCTCCGCTATGACGTGAACGAGATCTCTCGTGTGATAAGGACAATCTTTTGCCTATTGTGTCTTTTGCAGGATCTGCCACACTTTCCATATGATCAAGAAGATCAAGAGCCCACAACAAAGCCATATACACAACAATACCTGTTGAAGGTTTACCCTTTTCTGCATCTAAGACCGCGCGGGGCCCCGTTCCAATTTTCTCAGCGATCTCAGCAATGGTCCAATTGCGAGAGAGACGGGCGATACGCAGATTATTCCCCAGCTGTTTAAGGGCTTGCTCAACAGGATAGGGAGGTGATGCTAAAAGCTGATTTTTCTTTCCCATATTTTACCCTTTAAATCTTAATTTTTATCATAACTCACTTTCACTTAAAGATCAAGATTTATGCTTTATAAAGCACATTAAGTCATATTATATGCTTTATAAAGCTATTTTTAGAAGAGATCGCCAGTTGTGTATCAAGCAATTTTTGACCAAGAGGGATCTCAAGAGGCGGAATAAATCAATAACTGATTTTATTCCGCCTTTTCAAGGGGAGCTCAAAGCGGCGGGATAACGAAAAGGATCAGTTAGTTGGTTTCCTTGTCGTCAATTTTTCAAGCTTATTCCCAAAAAACTCAGTAGCTTGTCTTAAGGAGGAATCTGCTAAGTGGGCGTATCTCTGAGTTGTAGAGGCTTGGGTGTGTCCTAGAAGTTTTCCAACGATACTGAGGCTCAATCCACTTGAAACCAGATGAGATGCATGGGTATGGCGTAAATCATGGAGCCGCACATCAGTAAGACCTGCTTGAGTGCGAATTGTATGCCAAGCTTTTTTTATGTCTTGAAGTGGCTTTCCTGGATTTTTCCCAGGAAAAAGATAATTTGTCGTAGAGTCCTCTTTCATTTCTTTCAAAAGGCTTATGGCTTGGGAGGATAGAGGCAGATACTCCATCCGTTTTTGCTTTGTCGTATGAGCAAGTTTAGTCCATGTGCCTGCCTCCAAATCAAAACAGTCCCATGTGGCGCTTAAAACCTCATTTCGCCTTGAGCCTGTTAATAGAAGAAGACGGACAGCATTTGCCACACTTCGGCTATGATAGGTTTCTAAAATGGAGAATAAGCGTTGAACTTCCTGATTATCGAGCCATCGATGCCGTTTATACTCCTGATATTTTTCGATCCCTCGAACGGGATTATCTGATCTCCACCCCCATTTAATAGCAAGATTAAACATCTTACTTAAAAGAGCAAGAATCCTATTCGCTCTATAAGGCGTTTCTTTGAGTTTTGAATGTAGATTTTGAATATCAAATGAAGAAACGCTACTGGCCTCCATTGTTCCAAAATTCTTTAAAATAACATTTTTTAAAAATTCGTTATCCTCTTCATAACATTGGGGTTTTTTCTTAATTTTTGCATGAAGGCTTAAATATTTTTCCCCAAGTTCAACCATCGTGTGGGCATTGTCCTGAACAACAACTACTTTAACAGAGGGATCTCCGCCAGCTCCTATATTCAAAGAAAGCTTAATAGCCTGTTCGCGCGCAAGTTCCGTTGTGATTTGACCATGAACACCTATTTTCACTATATGGGTTTCACGCTTTTTATTTCGGTAGTAGAGAAAGTAGGTTTTTTTTCCAGAGGGATAAACGCGAATAAAAAAACCTGTCACCTCCGTATCCCATAAAACAACCCGCTCAGACGGATCAGGGGTAAGACTTTCAACAACTCGTTTTGTGAGTTTAACCTTATTTGTCTTTTGTACAGGCATTGTTTTTTCTCCCTATAGGTTTTTCTGATAAACTTTATAACAGTATTAAAACAGAGTTCAATCAAAAAAGGTAAGCATATGGTAAGCAACAAATATAGAAACAGGTAGACGTTTATAGACGTTTACAGATCATAAGTCGTGTGTTATGTAGTTGAATCATAGACATTTATAGACGCTTATAGATCCCCATAGACATATAGCCCACAAGATTCCTAATCTTGGGGTCGGAGGTTCGAATCCTCTCGGGCACACCAGGGTTTTCAAGGGATTAGGTGATGTTTTCGAAGGGTTGATTTTGTCCAAGTGGCACATAGGTATCATTTGGAGAAGTCGCTCTTTGGCTCCTTTTTAGGGCCAAGTATCATACAAAATCTTGATAAATTTAAACCGGAGGTTACCAATCACTTATTGTGTAAAAGGATTGACTTAAGGATTTGCCCTGCCTATCCTTTTGATCATATATATTCCTCTGAAGAAAGCTATTGATGCGTTGCAGCCAAAACATTAATCCTAATATTTGGTTCTATGCTCGTATATTTCTAATATTGCTCCTATTGCCCTATTCTTGCTTTGCCTCTAATTCAATAAACCCTGAATTATCGACGAAAACTATTTTAAATCAATTCATTCCCTATGCAGAACAAGCAAGAAAAGACTGGCACGTGCCAGGGATGGCCATTGCTATCGTACAAGACGGTAAAATTATCTATGCACAAGGCTTTGGAAGGCGAAACGCAAAAGGTGAACAGGTTACGGAAAATACAATTTTTGACATCGCGTCGCTGACCAAGTCATTTACAGCAACCTTAATGGCGATGCAGATTGACGAAGGAAAATATGAATGGGCGACAAGAATTTTAGAGTTATCTCCATCCTTCCGGCTCTATAATCCAAAAACAACACAAGAATTTGAGGTTCAGGACCTTCTCGTCCATGATAGCGGGCTACCGTCAGAGTCAACAACAATATCTGCCTTAGAAGACTTTGGATACACTATAGATCATATTCTTTATACTTTACGTTTTATTAAACCTGTTGATCCCTTTAGAACAACCTTTGCTTATCAAAATATTTTTCCGATGCTTGCGGGAGAAATTATTCAAAAATTGAGTGGTGAAAGTTATGCAGCCTATCTCCATCACCGTTTATTTGTTCCCGTACAGATGGATCATTCCTTTCACGAAACAGAAGAAAAGCTTTATCAGCAAGAAAATTTAGCCCAACCATTTGCTTATGTTTCAGAGACAAATGTTTTGGAGGCTTACCCCATAAACCCTTCCTACCAATCCAAAAGACGGACATCAGAAAATGCAGCTGGAAGTAGTGGTGGTATCTATTCAAGCGCTACCGATTTAGCAAAGTGGTTGATTTTTAATATGAATAATGGGCTAGTGGGCAAAGATCAGCTGGTAAGTGTGAAAAACATGAATTTTATACATACCCCACAAAGCCAACTTCTCCCCTCTAGCAATCCTGAAGGAAAACCTCAAGAAGTTCCGGGACAAGGTTGGTTTATCGATACAGCAAAATATCCACCCTATACAGTCCTCTATCACACAGGGGGTGGTATGGGTATGCATGCCATTATGGCTTATATCCCTGAGAAGAAAGTTGGGATTGTTATTTTGACAAATAATTGGGGCAATAAAGTCCCTGAAGCTCTATACCAACGATTTTTTGATTTGTATTTAGAAATAACTTTGAAAGATTGGAGTAAAGTCTATCAAGAAAATCAAGCAGCAGAACATGCGCATGAAAAAGCAGAATCAAAAAATCCTCAATGTAAGACGCTTAAAGAGCCGGATTTGGATAGATACGTTGGAACATATCACAATCCCATATTTGGTGACCTCAAGCTCTCAAAGGAAGGTAGCAATCTGCGTCTCCACATTGGGCCAATGGACATTATTTGGAGGCTGACCTACTGCCAAAAGAATCTTCTGCAAGCGGATTGGCCAAATCCTTATGGAATGAAATTTACGATGATTTCCAGTAGCCAAAGCTTCGTTGAGTTTATCGAAGGGAAAAACAAAGAGGTTCAAAAGATGATAGTTCCTTATTTAAATGGCGAGGGTAATGGGATTTTTGTGAAAAAATAGAAACCGTTAATCAGAATGCCCTTCGACTATTTTCTTTCAATCAAGCCTTATGGTATACGTGTTAAAATTGATCAACCCCAGAGAAACCATACGCTTTCAAAAAACACAAAATTTAAAAAAGGAAACTTAGGTGAATTTATTCGGCTCATTGTTTGCACAGATAATCCTTCTTTGTCTTTCTTTTAGCTTTTCTCAGCTTGGCCATGCGAGATATACGGGAGAAAAGGAGTGGCTAGAATATGTTTCCGTACCAGGGTTTCTCGTGGAGGTCATGGAAAAACATCACGTTGAAGAAATGGAAAACTATGATTTAAAAAGGAAGCCAAAGAAGAAGCAAGAAGCATTGGCAGCATCGCTCCCAGAAAATGAGAAAAAAATCGTCGATACAATCTTTACTGAAGCTGAATCCAAAGAGAATTGGGATAAAAAAAATGAAACGCTTATTAAGGATTTTCTCTATCAGAAAGCAAAGGATTTTGCTGAGCATAATAAAGCTTTTGCTGCCCAATTTGATGAAGATTTCGTACTAGAAGATCCTCGAACTGACTCTGTACACCTCATTCATCTAGATGTCGATAATGTCTTAGTGGTTTTTACAACCTCTAGTGGATGTTATAATATGGGTGGCCTTCTCTTTATTGTAAATCGCCACAAAAACCAGTGGGCTCCCGTTCAACTTGAGGAATTCATAGATAAAAAAATTGAAAAGACGTATTCGATAATGACCAGTAATCTTCATTATGATGCACCGATTTTATCGAACAATGGAAGAAGATCTGGCCGATGGGCTGGATTTGGCGTGAGGGAAAATTATCTTTTTAAGGATGGAACATTTAAATTAGTTCGGTCCGTTGAAACAAGTCTTGATAAAAAAAAAGCAGAAGGAATTGATTTGAATAATGAGAATAACCATTATGAAGATTATATGAAGGAAGAAGTTCGATATATAGATTCCAAGGGAGAATGGCATGTTTATGATCCCTCCGACGAAAGAGCAATCGTCAATACAATCTTTGCTGAATCCAAAAAGAATCGCGATCAAAGAAACACAACAGAACTTGAGCCTGTTGCGGATTTTCTCTATCAGAAAGCAAAGGATTTTGCTGCTTCAGATTTCCCTTTTACACTAGAGTCTGAAATTCACTCGGTAAATATTAAAGATCTCATTCGTCTAGATGACGATAACGTCTTAGTGGTTGTGCAGCCCGACAGGCCAGTGGAAGATCATTATCAGAAGGCAGAAACATATGGTTTTCTCTTTATTGTAAATCGACATAAAAACCAATGGGCTCTCGTTGAACTGACGGAATCCTTAGGGCGAGCAAACGAATTTGAACCGTACTATAAAAGGTAGGGACCAGTAATATCAAGTGTGTGGCACCAATCTTATCGATTTATTCAAGCATATCCACCCATTACGACGAACACGGCATTTACGACACGTTGGGTTACAAAGAATGTTACCTTTTTAAAGATGGGAGTCTTGAATTCATATGATTGCCGGCCGGCAAGCCTCCATTGAAGGACGTCTCTTCCTTGAGGCCAAAGAAGCCGGCCAAAAACCATCCCCTAATATTCCCCAATTAGCGGAAATAGAGTTCAAAAATAACAGGGCTCATACCAAAGCGTTTTCTAAACAACTTGGGATCAAATATTTCCTTTCCAAAAGTGTTGCCAAGGAATGTGCCAGAAATTTTCTCATGCACCAGGCAACTCATGGAGCGAAACCAACGGATACCTAAAGGGCCGCCATGACTGAAATTGCCCGCGATCCGAAGAACAAATCCACCGCCTCTTTTTTAAAAGAGGCCGGAACCTTAAATTGTAAACCCCAACGAATTTAAAAATTAGACAAGATTTTTCTGAGCATACACCCGCATGCCTTCCGCGAGGAACTCAGCCATTTTGGGATGATGAGCCTCATAATATTTCTTAAAATCAGGATGTTCGCAATAGAGCTGGGCTAAACCCATATAAACATCCTTCGAAACATCATAAAAACGCTCAATCATTTGGTAATGCTTGTGGATGAT
>JACDGE010000062.1:6270-8372 GCA_013815465.1 Alphaproteobacteria bacterium | reverse complement strand
GATCATTGAACATCCTTCCGCCAAAAATCGTGCCCTAGGGATGGGTCAATTAAGTTGACAGAGGGGTGGGTCAATTAAGTTGACGCGGATGGCCTCCAAGTGGGTCAATTACCCTGGCGGCCGACAGCAGTTCCCAATGTAGCGATACGATTAAGGTCTCGCCCCAAATTCATAACCAAATTGCGGCGTGCGCCACTACGAATTGCCAAGCCATAAACATTTCGGAGCACATCCCTGCGTGCGCGAACTGCAGTATTCAGTTTCAAAAAATATAAAAATAAAGAGTGAGTTTTCATGCGGCGAAAAGCGCACGGGGCTGGCCCCTGTGTTCGCTCATTTTACGTTGTCTGCTCTTTCACCTGTCAATAGACTTCTTTCAAAATAAGGATTAGATCCCGGCTCGAGGCCGGGATGACAGATTGAGAGTGTAAAAGCTCCACAGCAAACATTATTTTACATTGCACAGTCTATTGATTATAGGGGTAAAAAACTCTGGCGCTGTCACCCCGACCTTGAGCCGGGATCTCATTTACAGACCCAATCTATATCATCCTTTTTTTCGAAAGGGGTCTAATGAACATGCAGAGATCTGTTTTATCTTATCAACCCATTCACATGCGTGTAAGTAAAATTCTTATGGTAATGGAGGATCAGGGGAAGTACTTGAGGTAAAATTTAAGAAAAAAACCCTTCCTGGTGTGCAGGAAGGGTTAAGAAGTGATGAGCTTTAGTTTGCTTTATAAAAAATATAATGCTTTTTATGGGTTACGTATTGTGGATCATCTAAAAAACCGTCGCTAACATCGACAGGTGTCATGCTATCTTGATATGTAAAGGCTTCGGGCTCACCTTCCCATTCATATACTGTATAACCTTGATATTGAGCATAATTATCTTTTGTTACTGGCACAGCTTTATTTTTACCCTCGATAACATAGAAGCCTGCCAAAGTTGGGGCGGACATAAGCGCGATAAGCAAAGAAGCGGCGAGTGGTATTTTATAAAAGTTTTTCATTTTTTACCTCTTGTTGTTGACTAGAAAATGATATCCTACTTCCAATTCTTAAGAAAGAGTTAATTTTATGTTTTTTAATCTTTCATAAAATTTTTACAGCTCGTTCTCCCAGGTCTGTTTTTTAAGCCTTCTTCGGCGGTGTCACCACCCGGATATGAAGATCTTGCAATTGTTGAGGGCTCACCGTGGCGGGTGCACCGACGAGCAGGTCTTCCGCTCTTTGGGTCATGGGGAAGGCCACGATTTCGCGTAGATTGGGCTCCTCCGCTAAAAGCATGACGATGCGATCAATGCCGGGGGCAGCGCCGCCGTGGGGTGGGGCACCAAAACGAAAGGCATTCAACATGCCGGAAAACTGGGTTTCAACTTCTTCTTCCGTATAGCCCGCAAGGGTAAAGGCTTTGATCATGACTTCGGGAAGGTGGTTACGGATCGCCCCACTGCAGAGTTCCGATCCATTGCAGACGATGTCATATTGATAGCCTTTTATATCGAGAGGATCTTTGGTTTCAAGAGCTTCGAGCCCCCCTTGAGGCATGGAGAAAGGATTGTGAGAGAATTCGATTTTTTTCAAATCCTCGTTCCACTCGTACATGGGAAAATCCACAATAAAGCAAAAATGGAAGGTATCCTTTGCAATAAGGTCGAGTTCTTCACCGAGACGTGTACGGGCAAATCCTGCGAGTCTTTCTGCCGCTTTTACTTTATCACACGCAAAAAAGACGGCGTCTCCTTCCTTTGCACCCGTAAGGGACTGGAGTTTCTGAAGGCGATCCTCATCAAGGAACTTGGCAATGGGGCCTTTGGGGCCTTCAGCGCCAAAGATAATATAGCCTAACCCCCCGGCACCTTGCTCGCGAGCCCATTCGTTCATTTTATCAAAAAAGCTGCGCGGATGGTCTGCGGTCTGAGGCGCAGGGATCGCACGCACCACGGCTCCACCTTCAATCGCTTTCGCAAAGAGGCCAAAATCTGATCCCTTAAAGACGTCCGTCACATCACTCAAAATTAAGGGATTGCGGAGATCCGGTTTGTCAGACCCATATTTGAGCATGGCCTCTGTATATGGAATACGGGGGAAGGGGAG
>JACDGE010000062.1:0-6260 GCA_013815465.1 Alphaproteobacteria bacterium | reverse complement strand
GTTTTATTGCCTGCAAACTCCACGAAAACGCTATGGAGAACGGTTTCAATTGTCGCAAACACATCCTCTTGCGTCACAAAAGACATTTCAAAGTCGAGCTGGTAAAATTCTCCGGGAGAGCGATCGGCGCGCGCATCCTCATCCCGAAAGCACGGCGCAATTTGGAAATATTTATCAAAGCCGGCCACCATTAAAAGCTGTTTAAACTGTTGAGGGGCTTGGGGCAGGGCATAGAAACGACCAGGATGGAGGCGGCTTGGCACCAAATAGTCCCGTGCGCCTTCTGGTGAGCTGGCCGTTAAAATAGGGGTTTGGAATTCCAGGAATCCTTGATCAATCATCCGTTGGCGTAGGGAAGCAATCACTTGAGAGCGTAGAATGATATTGGCATGCATTTTCTCACGTCGTAAATCTAAGAAGCGGTACTTGAGACGTGTTTCTTCTGGAAAGTCGGCATTACTGTTGACTTGAAGCGGGAGCATGTCGGCCTTGGATTGAATCGTAAACGTATCGACGAGAACTTCAATTTCACCGGTAGCCATCTGCGCATTCAGAGTTTCAGTGGTTCTTTTAACGACCTTACCTGTAAGGGTCACAACACTTTCAACTTTGACCTCTTCTGCTGCTGGAAAGTGGGGATTTGAAGAATCCATCACACATTGAGTGATGCCATAGTGATCGCGTAAATCAATGAACAAGAGATGGCCATGGTCTCGTTTCCGGTGCACCCATCCAGAGAGTTTGATCGTCTCATGAGCATTTTCAAGGCGCAATGCGCCACAGGTATGGGTTCTATAGGGATTTTCCATCTTCAGTTTAACCTTAATTAATTTCTAAGTGACCATAACCCCCCTTGCGCGCTCTCGCAAGGGGTTGCGACATTCGTGCCCTGCTTATATTGAATAAGTTCAGTTAGAGGCGAGACAAGTTTATAGGGGGAGCCGGAGGCAAGTGAGCGCACCATCAAATAGAGCCGTGAGCCGAGCTTTCCTCCCTCTTGCAAACATAAAAAAGGCCTCAAGAACAGGAATGTTGAAAACCCTATTAATGGAGGCCTTTATGCAAATCAAAGGATTGCACAAGAACGTTTGTAGACTATACGCCTATTCAATAACACAAGAATGTTTAGATGTTTATCGGAAAAAGTACGCAGACAAAGTTCATCGATGGGAAACGCTTATTTAAGCAGGTGTCAGGGAAAAAGTAGCCCAAGACAGCCTTGGGTTTTCCCGCACCACCTATAGTGGGTTAGTTTGAATTGGAGATCACATAGCCATCAAGTGGATTAGTTTAGACAAAGTGTGACACTACTTGAAAGAAGTAAGGTTATCCGTTTTGATGGAGTTGCAAAACTTTAACCAAAACAAGAAAGGATAACCTTATGAACTACACTAACGAAAGAATCATCAAAAATAAAGTTGGTCTGCTAAATTTGGCAGAAGAACTAGGGAATATCTCAAGAGCCTGTAAAGTGATGGGATTTTCAAGAGAAACTTTTTACCGTTATCATCGTGCAAGAGATGAAGGCGGGGTAGAAGCTTTGCTTGATAAAAATCGAAGAAAGCCCAATCTTAAAAATCGAGTTGATGAAGCGGTTGAAGAAGATGTTAAAAAGATGGCTATTGAATTTCCTGCTTTTGGTCAGCTTCGTGCCAGCAATGAACTCCGTAAACGTGGAATCTTTGTTTCCCCCAGCGGCGTTCGTTCTATTTGGTTGCGCCATAATCTAAGCTGCTTGAAACAACGCTTGAGTGCTTTAGAGAAAAAATCTGCTGAAGACGGTATTCTCTTGACGGAAAGTCAATTAGCCGCTTTAGAAAAAAAGAAGGATGATGATCTGGCAGATGGGGAAATTGAAACTTTTCACCCTGGCTATCTGGGATCTCAAGATACTTTCTATGTTGGCTGCCTTAAAGGAGTAGGTCGTATTTATCAGCAGACTTTTGTTGATACCTATTCCAAGGTTGCCTTTACGAAGCTCTATGCCACAAAGACACCTATTACTTCTGCAGACCTTCTTAATGATAGCGTCTTACCTTTTTTTGAAGAGAATAATATGGGAGTTTTACATATTTTGACGGATAGAGGAACGGAGTATTGTGGAAGAGCCGAAAGCCACGATTACCAGCTATACCTGGCTGTTAATGATATTGACCATACAAAAACAAAGGTGCGTTCTCCCAAAACAAACGGGATTTGTGAACGCTTCCATAGAACGATCTTGGAAGAATTTTATCGGGTCACGTTTAGAAAGAAGATATATGAATCTCTTGAAGAATTACAAAGTGACTTAGATGAGTGGATGGGGTATTATAATCATGATAGAACTCATCAAGGCAAAATGTGTTGTGGAAGAACGCCTATGCAAACTCTCCTTGAGGGAAAAACTATCTGGAAGGAAAAAGTTGACAGTCTCAACTTAAACTGACAGAGCCACACTCCTCAAAACGGATGACTGTCACATCATGTTTGAACTAATACACATCAAGCGACTTATCCCTGAATCACTCACCACGCCGATTATCATTTGTGCCGATCATGATGCACCCGATTCTCCTGCTTCTCAGATCTTGGAACGGTCTATTCGTGAACTTAAAGAACGCGGACTGGCTGTCACTGTCATCAAGCCAGATAAGCTGAACGAGGACTTTAACGACGTTCTCAAAACCCAAGACCTCAAGGGGTTAGAGAAATTCTTGAACGCAGTTTTCTTGAAGGTAATCCTCTTGAGGGGAGCCCTCTAGAACGGGCTCTTCCCAAAGATTCCCTCAAAATCGTGTCCCATGAGAAAGAGGCGTCCACACAAGCCACAACTCTTAAGCCCTCAACGCTTGATACAGTCATTTTTGAGAAGAAAACCGTTAAGGATGAAGCTACTGAGAACAAAGCTGCTGAAAACAGCGTAGGAACATCTCCTCAAAAACCTGTAGAAAAAACACCTCCTTTGGATCACGCCCTCCACCAGCAAAAGCCACTTTCACCGACTGGGGAGATGATCTTTGAGGAACTCACCCAACAATGCGTCCGCAAGCTTTATGCTAATTTGGGCGACGAAAGACGCGATTTTACTCCGGACCTCATCAAGGACATTGACCGTCAGTCTGAAAAGGCCGCAAACTTTATCTTCCATGCTCATACGCTGAAAGGAACACGTTCTACAGATAAACAAACCGAACACTTCTTGCAACGTGCCAAATACGAACTGGATCGTATTACTGAAATCCGTGACGATATTATTGCGGGGTGGAAAACGGTGGACAGCTACCGTGGAGAAAAAGATGAGCTCATCGCTCACATGATGGCTGAGCGGCAAGCGTCAGTTGAGGGCAGGATGTACCTTGAGGCAAAACATAGGGGTTTGAAACCTGAGGGATTTAATCCCGCGGGTTTCAATCCCACAGGATTAACGCCTTCCCCAACGATTCCTGACCTTGCGAGGGAAGAAATAAAACAAAATAGAGCTACAACGGTGATTCTTGCTGAAGAGTTAGCCACCAAGCAAAGGCTTTCGGCAAGTGCCGCCACCTTGTGTGCCAAAGACATCACCAGATACATGGAGACCCATGGTCAAAAGCCCTCATCGGAACAAATATCTGCCATGGCTCAAATATCGAAGGACCTTGATAAGCAAGGCTATGCCTCCTCCATCGGCACCCATAACATCGAATACCTCCGCCGGAGAGATGGAGACTTGCAGTTCCGAGACTGGTCTGCTTCAATCAAGGACCTGTCTGGATTCCGTGATTTTCCACATGCGGTTCAGGATTATACTCAACCTCAAGCACGTACTAAATCTTATGGAACGGAAAAACCCATTGGTGAGCAAAAGGAAAACAGACAAGACTACAGAATGGATATGTAAAGTTTTTAACGGTTCTTAAAAAAGGGAGTGTTTTCTGAACCATACGCGTCATGTATGGTTTTCTGAACTGTGTCAGTCTGCTAGTAAAGACCCTAGCTTAATGAAGAAAGGACTGACAAATGAAGAAAGAAAACGAAAACCTCTCCTTTGATTTTGAGGAGTTCAAGGCTCAAGCGATTGCCGATATGAAAGCAGGGAAATCTCTTGTAGGCAAAGACGGTATTTTTACGCCCCTGATGAAGGAGTTTTTAGAAGCTGCGTTGGAAGGTGAAATGAATTCTCATATGGCCACTTGCCTTGGGGGATCTGAGAATCAAAATCGCCGTAATGGCAAGACAACCAAGACGATTCAAAGCCCTATGGGTGCATTTGAACTTGAGACTCCCCGTGATCGGGAGGGGAGTTTTGAGCCTCAAATTGTTAAGAAGCGCCAAACAGTATTAAACGCTTCTTTAGATAATAAAATCCTAGGGTTATATGGCCTTGGCATGAGGGGCCTGTTGCGAGCGATGAAATTTTATGAATGTTCAATCGAAAAGTGCCTTGGTGTGGCGTTGCGATAGGTTTTCTGCATCAATTTTATTATTCTTGCCCTCAAAAAGGCCTCAAAAGCGTGGTGAAGACGGATTTATCCTATAGCTTTTCCCAAATGGTCTGGAGAAAGGACAAGAATCCGCTTTAAGTTAAAGCAAATAGCCTCCATAAATGCCGTAAACTGATTCTTGGCGATACCTTTATAACGAACCCTCTTTGGATCTTGATAGAACACCCGCTCATAGGGCGCCCTCATTTTCGAATACCAACGATCCTGATCTGAATTTTTATCCTTCATATTGTTCTTCTTTATAGCTGCGAGATGACAGCCTTTACGAGCAGCTGCCTGCTTGGCAGGCTTCGTGCAATAGCCTTTGTCCGCGTAAATCGCTCCTTGGCTGGGGCATACATGCTTCAATCGTTGGGCATCCGTCAGGTTCGCAGGCGTTATGGCAACTTTATTGATCATACCCGATTGCATATCCACACTGACATGCTTTTTATAGCCATACCAAAATTTGTTCTTCCCCTTGCATCCAATACGAGCCGGCTTATCATGGGCGACTTTAGGGAGAACTTCATTGTTGAGTTTTTCATATTTCTGCTTGAGGGCTTCGCCCCGTTCCTCCCAGAGAGAAGCCTTAGCAATAAGATGGCTGGCATCCACAAAAGTAAACACCTCGTTCATATAGCCTTGAGACTTCAGTGGGTCTCGAAGGTGTTCAAAGATTTTTGAGGGAAGATCCGTCCCGATCTTTTTGCGAGCTTTGGAAAAAACCGTGTGGTCAGGCGTATCTTCATTTAATAAAAATCCGCAAAACCATTTGCCAGAAGTGTTTTCTTGTAAGAAGACCTCCAATTCTCTATCGCTCAAATCCTCTAAAAATTGCAACAAGAGGCACCGAAAGATCCTTGTAAGACCATATCCTTCATAAGGATTATCGCTCTTCGCTTGTTTTAAGAGAAAATCGACTTTCTTAAAGTCCCAGACCTTCATAAATCTTCGGTAACGATGATTGGGTAACACCATTTTATCTAAACAAATCATTTCAAATTGGTTCATGGGGATCTCATCTAAAGCCTACTCACTTTATAGCAGATCTCTCTCTATTTGTCAGTTCGCAACAGTCCCATGAGTTACGAAGACATCTCTTCTCATCTAAAGGAAATGTACGATTTTGATGTTTCTCCTAGCACGATCAGTGCTATGACAGATAAGCTGTTACCCGTAATCACAGCCTGGCGCAGCCGGCCGTTGGAAGCAATTTATCCTATTCTTTTTATGGATGGTATGTATTTTAAGGTCCGTGAGAATGGCCGGGTTATCACAAAAGTGATGTACAATATTTTGGGCATTAATCAAGAAGGATACAAGGATGTCCTTGGATTTTACGTGAGCGAATCAGAGGGTGCTAATTTTTGGTTGGGTGTCCTTAATGATTTGAAGGAGCGAGGTGTTCAAGATGTGCTGATTGCTTGTGTTGATGGCCTTACAGGGTTTCCTGAAGTCATTAAGGGTGTTTTTCCTCGCACTGAAGTCCAGCTCTGTATCGTGCATCAAATTCGTAATTCCTTGAGATATGTTGCGAGTAACAATCAAAAAGAATTTATGCATGATTTAAAGACGGTTTATCAAGCACCCAGCAAGGACATTGCTGAGCATAGTTTATTGAAATTAGACGAAAAATGGGGAGAAAAATATCCCATGGTACTTAAATCCTGGCAATCAAATTGGGAGTGTCGGGCGCCAGGGTAATTGACCCACTTGAAGACCATCTGCGTCAACTTAATTGACCCACCCCTCTGTCAACTTAATTGACCCATCCCTAGGGCACGATTTTTGGCGGAAGGATGTTCAATGATC
>JACDGE010000015.1 GCA_013815465.1 Alphaproteobacteria bacterium | reverse complement strand
CTTTATGAGTAAGGAGATGTAGTTTTTTCATTTTGAAATCCTTTCTTTGATGAGGAATGATTCCAAAACTTTAAACTATTTATTCTTACTTTTCAACTGACTATCAATAAGTGACGGGTAGTGTGAGAGACCACAACAAAAGCGCCGACATATAAACGGTTTGCGTGTCTCCAGCCTTCCGAAGATAAACTTTCCCGTGATTCTTTCAAACGCCTCCATGAGTTTGCCGATAAGGTTCTTAATAAAGACCCTGATCTACTAGAAACGCTCGAAGCTAACCTACTCTTAGGTGACTTAGGGAAAACCCAAGTTGCACGGCAAATGGCGGAAGAATATAAAATTTCAGAACCAGATCATGACCATTTTTTAGCCGCTTGTACCAAGGAATGTCCCCATATATTTCCTACTTTTCAGGTTCTTGGGTCAGAAATCCAATCAAAAATAAAAAACATGACCGGGCTGCTGCATTTTGGACACGTGCATCACGTGGAAGGAAGTCCCTCCATGCTTACGAAACTTAAAAATTCAGCTATCCTTCAGAATGATCCCTCAGCTTTTGATTTCGAAATACTGACGCATATCTGCGATGTAAGCGCCGCCCGGGGCCATGAAGACAATCGAGGATCAAAAGTATTAACAGAGAACACTTTTAGGGCTATAGAGAGCGTCAAAAATTCATTACATCATCTTGCCGCCCATAGTGAAGAAGAAGCGCTCAAACAGTACTTGTTAGAGCGGGCTGACGAGCTAGGGTTGGACAGCAATAATCAATCACAACAATTTGTCTTAGCGCGCCTTGGAGTGATGATGAGGCTTTTCTCGAAAGAGAAAGGCAAAGCCTTAGAGACAGGATATCAATCCCTCTCCAAAGACCAAAGAGCATTTCTGAATTCTGAGCTCAACCCTTTGATTGTCAGAAATGAGAGGACCCCGACCTATGTGCCGGCTGTTCTCGTCAATCTGCTCAGTACCTATTCAAAGCAGGGCTTATCTAAAGACAAAGCTATCAAAAAGTGCCTCCAGGACGGAGCGACTTGTCTGGCTAACATTTTCCATCAATATCGAAATGGCCAAGCGAATCAGCCTTATACGCCCACTCTTACGCTTAATTTTAACAAGGTAGCCGGACAGTTGAGAGACCAACCGGCCTTATTGCGGAATGCTACGTTCTCAATTGACAAGGATGGACACGTCGAGATTAAGGCAAAACTTTAAGATTTGGCATATTATTAAGTTTCAGAAAAAATCTCAGAGAAAAATTCATGACTCTCACTCGAACTTCAATGCCATCCGATACAAGTCATAAAAGGTTTCACCTACTTTTATGGATCGACGCCCGGTCCCAAAAATCTAGAATCCGGGCCGCTGATAAAGTTGGATTGTACGCTTGTTTTTGAGACCACCCCTCGCATTGGCATTAAACAAGGACAAGACAAACTGTGGCAGTTTGTGGTGAGGGGATAGTTACTCTAATCCTTTGTGAACATTATATCGTGGCTTGGTTTGTGTGATTTTTAGACAAATGCTTCATCATCAGCGTATTGAAGAGCTTTGAATTATTCCAAACAAAGGAATGATCTTCCCTCTCAATAATTTGAGTTTCAACGAGAGAAGACCATTGTATCTCCTTTACATAATCGTAATTAACAAAGGCATCTTCCTGGCCACCCAAAAGAAGAACAGGTATCTTTACATTCTTAAGCGTTTCAACTTCATCAACACTTTGGTTTGTAATAATAGATTTAAACATACATGCGCGAGCACGACCATCTGTCTTCATCGCTGAGTGAAGCATTTTGGGATATTCCTCAATATCAAGGCCATTAGCCTTTAGATATTCTCGTGCCTCACTTTCTGTAAAATTTTCTGCCTTACCTGTGAGCGCCATAGCGGGGATAGATGTAAATGCAGTACTCAAGATTTTTCCCGCAGATCCATCTTCAAGAAAATGCGGAAGGGGGGGGTTCCTGAAAGAATCATACTCTTTACCCGCTCTGGTGCTAGGGCATAGAGATTAATTGCTTCATGCCCACCTTTAGACACTCCTAGAATAGAAAACTCTTTAATTCTAAGCTCATCTTGATCTAATGCTTCCAAAAATATTTTAGCATTTCCCAAAAAAGAATAAATTCCTTCTGCTAACTGGTCAGAAGCTTTAAAACTTTTCCCATGTCCTGGAGAAGAGAAGCTAATAAAGCGCATTTCTGTGTTCTCACTCATGAGCCTTTTGAACAGCCAGTTATCGGTGGAGTTCCCATGAATACAAAGAACAACAGGCCCTGTCCCGCCAGAATCACGATAGAAAAGTTCTCCACCTTTGGTTTGAACGCACCCTTTGGCAATTTTTCTTTTTACACTTGGGGCATATTCCTTAACATCGTCATTCATTGACCAAAGAGGCTGAAACTCTCCTAATGTGAATATAAGTACTGAGCTAAGTAGTAAAATTTTATTCATCCTAAATTTCTTTTAATATAAAATTAATTATTTTTTTAGGATAAATATATTTAGATAATTTTTCTATCGTAAAAATTACGATAGATGCTTATATTAACATTACATTACAATTTTCTTATGAAATTTTTTTGATATTACGCTTTTAAAAATAGGATTACTTACACTATGAACGAAAGAACTACTATAAAAAAATCTGCTCTTGAGTATTTTTTTGTAGCAAATCCCTTGTTTATTAAGCTTTGTAAGCCTCTTCATGATATTGGTATTCGTGACTATTATTTTATAAAATGCCATGAAGATGGAACTTATCTTGCTTATTCGAGTAGGAGAGAGCTTATGGAAATTCATATTCAAACCATACGCCATCAAAGTCAGTTTTTTATGGATTCGGTGCCCATAATCCCCAATAGCCAAGTCCAATTTTCCTTAACGGGAGATATTCATCAATTTGACTTCAAAAGTGATACCACTTTGGGGCTTTTTTGGGATTATGGTTACTGGAATACATTTATGTTTTACAAAATAATAAATAGTAATCTTTTAGAAGGCTGGGGATTTTCTTTGGGAAATAACTTTCTCGATCCATTAGGATTTTTCTTGAAAAACAGAGAATTACTTGAAAAATTTGTGCATTACTTTGATATCACAGGAAAAGATCTTAAAAACACCTCAAATAAAAATAAATTAGCCATTTATGATGATAATTTTAGTTTCTTTAATAGATCTCCAGAAACAAAAAATGATGCAATACTGCTTGATTTCTTGCATAAGGTGCGTCTCAATAAGCTCTCTATTAATCACGAGGGAGAAGATATCCACTTTACAAAAAGACAATGTGAATGCCTTTATTATTTGTCTCAGCATCATTCCGCAAAAGAAATTGGACAGCTTTTGGATCTCTCTTATCGATCTGTTGAAACTTATATTCAAACGGTTAAGAATAAAATTCGAGTTTCTTCCAAGTCAGATCTTTTAAAGTTCATACATCAACATGAACTGAGCCAAAAGTTAGAGCTGGTTAAACGTGTGGCTTCGCAATGACAAGGAGAGTTATGCAAAAGATCTAATCTTTAAAGACCGCTGGGGCATCAAAAATTACCGTGATCCCTTTCTCCTCAAGGCTCTTGATGAGAATCGTTATGTTTCCAACAAAAATGCCTGCTTGGGGGAGCGCCGCCCAGACATTAAGAAAACTTAAGCTAGCGCTAAGGTTTTCTATAGCAAGTTCACTTTATTAATGGATTAAAATAGTGTAAGATGTTCTCCTAGCATACGAATAAAAAGTTGGGAGAAACAAATGGCTTACAGGGTAGATTTTCGTAAGTGTGTTGTAGAAAATTTAGAATCAGGAAAGACCTGGGACGAAGTCGTCTCCATATTCTCTATCAGCCGTACCACCCTAAGCCATTGGGGTCACTTTACAGCGATGTTATGAGGCGAGTCCATAACGAAACATAAACAATGGCAACAGGCCTTAAGCCGTTAGATAGTTTCATATTTTTGCATAGAAAATACCAATTTTCAGTATGGCAGGGGACAATTGAGGGACAGGGTGAAAATATACAGAGTAAATCCATACCATTAGAGGACCGCCAACGGCTCTTTCAGATGATTTGTTATTCTCTAGTGTCCCATGGACCCATTTTAAGGAGAAAATTCCTGATCAAAAAACCCTGGAAAATGGCGGAGGGGATGGGATTCGAACCCACGATACGACTTTCGTCATATAACGGTTTAGCAAACCGCCGCCTTCAGCCTCTCGGCCACCCCTCCACTTTACCCTTCGCCTTTCAACTTTCGGCGGCGTTTCCCGTCGGGTCTCGTCCGCTGTCACGTATAAGAATACGCTCCTCGGGCTCGCCGCTCGGCGCCTACCCGAATTCTTGAAATCCTTTAGGTAAAAGTCTACTGAATTTCTAACGCCCCTCCCCTCTTCTGTCAATCAATGTTTTGCACTCCAAACTGAGGTCTTTAAAACACCGTTCGTCCTGAGCGTAGAGGCGTTAGCCCGAAGTCGAAGGCAAGAACGGAAAGGGAATACCAAAAAGTTTATGAATATAACTATCGTTCACCCTCACTCACCTCATCCAAGATCGAAGCCAACCGCCCGAGAGCCAGAGGCGTATTCAAACGGTGATCTCCCCCTTTAATTAACGTCAGGGTCACAGCGGGACTTTTTACGTTTTTGGCAAGCCGCTGAGAAAGCTCAAAGGGTACATCTTGATCGTTATCCCCATGGATCAAATGGACCGGACACTGAATAGGCAGAGCCTTTCGAAGAACCAAATGGCCTCGCCCCTCTTCAACGAGTTGGAGCGTAATGGGAAAGCCTTCATGCTCGTATTGAGAGGGGGTCTGGATAATCCCCTGCCTTAAAAAATCAAGGCGCTGAGTCTCGGTGAAACCGGCCCAAATCAGCTCTTCTGTAAAATCAGGGGCTGCCGCTATCCCAATAAGGCCACAGATGCGATCTGGGCGAGCAAGGGCCGCAAGAATCATTAACCACCCTCCCATGCTCGATCCCACAAGGATTAAGGGGCCGCACGTCACCTCATCAATCATCGCCAGTGTATCGGAAAGCCAAAGACCTATCGTGCCTTCCGTAAATTCTCCCGAAGATAGGCCATGACCAAAATAGTCAAATCGGGTGTAGGTTTGACCCCGATCTTGGCAAAGATTTTCCAGATAAGTTGCCTTTGTGCCCATCATATCTGATTTAAATCCACTCAAGAAAAGCACTTCAGGCAGGTTTTTATTCTTTTGGTCCAAGCGATTATACTCTATAAAGTTTTTACCATCCCTTTTGAGTTTAAGGGGTTCAGGTAAAAGAGCTAAAGGAGGGTTATTCATTGTCAACCTTTTCAAATGAGTTTCCACATAGCTCATTTAAAACGAACCCCACAATCTTGCAAGTTATTCCTGCATTGGGGAGTGGCGGCGTTGAGATTGAAACCATCGAAATGGCCAAAGCCATTGTGTTGGCGGGGGGCCGTTCGTTGATTGCGGCGAATATGGAAGGCCGGGAAGATATGCTCTCTGGGATCCCCTCCCAAATTGAATTTATAAACTTACCCTTAGATACAAAAAATCCCTTTCGAATGGCAAAAAATACAAAGCTTTTAAAAAAGCTTATTCATCAGGAGAATGTATCCCTTCTGCATACCCGCTCTCGTGCTCCTGCCTGGAGTGCCTATAAAGCAACGCACGCAGTGGGGATTCCTTTTATCACCACCTATCACGCAGCTTATAGCTCAAAAACCGTTTTCAAGACCTTTTACAATTCCGTCATGGCAAGGGGCGACCGGGTTATTGCTATTTCTAGCTTTATTCGAGATCATATCCTCAAGCAATATCAAACTTATTCTTGGTTTGACCCTTCAAAGGTCCGTTTGATTCAGAGGGGGATTGATTTGCATTATTTTGACCCTTTAACCATTTCTCAAGCGCGCTTAGATCATTTAAAGGAAAGCTGGGGGATTCCACCCCACATGCGCCTTATCTTGCTCCCCGGACGCTTGAGCCGGTCAAAGGGGCACAGTGTCCTCATCCAGGCCCTCTCGCTGATGGAACAAACAAATGTCATGGCTATTTTTGTAGGATCAGCTTTAAAGCATGAAAACTACCGAGATCAGCTGTTGCAGGAAGCCTCGGCTTTAGATTTGGAAGGCCGCGTCAGGTGGTTTCCCCCCTGCCCTGATTTGCCCGCCGCTTATCTATTGGCTGATGCTATCGTCTGTCCTTCGCTCGTGCCAGAAGGCTTTGGACGCATCTTGGCTGAGGCCCAAGCGATGAAAAAACCCATTATAGCCTCGGATTATGGTGCTTCTTCTGAAGTGATAGATTCGAGAGTAACAGGTTGGCTTGTGCCCCCTGGTGACCCTGGGGCTCTCGCAGATGCCTTAAATAGCGTCCTGCAACTTCCTCAAGAGCGCCTTGAGGTTATGGGAGAGAGGGGGCGTGAGCGGGTTAAATCCTCTTTTTCAAAAGAGCAGATGTCTTCTAAAACAATCGATGTATATAAGGAGTTGTTGGGGGAGTGAGCAGGGCTCAGAATTATAAGCTGTGTGGCCCAGCCTCAACCATTTCCTCCATAATTCATTGATTGCGTAGGGTATAAAAATCGACCCCGTGGTATCATCATCGCCTTAAAGGGGGGCAAGCTATGTTTATCTCATATCCTAATAGATCTGAAAAGCGTTTCATCTATGGGACTAAACTTCTAAACTATTTTCGTACTCTTAACGCTTTTTAAAAACTGACCCCCTCACGCTCTTCCAATTACCAACCTCTTTTTATCGGCCGTTATATGCACCGTTTCTCCATCATGCAGCTTGCCCTCTAAAATCAAGACAGAGAGAGGATTTTGGAGTTCACGTTGGATAACTCGTTTTAAAGGACGGGCGCCATAGGCTGGATCATAACCTTGATCCCCAAGCGAATGAAGAGCCGCCTCGTCCACATCGAGGGTTATTTTTCGGTCTTTCAAAAGGTGGGTGAGACGCCCAAGCTGAATCTTCACAATGCCATTCATATCCTCACGAGACAGGCGACGGAAGAGCAGAATCTCGTCAATGCGGTTCAGAAACTCAGGGCGAAAAGCACTACGCACAATATCCATCACTTGCTTGCGGATTTTTTCAGTAATCTCGCCCGAGTGCTCCGCCAAAAGGGAGCTGCCCAAATTGGACGTCATAATGATCAGCGTATTTCGAAAATCAACTGTTCGTCCCTGACCGTCGGTTAAGCGACCATCATCCAGGACTTGCAACAGGATGTTAAAGACATCCGGATGAGCCTTTTCCACTTCATCAAATAAAATGACTTGATAGGGTCTGCGACGAACGGATTCTGTTAAAGAGCCGCCCTCCTCATAGCCCACATAACCAGGAGGGGCTCCAATCAGGCGTGAGACAGAATGCTTTTCCATAAATTCGGACATATCCATGCGGGTCATGGCCGTATCATCATCAAAGAGGAAGGCTGCAAGGGCTTTGCACAGCTCGGTTTTACCCACACCCGTGGGGCCTAGAAACAAGAAGGATCCAATAGGCCGGTTGGCATCTTGCAGGCCAGCACGCGCACGGCGCACCGCTTGGCTAATGGCCGTAATCGCTTCAGTTTGACCGATCACACGATTTTGAAGACTCGCTTCCATATGCAGAAGCTTTTCGCGCTCGCCCTCCATCATTCTATCTACAGGGATGCCCGTCCAGCGAGAAACAATGGCAGCAATATCGTCGGCCGTCACTTCTTCCCGTATGATCGTGTCATGGGAGGCACCTTCCGCGTCTTTGAGCTTTTTCTCAAGATTGGGAATAACGCTATACATAAGTTCGCCCGCTCTCGTAAGATTTCCCTCCCGTTGAGCGACTTCAAGTTCACTGCGGGCTTGATCTAAACTTTCTTTGATTTTGTGAGAACCAGCAAGCTTTTCTTTTTCAGCCGTCCAGGAGGCCGTTAAGACATTGGACTGGGACTCAAGATCAGCCAGCTCTTTCTCAAGCTTAACCAAGCGCTCTTTTGACGCCGTATCCTTTTCTTTTTTTAAGGCTTCTCGCTCAATTTTAAGCTGCATAATGCGTCGATCTAGCTCATCGATCGCTTCAGGCTTAGAATCAACCTCTATGCGTAGTTTACTCGCAGCCTCATCCACAAGATCGATGGCCTTATCCGGCAAAAAACGGTCGGTGATATAGCGATTGGCAAGGGTTGCAGCCGCCACAATGGCGCCATCCGTAATGCGAATCCCATGATGGAGTTCATATTTTTCCTTGAGGCCTCGCAAGATTGAAATTGTATCTTCAACCGTAGGCTCGCCCACAAAGACGGGTTGGAATCGTCTGGCAAGAGCCGCATCCTTTTCAATATGCTTGCGGTACTCATCAAGTGTGGTCGCCCCCACACAATGCAAATCTCCACGCGCTAGAGCCGGTTTAAGCATGTTGGAGGCATCCATAGCCCCTTCTGCCTTCCCCGCTCCCACCAGCGTGTGCAGCTCATCAATAAAGAGGACGATGTCTCCTGCCCCACTGGTAATTTCAGAAAGAACCGCCTTGAGGCGTTCTTCAAACTCACCTCGATATTTGGCCCCTGCAATCAAAGCCCCCATATCCAGAGACATCAAACGAATATTTCGGAGGGTTTCAGGGACGTCACCCTTAACGATACGATGGGCAAGACCTTCTACAATCGCTGTCTTTCCCACCCCTGGCTCACCAATAAGAACTGGATTATTTTTTGTGCGTCGGGAAAGCACCTGGATGGTACGCCTAATTTCTTCATCTCGGCCAATGACCGGATCCAGCTTTCCTTTTTTAGCAAGCTCCGTCAAATCGGTGGCATACTTCTTAAGGGCATCATAGTGTGATTCTGCAGTTGCTGAATCGGCCGGCCGGCCTTTGCGCATTCCTTCGATAGCTTGTTTAAGATTTTCTGGTGTCACCCAAGAGGCTGCAAGCACTTTTCCTGCGTCTGTGTCTTTTGATTCAGCCAAGGCTAATAACAAAAACTCAACTGTGACGAAACTGTCACCCGATTTCTTTGCTTCTTTCTCTGCGGTCTCAAAAACTTGACTGATTTCAGGAGAGAGGAAGACTTGCCCTGCACCACTGCCGCCAATTTTAGGGAGACGGTTGAGTTCTTCCATTGTGAGGTCCAATGCTCTTTCGGGCACACCCCCTGCGGTACGAATCAAACTGGCGCACAGACCTTCCTCATCGTCTAGTAATACCTTAAGCAGATGGATGGGGAGAATACGTTGATGCCCTTCCCTTTGCGCAACAGTTTGAGCGGATTGAATAAACCCTCGAGATCTTTCTGTGTATATGTCAAAGTTCATTCCATTCTCCTACCTTATAATAAGTATGCAAGAAACATATTCGAAATACAAGAAATTTTGGAGGATTTGAAATGGATTAGACTCATGATACAAATATAAGAGAGGACCTTCTCTAAAATTCTTCAAAAAAGAAGCTCTTGGACGCCATTTTAATTTACAAAAATGGCGAACTTTCCCACCAGGAGCTAATCTAAGTATATAATCCTAAGCTTTTTACTTTATCCTCCCGCACTTGATCCGGGAGCTAAAATGCTGATCGGCCCTATAACTTTTACGAAGGAGAGAGCCCTACCCTCTCTACAAACCCTACTCCAGCCAATTTTCACTTTGTGTAGGGACATGAACAGGCTTATTCGGAACGAGTTCCGTCTGACTCTGACTCTTATTTTCACTCTCACTCTCACTCCCGCTTTCCTCTATTCTTTTTCCAGGATAGGGAGGGCGAGGAGGTCGGCTGGCTGCCACGAGCCGATAATAATGGTCTGCATACTGATAGTAGTTTTCTGCTGAAACGGGATCACCTAAAGATGTGGCGTCTCGTGCAAGAGTGAGGTATTTTTCCACGCATTGCTGAGGATTCCCTCGCATTTTGGTGTCATTCGATGATGGGCCATTTGATGGCTTTGTGTGCGCCTGCCTTGATCGTTCAGGAGAACGGGCATAGGGTCGCTTGGTATAACCAGCTTGTTTCATTCAATATCTTCTATGTTGATGTAATATAATTTTTGTCCTGACTTAGGACGAATCGGAGCTTACTCCAAAAGGGTGTAATTCCTCTATCTCTATAATTAACCATTAAGGCACATTTTGCAAGCTTTTTTTACAACCGGCTTTAAAATAAATCTTTTTTGAGGCTGTAGGCTCAACATCCAACCCCACGGGCCAATATATTTATGAATTGTTAATTAATTTTCTTTATTATTAACATCGAAGGAAACAAAACGTAATTAAGGAATATATATGAGCTGGTACAGTCACTTCTTTGTTACTGGCCCCCTACCTACGGATGCAATGGGAGGAACGTATAACCTTTTATTGGTCTTCTTATCTTATGTCATCGCCTCAATTGCATCTTACGTTGCTCTTGATATGAGTGCTCACCTTCGTAAACCAACAACACCCGCTTTTCGTGCCATATGGCTTGCGTTCGGGTCCTTTGTAATGGGCCTCGGCATATGGTCAATGCACTTTGTTGGTATGCTTGCTTTTATTATGCCGATGTCTATGTCCTATAGTTTAGTTTGGACGGGAGCATCTATGTTTGTGGCAGTTGTAGCTTCCTTAATTGCCTTTTTACTTTTTATGATCCAACAACCTCGGCCAAAGCATTATTTAATGAGTGGCATTGCTCTGGCGGCTGGCATTGCGGCTATGCATTACACCGGTATGGCGGGAATGGAGGGAGTGAAGATTCACTATGTAGCGGGATTATTTTTTCTTTCAATTCTCATTGCCATTGTGGCATCCATGGCAGCACTTTGGCTTTCAGTACAAAGTGATCGCGGGACATTTGCAAAACGTACGCGTTTAAAATTGGGAAGTGCTCTCATTATGGGTCTGGCAATTGCAGGGATGCATTATACAGGAATGGCGGCTGCAATTTTTACCCCAATAGGCGTTATGACAAGCACCTTTCCGATTGAGCAAATAACCCTCGCCATTTATGTTACAGTTGGTTCTTTGAGTATCATGGCATTTGCACTGACAGGTTCCATTTATAAATACTTTACAGATAGAGAATTAAAAAGTAAAAGTGACTTTTTAGAAACAATATTAAAAAATATGACCGGGGGTGTCATTGGAGTTGATCCTAAAGGAAAAATAAATCTATTGAACCGTACGGCCACAGACATATATGGGCCAGACCTGAAAATAGGAGCCTCTATAGACGAATGGGCAAAAAAATTTCCATTTTATAGGGCTGACCGTGCTGAAGAACTTAGCCTGGGAGAAAACCCTCTTTATCAAATAGCCAACGGTGAAGAGATCACGGGAGCAGAAGTGATCACAAAAGATAAAAACAATACAAACCGTTCTTTAGTATTCGAAGGCCAACCCCTTAAAGGACAGGATGGAGAACATCTTGGATCGGTTATCATTTTTAATGATATTAGTAAAAGAAAAGTAGATGAAGAAGAACTGAAATTTAGAGCCACCCATGATATACTTACGGGGCTCCCCAATCGCGTCCTTCTTTTAGATAGGCTTAATCTGGCTATAGCTTCAGCTAAACGCCATCATTTAAAAGCAGTCGTCATTTTTGTAGATTTAGATAACTTCAAAATTGTTAATGATGCTTTGGGCCATGGTGTAGGGGATAGCCTCCTCCAAATGGTTGCAGCTCGTTTCACCCTTCTTTTGCGCTCTACTGACACCCTAGCCCGACTTGGGGGAGATGAATTTGTTCTTATCCTACCTGACTTAGAAAACATTGATTCTATACCACAATTTTTAGATAGAGCTTTAAAGGAGATAGCCCAGCCCTATAATATTGACGGGCAGGAGGTAAATATTACTTGTAGTTTAGGATTTAGTGTTTATCCAGATAATGGAGTGGATACAGAAATACTTCTCAAAACTGCCGATAATGCCATGTATCAAGCAAAAGCTGCAGGAAGAAATACTTTTAGATTTTATACAATAGACATGCAAACCCACACAAGCAAACGTATGGAAATGGAAAATGAATTACGACATGCATTAGTTAGAAAGGAGTTTTTCTTAGAATACCAACCAAAATTAAATATTAAAAACAATACATTGGTCGGTTTTGAAGCTTTGGTGAGATGGAAAAATCCAAAATACGGCGTTATCCTCCCAGGGGATTTTATCTCTATAGCTGAGGAAACAGGTCTTATTATTCCCCTGGGGGAGTGGGTTCTTGAAACGGCTTGCAAGCAGAATAAAGCTTGGCAAACTGCAGGATTATCTCCCCTTTGTGTTTCTGTTAATTTATCCTCTCGCCAGTGTAAAGAAAAAAACCTTTTTCAAATCATAAACGGAATTTTAGATGAAACTGGGTTAGAACCTCAATATTTAGAATTAGAATTAACAGAAAGCCTCGCCATGTCAAATCCAAGGGAATTTATGGAGCTCCTTTTACAATTCAAGACACTTGGCATCAAGACATCTATTGATGATTTTGGCACAGGATATTCAAGCTTAAATTATTTACGCCAGTTTCCTGTTAATTGTCTTAAAATTGATCAGTCTTTTATTAAAGAAATAGAGACAAAAGCAGGCGATCTTTCTATCGTTAAAGCAATCGTCTCTTTGGGCCACTCTTTAAACATGACGGTTATTGCTGAAGGGGTCGAAACAAAAGAGCAACTCTTCCAGTTACAAAAACAAGACTGTGACGAGATTCAAGGTTTTCATTTAAGCCGCCCCCTATCGGCCGAAAAAATGACTGAGTTTCAGAAGACCTTTGCGATTTCTCCCAACATTCTACAGAAAAAATAATAAGTCAAAACAAACAGATGAATAGCAGCGCGAAGAGCATCAGTGACATAGGAATTGTCTTGTTGCTCGGCCTTCTCGCTCGCCATGATAAGAGCCAGCCACTTATCATTTTGCAAGAGTTTCAGAGTTCTCCTGTTCAGTGAAGCTCTTTATAGGACTTGATGGTGAGAGGAGAAGATCATCTGTGGTGTTGTACAGATCTTTCCGTGGTGTTTCCGGGTTCTCCGCTCTAACTTGAGGCTCTACTTTCTGTTTAATTTGGCTAAGTAATGGGCTATTAAGTTCAATGGGAATTTCGTGATGATATCGAGTCATACCCTCTTCATAAGAAGGCGAGAATTCTTTTAAGGAATAACTCTTCAGCCAAGGCACTGCCGTAAACTTGGTGGTCACGACCCACTTATATTCAGTATGCTCGTTACTACAAAATAAATCATCATATTCTATACATCTTTTAATATATACAGATAGGGACATTTTAGATTGCTCGTACGCTTCAGCATTTTTCCTAAGAGAGGAGTTATAAACAAAGGTTTTAAGCGGATTGACGGAAATACTCATGTTGAAAGGTTCCGTTTGAAAATTACATAGGAAATATTTAAAATAATAATTATTTATTTCTGTAGAATGATACCAAATTATTACGTCTGCTTGAATTATCTCGGCCTCTCCTCCGATTAAGCTTGCTTGAGAAAACGGAGATTTTAAGGAATGTTCCGCTGGAAATGCTCCCGGCCGTCGTAGAGCCTGCCGTCCTGTTACGGGCGTCTTCTCCTCTGAGATGCGTCGATTACCAGACTTTATCTTCTCTTGAGATGAGCCGGAAAGTTCCTCTTGATGATGCTCTGTAGAGTTCTTTAGCTTGTCAGATGAGGCTTGGTTAAGTTGCGGAGATGGCTCTTCCATGGTTGATTCTTTTGGTGTCTCCAGCACGGTTGGCTGATTCTCAAAATTTATCTTCTCTTGAGAGATGCCTGCAAATCCCTCCGCAGGACGAGATATTTCTAGTTCATCAAATGAAGCTTGTTCCTGGCCCAAAAAGCCGTTTAGGCCTGTTTTGAAGCGCAATGGGGATGTAGGTCGTGGAGATTTTATTTCCGTCACGTGCTCTTTTGATCTCCCCCGCGGCAAGTTAGCCCCTGTTGATCTTTTTCTTGGCATTGGCACAGATGCGTTTCGGTTAGATCGTGGGGATTTTATCTCCTCTGTAGATTCACTTTGCGTCTCCAGCAAGGTTTGTTGATTCTCCGACTTTATCTTCTCTTGAGATAAACCTATAGATTTCTTCCGACGAGACTCGGGGGATTTATTTCTCGGAGATTTCATTTCCGTGGTGTGCTCGTTTGATCCCGCCTTAGTCAAAGGTACGTCTTGTCCTAACGAGCCCGTTAAGCCCTTTCTTTTCTGGAATTCAGAGAGGGTTTTGTTTTGTCGTGGAGACCTTCCTTCCGCTGGGACTCCCCTTTGTTCCTCACGGGGCGAAGATGATTGACTGTTAAGAGATGAGTTTGAAGTTTTTCTTTCATCTCTAGGGATCATATGTTCAAAACTTTCTCCCCTTTTTTCGCAGTCTGTTAGAGATAAAGGGCTGGATAATTTTTCTAGTGCCTTTGGCTCACTTAGAACTCGCTGGCGAGGTGTGATTTTTATTGAAGGTTTCTCTTCTTCCATGGCGAGGGCAACATTTGCTGCAAAAATGCCTCCCACAACCATTAAGAGTATACTTTTATTTTTCATTTTTCATTAATCATTTCATTTATTTATTTAAATAATAAAGTTTATTTGGAAACAAACTATTGCGATTTTACTTTTTGTTTATTGCTATCCAACCTCTCGCAGTGGAACTGAGCCAAAAGTCGCATCTTCTATCATTAACGTTATTTTTGTTTTGCCTCCCCAAGTATCAACCTTTGGAGAAGCAATCAGATCAAGCGGCCGCCGGCTTCCATCCATTAAGATTTTTCCAAGAAAGGTATCCTTAAGGCGAAATCCCATCCCCTCTATGAAGACGCCATCCCCTTGGGAGAAACGGCAGCGAAGGTGTTGATCTTTTATCAACTGATAGGATTGAACCATGACATCCGTAAAAATAAATTTCGGGCTGGGATTGCCCATGCCAAAGGGGGAGAGAACCTTTATTTCCTCCATCAGCTCCATAGTAATGGACCGCAGGTCAAGATAGCCGTCACAAAGCAAAACTGGCTTTAAATCCACTTCCTTATTCAGGCGTTCAAGCTCCTCTGTTAGATAATTTTTTAAGAGGGGCAGATGGTCCTTGGTCAAGGAAAAGCCTGCAGCCATTCCATGGCCCCCACCCCCTAAAATAAGCCCTAAATGGTGAGCCTTATGAATAATCCTGCCGAAATCAAAGCCAGGGATAGAGCGCGCAGAGGCTTTTCCAATGCCTTCCTTATTCCATGCAATAACAGCTGTGGGTTTATGAAATTTTTCTTTAAGACGTCCTGCAACAATCCCTATAACCCCTTCGTGCCAATCCTCGTGATCAACAATGATCGCTGCGGCCTCTGGATCGACTTGGAGAAAGGCTTGATCTTGTACTTCTGCCTCTAAAAGACGGCGCTCTTGGTTATAATGTTCAAGCTTTTGAGCTATTTCAAAAGCTTCTTGCTCATTGTCCGTTGAGAGAAGCCGCGCGCCCAAAAACGATTCTCCTACACGCCCTCCGGCATTAATACGGGGACCAAGGATAAATCCCAAATGGTAAGGGGTGGGGGCTTCATCCGCCCCTGCCCTATCCGCAAGCGCTCTCAAACCAATGTTTTTCCGCCCTGCCATCACCTTAAGACCTTGGGCAACAAACGTGCGATTCAATCCCGTTAGGGGCATCACATCACAGACGGTGCCGAGGGCCACCAAATCCAGAAGCTCGAGAAGTTTAGGCTCTTTAATGGCATTATAAAAACCCGCTTGTCTCAAGGCTCGGTTCAGAGCTACTACGCACAAAAAAGAAATCCCAACGGCTGCTAAATGACCAAAAAGTTTTGTAGCCTCCTCCCTCTCATCCAGGCGGTTAGGATTCACAATAGCGTGGGCCGCGGGAAGTTTTGCCTCCGCACTATGATGATCCAAAACGATGACATCCATACCAACGGCGGTCTCTAAAGCGTCAAAAGAGGTCGTTCCACAATCGACAGCGATCATGACCGTGTAACCTTGGGCTTTAAATTTTTCGATTCCCCGGATATTGGGACCATAGCCTTCCTTAATCCGATCAGGGATATAAATGGAGACGGGTAAGTTTAAGGCCCGGAAAAACCGACATAGAAGGGCGCTAGAGGTGGCGCCATCCACATCATAATCTCCCCATATCAAAATTTTTTCCTGCATTGTAATCGCCTTTAAAAGACGATCAACGGCCTTGTCCATATCCTTTAAAAGAAGGGGGTCCGGTAGATGGCTTCGTAGGGAGGGTTCTAGAAAAAGAGGGGCTGAGTCCAGATCCACTTTCCGCATGGCCAAAAGCCGCGCAAGTGTGGGAGAGAGCTCAAGTTTTTGGATGAAAGTAAGAACTTGCGTTTCCTCATAGGCTCGCAAAAGCCAACGTTTCTCTAACAAGGACTGGGAGCATACTTCTTTCATGGATCAAGCATAGATGATTTGGGGAGAGACTTCTAGTCGTTAGTGGTCAGTTGCCAGATATACCATTGAGACAGAGCTTAGGCGCTCTAGTTTCAAGAACTATCTGATTACCGACCACTAATTACTGATCACTGAACGCGCTACTCTTCCGTAGCTTCAGCTTTCTTCACTTTTTCTTTTTTAGGCTTTTCGTCATTTTCAGTTTCGGCTTTTTTAGCTTCTACCTTCTTAGTTTCTTCTTTCTTTTTAGGAGCTGCCTTTTCTTTTGCAGGCTTTTTAGCTGCTGCTTCTGATGAAGGTTCAGAAACATTTTTCTTCTCTTTGACTTGCTGAAGAGCTGCTCCCAAAATATCACCCAAGCTCGCGCCACTGTCCGTAGAGCCGTATTCTGTCATAGCTTGGCGTTCTTCTTCTGTCTCGCGTGCTTTGATAGAAAGGGTTATTTTCCGATTGGGTCTATCAATTTGGGTGATTTTTGCATCAACCTTTTCCTTTACTGCAAAACGAGAAGGACGTTGTTCTGCCCTGTCTCGAGAAAGTTCATTTTTTCGGATAAAGCCCGTAAGGCCTCCAGCTAAACTGACTTCAATGCCTGTCTCAAGGACAGATGTGACTTCGCAAGTGACAACAGAGCCTTTCTTAAATCCAGAAATGCTTTCGTCAAAAGGATCACCCGTGAGTTGTTTAATCCCAAGGCTGACCCGTTCTTTTTTAGGATCAATATCCAAAATTTTTGCGCGAACTTTCATTCCCTTTTTATAGCTTTGAATGGCTTCCTCACCAGATTGATCCCAAGAAAGATCTGACATATGGACTGTCCCATCAATATCATCCGAAAGTTCGACCAAAAGACCGAATTCGGTAATATTTTTGATCTCACCCTCAATTTCTGAACCAATTGTGTATCTTTCTTGAAGTTCAGCCCAAGGGTTAGGAATACATTGCTTCATGCCAAGACTAATACGACGTTTTGACGCGTCAATATCAAGAATCATGACTTCAACTTCCTGACTTGTAGAAACAATTTTTCCTGGAGGCATATTTTTCTTTGTCCAGCTCATCTCGGTCACATGGACAAGTCCTTCAATTCCTGATTCAAGCTCAACAAATGCACCATACTCCGCAATATTAGTGACGCGTCCTGTAAGTTTCATACCTACGGGATATTTTGCCTCAGCGCCTGCCCAAGGGTCGTTTTCAAGTTGTTTCATGCCTAAGGAAATACGTTGATTTTCAGGATTAAAACGAATGATTTGGACCTTTATCGGTTGCCCAACTGTGAGGACCTCCGAAGGATGATTGACACGATGCCATGCAATATCCGTCACGTGAAGAAGGCCATCAACTCCTCCTAAATCAATAAAGGCGCCATAGTCAGTAATATTTTTAACGATTCCCTCAAGGATTTGTCCTTCTTCAAGACGTGAAACAAGTTCAGTCCGTGCTTCTGCACGGGATTCTTCAAGAACAGCTCTTCTTGAAACAACGATGTTTCCGCGGCTGCGATCCATTTTCAAAATCTGGAAGGGTTGAGAAATGCCAATTAAAGGAGACACATCTCGTACGGGGCGAATATCGACTTGGCTTCCGGGCAAAAAGGCAATTGCCCCCATAATATCAACCGTGAATCCACCTTTTACGCGGCCAAAGATCACGCCATCAACATGCTCATTTTTTTCGTGGAGGACTTCCAGCTGTTTCCAAGCTGCTTCCCTGCGCGCTTTTTCGTAAGAGAGAACGGTTTCCCCATTCTTGTCTTCAAGACGTTCTAAGAAAACATCAATTGTATCCCCTATAATCAAAGAAGCTTCCATACCAGAGGCGGTAAATTCTTTTATGGGGATGCGGCCTTCGGACTTTAAGCCTACATCAATAATTGCCACATCATTTTCAATTGCAATGATTTTTCCTTTGATAACGCGGCCTTCCAGACTTTCGGCTTGCCCAAATGATTCTTCCAATAGGGCTTGAAAATTTTCTGGCTCCAGAGAAGAAACTCCTCCAGATAAAGAGGTCTGTTGTGTCATTAATAAATTTTCCTTAAAACATATTCTCTATGCTCGGCCCATAAAGAATGATGGGGTTAAAGTGTTGAAGAGAATAGAAATGCCGATTTTCTATTGATTCTTATGAGCCTGAGGATAGATGGAATCCACAAAAAAAGATGCCTTTTCAACAACATCTTGCAAGTTAAGCCCTGTGGTATCAAGAATAAACGCGTCTTTAGCGGGACGTAAAGGAGAAATTTTTCTCATCCGATCCCGCGTATCCCGTTCTTCCATATCCTCAAGAATCAATTCGAATGTACTATAAATCTTTTTTTGATGCAACTCTTTGAGTCGCCGTTCAGCTCTCACTTCAGGAGAAGCTGTGACAAAAATCTTACAGGGTGCTTCGGGCAAGATAACAAGACCAATGTCCCGACCATCTAAAATGACCCCCTGCTTGCCGGGAGAAGGATTGCTTGCAAAATTCCTTTGAAACGCGAGAAGAGCAGATCTAACTTCGGGAAAAACGGCAATGATGGAGGCACCACTCCCTATGGCTTCATTCCTTAAACTTGGATTTATTAAATCATCGCTGTTTAAAAGGAGCACAGCCCTTAACGCTGCCTCCTTATCATTAAAATCTTCTCCGCTTTCTAACATCTTTAAAGCAACGGCACGATATAAGAGGCCCGTATCCAGAAAATCTAAGGAATAAATTTGAGCAAGGCGCGCGGCTAATGTGCCTTTCCCTGCTCCTGCAGGCCCATCTACCGTAATGATTATGAATGATGTCTTGTCCATTGAAATATTTGCCTTTCTTCATCTTCCAGTTGTCGTTACGAGCAGAGCAAAGCCATCCAGTAATGTGTGGCTCTGGATTGCTTCACTCCGTTCCCCACTTTCGCGAGGATGGGTTCGCAATGACGCCTGTGAGAACTTTTCTTAATTATATAAAATCATCCTGACACTACCCAAGTTTGAAAAAAAAATCGACAAAAATAGCATCAACATATTGACAGAATCTTAAAGTCATGACAAAGCGAAGTTGCATTTAACAAGAGAAGGAACTCTACCGTCATGTCCAAACCTGAATGGGGCACCAAAAGAATTTGCCAAAGTTGCAGCACACGTTTTTATGATATGCATCGTCAACCGATCACGTGTCCAAAATGTGAGATCATATTTGATCCTGATACATTGATTAAAAAGCGGAGAGGGCGTCCCCCTTTATCTGAGTCCAAGGCACAGCCGGTTGTGGAAGAGTTGGAGGTAGTTTTAGAGCTTGATCTCGAAGAAGACTTAACGCCCCTTAGCGAAAGCGATGATTTGCTCGAAGACACCTCTGATTTTGGGGGAGATGAAGCTGTTGTGGGCATTGAGCCGGTTTCACGGGACGATTAGGAGTCGTGTGGCAACCACTTAGTCGTCATATATGGACATAGTCCATATGATGGTTTGGACTGAGTCAGAATATTTTTTAGATCCCGGCTCAAGGCCGGGATGACAATGTCAAGATTTTTTGTTTCAATAATCAAGCAGTTGTTCCATGCGGACAGTGGTTGTTGTTGGGTCTCCACACTCTCATCTGTCATCCCGGCCTTGAGCCGGGATCTAATCCTATGGACGAAGTCCATACCATCTTCCCGGATGTTAAGAAATCCTATTGTCTCACCCGGATTTAATCCGGGATTCGGATAAGAATTTCTAAATTCAGGGATGACGACGGGGGGTGACCTTCAACCGCCCCACAGGCGCTAAAAGTAACCAAGAAACAATATTGACATCAAGACCATCGTGGAGCACCATGCATGCTATAATAGTTTTTTTGAACTATGGGGGCGCATGGTATATTCAAAAATATTTAAACTTTTACAACAAAGAAGCATCCAAGTTCTCCTCGTTCTGACTTTGTATACATTTCTTGCCGCTTATTTACCATTAACAGTTCACCAGCTATTTTATACAATTAGTTTATTTATTAAAGACGTTCTTCTCTGGAGTATGCCCTTCGCAGTTTGTTTTTTTATTGCCCATACGGTTCAGTCTTTTGAGCGTCGAGCCCCTCTTTTTGTCTTGATTTTGCTTGTTTTAGAAGGTACTTCAAACTTTAGCAGCGTGTGGTACGCTTACCTGAGCGCCCATAGCGTTGCTGATTTTTTACCCCCCTTCCAATCCATGACCATAGAAAGTGATTTTAAAGCTTTCTGGCGCTTGCCTTTCATCCGTCCTTCGTGGTGGGGTGCGGATAAGGGCGCTATGTTGGGACTCGTCTTAGGAGGCAGCGGGGCATTCGACCTAAGCACTCCTCTAAAAAACTTTATTAATCGGGGGAAAGGGGTAATGGAGTGGGTATTGGCCCGTTGGTTCGCTCGCCTTATTCCCCTATATATTTTGGGATTTGTCGCCCAAATGCATCAAACGGAACTCCTTTTTCACGTTGTGAGTTACTATGGCATTATCGTCCTTTGGCTCGCCTTATTTTTGATCGTCTATCTTGTGCTTCTCTTTATATTAGGTACGGGAGGATCGATCAGGAGCGCATTCGTTAACATGAAAAATCTTCTCCCTGTGGGATTCATCGCTTTCACCTCAGGATGTAGCCTCTCAACCATGCCTTGGACAATTGAGGGAACGGCCAAAACTCTTCGAAATCCTGACTTAGCAAAAGCCCTTATTCCTGCAACAACCAATATTCAGCAAATTGGTGACTGCATCACGAACACGTTCTTATGCTTTTTAATTTATAAGAATTTTTTTGTTTCTTCTCCAGATCTGATGACATGGGTGCATTTTAGTATTGTCTTTACCTTAGCCCGCTTTGCAACCGCTGGTTTTCAAGGAGGAGCTATCTTTGTGATGTTGCCCATCTATGAAACATACCTTAACTTTAATGGGGAAATGATTGCCCTTATTTTAGCCCTTAATGTGATTCTGGATCCCTTGGTCACCAGCTGTAATGTGTTGGGCAATGCTGCTCTCTGCCGTACCTATGAAAGGGTATGGACTTACGCCCAAGCATGGATCGGAAAACCTGAGCCGGGTGCGGAAAAAGCTTAAATTACTTCTTGCCAACCCTATCATAGAGTTATAAAGAAATAAGCATTATCTGCTATTCAAAAGGGCACACCTATGGCAAAACTTCACTTTTATTATTCTGCAATGAATGCAGGAAAAACCACGACTCTCCTGCAATCCAATTACAATTACCAAGAACGGGGCATGGAAACATTGCTCTTTCTTCCCTCCATAGATACACGCCATGAACAGGGAATCATTGCTTCACGTATTGGTCTTGTGGCAGAGGCTCATGCCTTTGAATCCACATTCGATTTTTTTGATTATGCACGTGAAGTTACCGAAACAATCCTTGTCAGTTGCATGCTGATAGATGAAGCGCAATTCCTCACGAAACCTCAAGTTTTGCAGTTGACACGGATCGTGGACGAGCTCAAAATTCCGGTCCTTGCATATGGACTCAGGTCCGATTTTATGGGGGAGCCTTTTGAAGGGAGTAAATATTTATTGGCTTGGGCCGATGAATTATCTGAAATAAAAACCATTTGTCATTGTGGACGCAAAGCCACCATGAACCCCCGCATTGATGAGTCCGGCAAAATTCTGCGGGAGGGTCAGCAAATTGAAATTGGTGGGAATGACCGCTATATCGCCCTTTGCCGCAAGCACTTTATGACGGGAGAACTCTCATCCCCCAAACAACTCGTCAATCAATTGGTCGAGAAGACCGCCTGAAGGTTCCACCGCTTCTCTCTCTGCCGGAGGCATTGAGGACACTGTTTCCCTCGGTTCTACCGAATAGAAAGACGGGACGCTGCGAGGTGTTTCAGCCATAAAAAGTCGCCAAAGTTTGACGGATGGGCTCCCTGCCTTGGGATCTAACGACGTATTGTCATCATTTCCAGCCCATACCCCCGTTACGAGTTCAGGCGTAAAACCAATAAACCATAAGTCTTTGTAAAGCTGAGTTGTTCCTGTCTTTCCTGCACAAAATCGATCAATGGCCGCTTTTTTCCCCGTTCCATAAGATACAACAGCATGCATCATTTGCGTGAGGGAGGCCGCAACCTTAGCGTCCACGAGACGTTGAGGGGGTGGGGCTTTATAAGTATACAACGGGCTCCCTTCTCTATCAGTCACTTTCAGGATGGCATAGGGTTTTACGCTTAAGCCTCCTCTAGCTATCACCGCATAAACGGATGTTAATTCAAGAGCTGTTGTTTCCCCTGTTCCCAGTACAATCGTTAAGTTGTTAGGAAGAGCGGCGTTCATGCCTAACCTTCGGGCCGTTTCATGGATTCGATGAAGTCCCAATCTTTGAGCCAGGCGCACGCTAACGGAATTGACTGAATAAGCCATGGCATCTTGAAGTGTAATTTGCCCACGGGATTGATATTTATAATTTTTGGGGGTCCAAGATCCAATGCGTATCGGTAAATCACTCACCCAGTCCATGGGACTCATACCCGCTTCAAGGGCGGCTAAATAAAGGATCATCTTAAAAGCAGATCCCGGTTGGCGGAGGGCTTGAGTAACCCGGCTAAACTGGCTTTTCTTGTAGTCTGCCCCACCGACAAGGGCGCGAATGGCTCCTTCATGGGTCATAGAAACGAGCGACATTTGGCTCATGTTCGAGGCTTTTCCTTGTTCTTCTAGCACCTCTTGAAGTTTTGACTCCGCAAGGGATTGGAGGGTTGGATCAAGGGTCGTGGTGATTATGAGATCCTGATCTGCCGCCTTAACATAGCTCGGTACAATATCCACGACCCAATCCGTAAAGTATCGAATTGCCGACCCTCGGAAATGACTCGCTGTTGAAGATGCGAGCGCTAAGGATGCTTGCCTGAGGTCTTCACTGATAAAGCCTTCTTTTGCCATGTTTCCCAAAACTTGGGCGGCTCTTTGATCCGCAAGATCAGGATTGTTAGAGGGCGAATACTTTGAGGGAGCCTTCAAAAGTCCTGCAATGACGGCTGCTTCATAAAGCGTAAGGTTTTTAGGGTGCTTTCCAAAATAATGTTGAGCAGCAGCCCCAAGTCCGAAAGTACCCGAGCCTAAATAAACACGGTTTAAGTATATGGTAAAAATCTGATCTTTAGTAAATTTATACTCTAACCAAACAGCTAAAAGTGCTTCTTGAATTTTGCGCCGAAGGGAGCGGTCATTAATGCCATAAAGCCCTTGAGACTGAAGGAAATTTTTGGCCAGCTGCTGGGTGATCGTACTGCCTCCCTGCACTACATGACCTGCCCGATAGTTAATCCAAATCGCCCGAACAAGGCCGATAAGATCCACTCCGAAATGGGAATAGAAACGATGATCTTCAATCGCCAAAAAGGCCTGGGGAATGTGGGGCGGAAGCGTTTTGATATCCAGCATTTGGCTATGGAGGTCCCCATAGGTCGCTAATTTTGTTCCATCTTTTGCTAAGATTGTAAGACTCGGTCGCCTTTCCGTCTTCTGGAGTTTTGTAATATCAGGCAAATCGTAACTATACCAAAAGACCCCACATCCGCCTACAAAGGAAATCCAGATAAAAAGAATGAAACACCATTTTAACATCCAAAGAGAAATACTCTTTCTATGGCGTGGAGGTCGAGGAGGAGATGGTGGCTTTCGCTTCGTTTTTTTCTTCTTTTCAGGCTCATGGGATTCAGCGCCAATGCGATCATCTGGGTGGATGGAAAGTTTCATGGGGTTAGAGCCTTTTCACCAAATACAGACTCAAAATATTTTAAAACATACAGTCGAAACCAACGGGCATATCTTTCCGGGTGAACCAGCACATCCTCACGAAGAACAGTAGGGGAAATCCATTGCACCTCAGAAACTTCGTCCACGTTAAAACTAATTTCCTCTTCAAAAGTTCCCTTAAAAACATGGGTGTACTCCAGCTCCCATAGGTTTTTTTCAAGTTTCAACGTATAACACACCGTCGTAACGGGTGAAAGCGGACAGAAAAAACCCAGCTCTTCCCTAAGTCTGCGGCTTGCCGCATCCTTAATATCTTCTCCTGGGCGAGGATGGCCACAACAACTATTGGCCCAAAGCCCGGGGGAGTGGTACTTTTCCATGGCGCGCCGCTGAATCAGGGTTTCCCCCGCGTGGTTAAAGACCAGAATCGAAAAGGCGCGATGGCGCTGAGGGATTAGATGAGCCGCCAATTTTTTTTGAGAACCGAGAGGACAGTCTCTTTCATCGACGAGAATAACAGTTTCAAGCATTCTATTTTTGCATTCCTAAAGGAAAATATAGAATAAAACTTAGCTCAAGTATAGCATTCTTGTAAAGCATAGCCCCTAAATCATAAGTGTTTCCTCAAGCTTTGCTTATCCCCAAAATATTTTCATATTTTATTAAAAACACTATTGCTTTTTTTTCTTAAATCTAGTACATAATCATCTCTACCACTTTATAAGGAAATATACAAAATGACCGACTCAAATGATTCACTCGACATTATGGCAATGGTTTCAGACATCGTTGCTGCTTATGTTTCAAACCATTCCATGGAAGTATCGGACCTTCCCAACTTCATCCAGCTCGTCCAACGGAGCTTGTGCAGTCTTAATTCGAATAACTCGTTCGTCCTTGCTTCTCGTTCTGAACCCGCTGTACCGATTGAAGATTCGATTCAACCAGACTATATCGTCTGTCTTGAAGATGGAAAACGCATGAAAATGCTTAAGCGTCACTTAAAGACCTCCTACAATATGACTCCCGATCAATACCGTGAGCGTTGGGGTTTGCCAGCAAGCTATCCTATGGTTGCTCCTAACTACGCCATTAAACGTCAAAACATTGCCATCAGCATTGGCCTTGGACTTAGCCGCCGTAAAAAAGCTGCTTAATAAAGCGCTTATATTTAAAGTAAAAAACCGATGTTGACGTAAGTTGGCATCGGTTTTTTGTGTTTGTGTTTTGATGAGCTTTTGCCCTTCCTCACTGACCGACCCCTCATCCCTGCAATCTACCACCCTAGAAGAGATGGAAAAGTGGGAAATAAACTTAAGAAAGAACACCTATCTTATTCCAAGCGTCATGAAAATCCTAAAAGCACTCCCTTTCCGTTCAGCCTGAGCCTAACTCTCCGCTTAAAAAGCTGAGTGCGAAGTCAAAGGAGACAGTTTTCTGACAATCCTAATATCTTCGGCTGCGAGCTCGCGCGCCTACGCACCGGACGAACGGAAAAGGAAGTATCTATGAGTTTAAAAAGTTATAAATATTAATGAGTTACGTCTAAGCTCATTGGAAGCCTCCACCCTCCTAAAAAATTTAACATGAAACACATTTTTCATACTTGCATAAAAGTTGAAACAAATGTATTAACAATATGAAAATTTTACGCTAAATAATTGCTATCACAGGAGGAACATATGATAGAAAAATTAACACTCCCCAGAGGGTTTAAGAATGAAAACTTTTATGATCATTATAAAAATGAGCGAAGGGGGCCGGTAAAAATTAGGCTTTTAGCCATGCATCACCTTCAGCAAGGTTATTCACTTTCTGATGTCAGTGGCTTTATTGGCGATACGGATCACAGCATCAAGGAATGGGTGAACTGGTATGTAAAAGGCGGTATGCCCTATCTACAAACCAAGAGCTTTAATAGAGGCCGCAAGAAGAAACTTTCACCAGATCAAGAAGCTGCCTTAGAGGGAGAAATCCTCAAGTTAAAGGCGGCTCGGTTTAACGGAAAAGTCACAGGCAATGAGATCAGGCACCATATTATAAGCACCTGGGGCATTCACTTTGCTATAGGAAGTGTCTACACCGTTTTAAGACGTTTAAATCTTCTTTCTTTGATGAAGGGGGCTTATAAGAAGAAGAGGAGTTAAGGGAGAGCGCTCCGCCAGCTGAAAGGTGCGATCCCATCCACCGTCGTCATCCCGGAACTTAGGTCTCCTTCATGACCCGCGCGAATGCGGGGGTCACGTTTGAGGAGCTTAATATCCGGGACTCAGAAAATGTTCAACCTCAGCCATTTTGGGATGATGGGCCTCATAATATTTCTTAAAATCAGGATGTTCGCAATAGAGCTGGGCTAAACCCATATAAACATCCTTCGAAACATCATAAAAACGCTCAATCATTTGGTAATGCTTGTGGATGATCGCCTGGACTTCATCGGACCGAGGGCTCAAGTCCCTGTTGATGCATACCTCGAGGGCCTTATAAATTTTATTGCCTTCCTCTGTTTGACATCATCCCAATCACCTTTACCCCACGCTTTGATGCGTTTCTTACTCTCATGGATGAGATCCTCTGTTATGAGAACGAGGTCATAATCGCTGTTTTCAACAGCATCTCCGCGAGCCCGAGATCCATGGAGGAGAATAGCATTGGGATTATACTTTGCTCGTAAGTAAGAAATAATATTGTCTTGTGTCACAGGACCGGGTCTCCCCTTCATCCCTTTTCCCTTAACATTTGTAATTGATTGGGCCATGCTTTGCAAAGCCTCATTATGAACCATTCTATAGAAAAGCCCATCATGACCCAATTTAATCGCATCCTCATTATTGGAAATTCAGGGTCTGGTAAGACGTGGCTTGGCCATGCGCTGACTGAAAGAACACCAAAGAAAGGGGCTGGGTTATAAACTGTATCAGGAATGCAGGCGCTGATTTAAGAATCAGGGCTATTCTCACTTCGTAACCTGGGGGTTAGCCGAAAATACCCGTACGAGACATTTCTATGAAAGTGAAGGAGGAAAAACTGTTGGCGAAATCACAATCAGTATTGGGGGCAAGGAATATAGAGAATACTGCTACGTGTTTAAGATTTAACTCTCTCAAGGCCGTTGTATTCATACAAACCACTCCACATTTGTCCAATTTCCAGTATTCTTTTTCTTGATTTGTATGCGTGCTTTCCAATCTCCCGTATGAATCTCCAACTTGTGGCCATCAGGATCTAGAAAATAGAGAGAGTCTCCTGGCGAAGCATTTTCTTTAAATATGATGGCTCCTGATCTTAGAATCCGTTCAGACATTGCTTTAAACTCCTCAGAAGAAACAGAGAAAGCATAATGGGTACTGCACAAACTTGTTTGTCGATTGATATCTCGATCCAAACAAAACCATAAGGAATTCGGATCATGTAGACCCCCAACAAGGAAATAGGCGCTCCCTTCCCATTTACAAAGGGGAGTAAATCCAAGAATATCTTTGTAAAATCGGAATGAGGTTTCTATATCTTTAACAGCGAGTGTAACGTGGTTCAGGCTGGTAATCATTCGACCCCTCCCAGAAACCATTCAGATGCAATTCCTAGCCCTTGGCTTGCCAAAAATTGCCGCTTTGGCTCATCATGATGTCCAGAGACGACAACAACTTGTGAGGCTCCTTTTTGTTTAGCTTGGGCTTTAAGTTCTTGTAATAGTTGTTTGCCAACCGTGAGCCACAGATCCGCAGCTTGAACACAAAAGTCATCAATCATGAGGGTAACTCCTCCGGGATCGTAAACTTCTGGCGCATTTTCGAGCTGCCCTCGAACAAAGCCAACGATTTTGGTGTGAACTTCTGCAACCAGAAAAATACCGATACCTCTTGCCATTAGGAACTCAAACCACTTGGTTTGGGCTTCTTCTGCGCCTTCTGCATGTCTCCAGAAACGTGGCTGAACCCGTTCATAAGAAAGACGTTTTTGGTGGGACAAGGCAATCATCTGAGGAATATGGGTTGTTACTGCAGGCCTTACAACAGCCATTACCTGAGGTGTCGTGCAGCTTACCCAATACTTAAATCTTCTGGAGTTTTATCGATGGATGAGAGATACCTTTTAAAATGGGGCCTTAGAGCATTATAAAGCTTATCATCTCCATGGCCATGAGGGTTATGATATTTCAGTTTCATTGTGTCTTCCCCTAGATTAAAGGAAAGCAAAGTAGAATTTTCCCCCTCTTTATTCATTACCATACAACCAATATCCCCAAAGGCCTGTTGAGCTTGCGTATTGGTAAAGGCTCGAATTTTTTGTGCGCCCTTTACGCCAAAAATTGAGTTTACCAGCTCCAGAGTTTCGTTCTTTACATGAGATTTCTCAGTTTGCTTTTGCAGCTTTATACTGAGGTTCCTCTTCATAAAGATGGCATCATAACTCTTTTGAGTTGTTTCAAACACTTGCTCTGCACAATTCTCAAAAGCCTTTCGTTTTTTTTCTCGATCTCCCTTCCACCTTTGCGCATTTTGTTCAGTAAGTTGAGCAATTTCTTTGCCCAGTTTCTGTGGTTTTTGGGAGGGATCCTCTACTTGATCGTCATTCGATGAATCCTCTTCGTCTTCATCTGATGAATCTTTATTTTGCTCTAGAGGAGGAAGAGTGAGGCTAATCGTATCCTTTTCAAGTTCAAGCTCTTCCTGCTGAGCATTTTGAACCTTTAGCATACTATCCCTTAAAATAATTGCGTGGACGAATCCCTGATTCAGAGATTTTAAAAAATAGTCAAGAGCTTCATTTGAATTTTGCTCTCCACCTTCTCCCTTCTGCAGCATCATAGCGTAATTATATTGTGCTTCTTTAAGTCCTTGCTCGGCAGATTTTCTGAAATATTCAAGAGCGTTGAGTAAATCTTGCTCTCCACCTTCTCCCTTATGCAGCATCATAGCGTAATTATATTGTGCTTCTTTAAGTCCTTGCTCGGCAGATTTTCTGAAATATTCACGCGATTTGGGTAAATCTTTTTCTCCGACATCTCCCTGGCCCAGCATTATAGCGTAATAAAATTGTGCAGCTATAAGTCCTTGATCGGCAGATTTTCTAAAATATTCACGAGCGTTGAGTAAATCTTGCTCTCCACCTTCTCCCTTCTGCAGCATCATAGCGTAAATATATTGTGCTTCTTTAAGTCCTTGCTCGGCAGATCTGCTGAAATATTCACGAGCGTTGAGTAAATCTTGCTCTCCACCTTCTCCCTCTTGCAGCATCAAAGCGTAATGAAGTTGTGCTTCTTTAAATCCTTTATCGGCAGCTTCTTTATAGTTTTGACGAGCCAGTTTCAGACTTTTAGCATCACCCATTTTTTCAAGGCACTGGGCATAGTTAAATTGTGAACCTAGACGTCCTTTATCTGCATCCATTTTGAAAGTTTTTGCTGCTTTTTCAAAATCTTTCTTACTAACGTTTTCTTTTTCAAAAAGAAGTGTAGAATAATTCAATGGGGCGTCTTCATACCCTTGTTTGATGGATTTTCTATAATATTTACTGGCCTGAGCAATATTCTTTTCACCCCCTTCTCCCTTATGCAGCATTATAGCATACTCATTTTGTGCGTATGCATTTCCTTTATCGGCAGCTTCTTTATAATATTCACGAGCATTTTTTAAATCTTTTGCTCCGCCTTTTCCCTTATACAGCATCATAGCGTAAGCACATTGTGCTGCCGTAGCCCCATGCTCGGCAGATATTCTGAAATATTCACGCGCTTGGCATAAATCTTGCACTCCACCTTCTCCCTCTTGCAGCATCAAAGCGTAATAACCGTATGCTGCTTCATGTCCTCGTTCGGCAGCTTTTTTAAAATAGTCACGCGCTTGGCGTAAATCTATTTCTCCGCCTTCTCCCTTATACAACATCAAAGCGTAATTATATTGTGCTTCTTTATCTCCTTGATCAGCAATTTTTTGATAGTCCGTCAGGATTTGTTTGTGTAATTCATTATATGTCTCATCTTTTTTTGAGATAGTCTTGGCTTGAAATAGATAATAGTTAACTGGAGCGAAGCGCTTTGCTTCCAAGAAAAATTTTGCAACATGAAGCACGGCTGTGTTTAATCCATTTTCAGAAGCTAACATGGACCAATAACCCCGTGGAGGAAAATTGGTATCCTGCTTAAGGTTATAGATCTGCATGGCTAGATCAGCAACAAAACCGGGTAAAGGCCTTTTCCTGAAATTCACGTCAAAAGTTTTTAATGTAAGAGAGGTGGGAGCTCCCTTATAGACACGCTCTCTACTTTTTTGAGTAAGGCAAGTGTGCAGGTCAAGGGTTAGGCGCATTTTTCCATTTTTTTTCATTGTGTTTTCATTTTTATATGTTGCCTCAATACTGGTTGCATAAGGGTTTTTTTTGCCTCCCCGGGTCGCAGGGTTATCGTCGTAAATCTGTCGTAAGAGTTCATCTCCATACCCATGAAGTTCTCTTAGGATTACTGGTGGGCCACCAGGAGTAAAACTCTCTGTATCCTTTATGATTCTCAGTTTCTGAAGTTTTGCGAGAGACTCGTTTTTCGCTTTTAGGGTCGTTGAATTCATAAAATTTATATACTCTAATGAAATGTCCAAAAACCCTTGACTGAACTCTTTGCAAAACAAAGGCATCCGTTCCAGACAATTTAACAATTCGGGGGAAACGGACGCTAGTTCTTTTTCTTTCATGTACCTCACAAATGCCGACGGAACCGTTGCGCTGCCTTCCACCATGAGTTTTTCAAATATTTCCATGGAGCCTTTCCATTTCTGCTGGCGAAAGCGCTCCAACCCCAACTCTAAAGAAATACCCGTTTGTTCCTGAGGTAACTTTTTAGGTGTTGGAGGATCCATTGCCAAAAGAGGGGTGGTGCTGATGGGAAAAAGCAGAGGAAAGAAGAAAAAAAGCACCAGAATAGAATGCTTAAATGAAGAAAATATCATTTAAAAAACCTTATGAACGAATAAATAAAAATACAATACTTATAAAAAATTCATATGTCAATAAAGAGTTATGCCCTGTAAGCGTTACAAAAATACTTGACAATATCTAAAATAATATAATATATGATTCATTTAATTTATTTTAGATAGATACATTTATTTTACATTTAGGAGTGTTACATATGTTTAAATTTACGCTAACAATCGCAACGTCCGTTTTTTTGCTTATGTCAGGTGCAGCTGATCTTTTTGCGATGGACCTCGATGAGACCGAAGCCTTAGGGATCACACATTACGTGCCACAAGATGTCATGGGAGCGATCCTCCAAGAAGCCAGTAAGGACAACAATCCCCGTCATTTAACGTCCATTTGTAAATCCTGGTATCACGTTATGCGTGAAAATCAGGGGCCTCACGGGGCGGAACTCCATTATTCGACTATAAATCCTCTCCATTTGACCATGAACCCTTTCATGAAACAATGCATGAATACCTACTGGGAGAACCAATTTTATAATGGGATCTTGCGTTATATGCCGACGGATGGCGGCGACCCGGTAACGTTGAAATTTTCAGATCTTATTAAGAATGAAGCGTTTGATTTATCCGCTTGCGGAGACAACGGTAAGCACCTTGTTATCACCAGAAGTATGGACCGTTTCTTCAAAATTGAAGAAGGGTACATAGCCAAGACTGTGATCTTGATCACCCCTCGCTATTTTGTCGAACAAGGCATCCCCGACTCAACCCCACAATCTTTTACCGCTCTCGTGGCAGCATGGGATCCAGATGTAGCTCCGGTAGGCATGTTATGGCGGTTGGATACTGTTTCTGATTTATCTCACGTTAATTCCCTTACGACAGTAGGAATCGGGGGCATTTCATCATGTAATTTATTTGAAAATTGGCAACAAAGCGCAGGGTCGCGGATGGTTGCGGAGGGTTGGGGGAGAGCGGGGCGGGGCAAGCGTTTTCATGTCAATTTTTGAACCGAGATAAGAATTAATGACAAAAACCCAGCGGAGCAAACCCCGAGGCGCCCGGCATCCAGCATGACGAGATGCTGGGAAAAAGAGTGTGAACATGCAGCTCAAACTCTTCAATTATCGATAATCCTAATCTCGAGCTAAGCGAGCCCATTGACCGATGTAACACCGCAAAGTTGCGAGGGTATCAAGCCTTTAAGCTGCCAAAGATAACAGATGGGTGAGGATATTTTTAAAATACGCATCTGTTGGGGCTGGCTCACTGACTTGATACTCAGATATGTGTCGATCGTGAGGATTCCTCTTGTAACAACGAAAGACATTTCTGTTGCCTTGCAATGGCTCATAAAGCGCGGAGCTACGTGTCAGAAAACGCCTGATTGTTTTATAAGATCGGTAAAATTTTAGAGTCATTGGGTGGATAGCTTGCTCATAAGTGTCATATAAATTATCTCGATCAATATGAAATTTTATGGAGATATCTCGCAATATACACCCGCCAAAAGTATACCCGGAGATTTTTGGAGCTTCAGAAACCCCACCTAAGTCATTGAAAACATTGGTGGGCGCTGCAGGATTCGAACCTGCGACCCGCTGATTAAAAGTTAGGAGATCCAATGGTTCCTAAAGGTACTTATAGGGGCATAATGGTAGCCTTTGCAAGGGTTTTTTTATTTTTAGAGGTTCTTAAAGGTTCCTCAAAGTACCCCTGAGTTCTTTTCTGTTGCTTCCGAATTTCTTCCGGAGTAAACTTCCCTCAAAATGGACCACTGATTATAATTTTTTGGGTCTTGCCCTGAAATCATGCCAAAGGGAGATAAAAATGAGCAGTAGGCAAAAACTAACCAAGCGATTTGTAGAGAGCATTACACCCCATGAAAAGGATGAGCTTTTCTTCTGGGATTCGGAACTCAAGGGCTTTGGTCTCAGGATCTTTCCAACGGGGCGTCGCACTTATTTTGTCCAATACCGCAATCAACTTAACAGCACGCGTCGTAAAAAAATTGGCCTTCATGGCAATATAACGGCTGATCAGGCAAGAGAGGAGGCTAAAAAGCTTTTAGGAGATGTGGCTAAAGGGTCGGATCCGTCAAAAGACCACCAGCAGGAAAAGCTAAAGCCAATCTTTGATAAATTGGCTGCGGAATATATGGAAGTCTATGCAAAAGCAAATAAGAAACCAAAAAGTTATAAAGAAGATCAAAAAATGCTGGATAGCATTATTCTGAAACGCCTTGGATACAAAAAACTTGACGAAATCGCCACCCACGATATTCAGCACTTGCACCATGCGCTTCGAGATACACCCTATATGGCCAACCGCGTGCGGGCTTTGTTAAGCAAAATGTTTAATCTTGCCATCCAGTGGAAGTGGGCTTCCGCCAACCCGGTTGAGGGCGTGAGCAAATACAAAGAACAGAAACGAGATCGTTGGCTGAATGATCAGGAAGTTCAACGGTTGTTTTCTGTTTTGGAAACCTACCACAATCAAAGTGTAGCCAATGCTATCCGCTTGCTTCTCTTAACGGGTTCAAGAAGGGGAGAAGTTTTGGGGGCTATGTGGGAACAGTTTAATTTGGAGAGCGGCGTATGGACGAAACCAGCCCACACGACAAAGCAAAGCAAGATGGAGCATCTTCCCCTTTCTCTACAAGTTATTGACCTTCTCAAGCGCATGAAAGCGCGTTCAATCTCACCTTATTTATTCCCCGGTAAAATCCCTGGAGAGCCGCTTCAGGATATTAAAAAAGCTTGGAAGACCATCAGTACTAAAGCCGAGATCCCTAATGTGCGTCTTCACGACTTGCGCCACACCCATGCATCCCATCTTGTCTCAAGCGGGTTGAGCTTGAGCATTGTTGGAAAGCTTCTAGGCCATACACAAGCCTCCACAACACAGCGCTATGCCCACTTAGCCGATGCACCCTTAAGACAAGCGGCAGAGTTGTTTGGGAATAAGGTTGAGAGACTGACGACAAGGAGCAGTTGAGGACGAGCTTTGCTCTTGTCTCTTAACTTAAGGGAAGACAGTAGGGAAAGTTTTCAACAGACCACAAAGTCCGTGAAAACTCTCCTTACCCCACAATCCAGATCAGAACTAGTGAAACTATAGACGTGCGCAAATTTTCTCAAGACGATCGCTGCTCTCTTGGATTATGGCGAAAAAACTCTCCATATGATCTAAAAGTGTTAGCAATTCATTATCTCCAACCCTACATCCCCGCACTCTCGCTTGGTCGATAAAGGTTTGGATAGAGCTAGCCATAAGCTTTATTCGCTTGGACTCTATGGATATTTCCTTGAAAAAATCACGCGACGCGTGTAAGTTGCACTCAGTCATGATGACTCCTTAGTCGTTTAAGGGTTATTGTGATTAGTCATTCGTGAGTGGTTGAAAGCGCTCACGAGTGACGTATGTAAGAAGTATATCAGATATGTGTGTGGGGGAAAACAATTTTTTTTATGCCTCAAAGAAAGAAGCGAGAAGCTTGGGAAGCAGCTAAAAAGAAATACCATTTTTCAGAGATAACCATCTTATTAAAGTGCTCTTTATAAGCCCCCTCCAATCAAGCTTTCAAGTATCCGAAGAGGAGGGAAAAGCAGATATAGTCCTGCCCGAATAATCCAAAGAGGTTTTTTAAAAGATGGTTTAATCGTATTCATGATTTCCCCGCTCATGTTCTTACAAACTCTAAAAGAGGAGCAAAATTATATTTATCCGCCTCTCGTAGAGCCTCTATGTATTTTTTTCTTGTTTTACTTGGAGTTGTCAGATCTTTACTGCCCCATGTAAATCTTTGGTGTTGATAATAAACAAGAAAGATATCAGTATAAATACGTGCATGACGGCCATTTCCATTAGGAAAAGGGTGGATCCAGACCAGCCTATGATGGAGTCGAGCTGCAACCTCATCAAAAGAATAGACGGCTTGATCGATTTGAAACTGAACATCTGAACATAGCTTGAACAGTTCTTGGGAAATTTCATAAGGGGGCACGCCAATGTTTTTAAGGGTTTTTCGAAATTTCCCTGCCCATCTCCATGTCTCACTAAACATTTTTGTATGAAGCTTTTGTAAAAATTCTATGGAGAGGATGTCAGCATGCTTTTGCCCAAAACTCCACTTGCCAGCTTCCAAAATATTGGTTTGTTCCCATTCATTAAGCTCTGTCTGTAAAGTGATATGCTTAGGAATCAAGGCTTCACTTTCATCGCCATCTATGGGTGTTGCGCCATATGGATAGATAAATTTCATTTTAAGAATCCCATAATGTTTGAGGCTTTTTAAGTAATTCTTCGGCGAGTTGCTTAATTTGCTCTTCTTGCTCTTTCTCAGAAAGGGATTGATCTTCAAGTGCCATATGGTGAGAGATATACCCCACTTTATCTCGTGCAACAGCTAGTGCTCTTTCTTTTAAGAGAAGCTCAACAGGTTTTTCGGGGATAAAAGCATACTCAAAGCGACATCCTAACGCTTGAGCCGTAGCCATAAGGGTCTTAAGGGTCAGTTGATGATGAATTTCCCCCTTTTCAATTTCAGAAACCCGCGATTGTTGAACACCTAGCCTCTTGGCTAATTGGGATGCGGTCATCCCTAAGGCTTTTCGTACAGGACGGATCCATCCTTCAGGGGGCGCCTGGTATGAAGTCGGCAAAGAAGCAAGGGAATCCAATCTCTTTAAAAGCTGTTTCCTTTCAAGGGCTTTGAATGATTTTTTCATATATCTGTTTTTTCCTATTTTCTACAACATAAATAATAAGGAAATTCTTATATAATTGCAACAGAAAAAGAAGATATTTCTTGTTTTTTGTTGATGATTCACGGATAACTTAGAAATATTCCGACTCTCTAATCTCAACCATCTACCCCGTCAGCAGTCATTGGAGATCATCAAAAATAGCATGGCCTGCGCATTCATGGCAGGGGGAAATTAAATTTGTGATGCATACGTCTTTAAGGACGACCATAAAACAGTCAGTATGGGGAGTAACTTGTGTATTTAAACTCCCTGTGTACCTTGTGCTTCATTCTGTTTTTCTTCACGACAATGGATTCTCTCAGGAATGTCTTCAACTGGAAATCCAAGGTATTTTCGGAAATTGGGATCTATGTGCTCCTCTAAATCATCAATGTTAGGTTGTTTGATATAAATATAAAGGGCCGGGTCTCCCTCTTTTTTGAGAACCGGAATGCTTCCAGAAAAAGGTTTGTATTCTCCAGGTCCCAGCGGGGCAAAGACACATGTGTTATAATGACTTTGTGGTAGGCTATTCCAATTTATGCCTTCCTTTAAATAAGCCTTAATGCCGTTATCTTTTATATTTGTATTTGGTTTCAACGGCTTGCAATGTTCCTCCTCCTTTTTACAATAGTTATTCTTTCCATAACAGTGATTTACTAAGCCAATGGCAGTGACGGGAATGGTTATCTCATTCATACCTAACTGTACTTTGAGAAATTTTTGAAATTTAGGGATAAACTCCTGAATAGCACTTTGGCAGGACTCACAGATGTCGTGATGAGAGTAAAACTTGAAGATAAGGGCTTGCAACCTATTGTTTTCTTGAAGGTTAAAAAGTTTAGCATAGTCAATTGTTGTAATGAGAGCATTTAAAGCCTCTATTTCTGAATGAGGATACTTAGGGCCTATAGCATCAATGCGTGAAATAGACTGGTGGTTTATCCATTCAAGGATAGGAAATGAGCTATGAGGATTGTGAGGTACAACTTTATTTCCCTTTTTTATCAATAACGTTCCGGAACCAACAAAAATACCTTGGGGTTTTTCTTCTCCTGCAAGTGTGGTATTTAAAGAACGAAAAATCTGTGAATAATAAAGGCTATTTGAAGGGGTGCTGCAAAAGTCTCTGATTTCCCCTTCCCTACCTGATAGATGCCAGCAGTGCCAGTGATCTGTCTGCGTATTTGAGTTAGTAAATAAAGCTTCAATGCCAATCATCAAGTGATTAGGATTGCTGTCAGAATTTGGAGTATAATTTATAGAAGCTCCCTTCAACAAACGTAGATATCTACTATCTTCTTTAAGTTTAATGGCTGGGTACTCCCTAACCGTTTTACCATCCTCAATAACAAGAAATGCGTTTTCATCTATATAAAGTGCTTTAATATACTGTGGGGCTGTATGGCTATGGGTATAAACTCTTTTATCATCCTCTTCCATGCTCCAGGCAAAAGAGGAGTGCAAAGATAACGCGAAGAAAACAAAACAGATCTTTAAAGTATAATTCTGTGCGAATTTCATAGTATTATTCCCTCATAGTTTTTCAATTTAGTATTAATTTCTTCATCAAAATTATCATAATTCTTATAAGAGCTTATTTTTTTATAACGCAAGATGAATGTTTAAGCTACTCCTCTAATTTTTACAGATAAGTTGTTGATGGACCATATTAAGAAAAAATTTATGGCTGAATTCGAGGAAACCTGTGGGGATCTTGAGATTCCATTGATTGTTTTGCCACCCAGCAAACCAACATATAATGGCGGTGTGGAGAGAGGAAACAGGACATTCCGTGGGAATTCTATGATCGACCAAACCTCGTGGCTGACTCAATCGGAGCCATGCGGTTTGAGCTCAAGAAAGCTACAGAAAAATATAACACTTATAGAACTCATCGTGTATTGAAAGGACTCACTCCCGTGGAGTACATTAACAACAATATTCTTAAGTGGATTAATTTAGACAAAGTGTGACACTACTTGAATTGCTTTTTCTAAGCTTTCAACTACGTCTAAACTCTTATAGCACAGCCCTATGCCTATCTCCGTACTCTGGCGAGTAAAGATGTCTAAGATCGTTAAGGCTCTCAGCTTTTCTCCTGTAAATAGCTGATCGGCTACAAAGTCCATACACCAACAATCATTGCTTGCCTTAATGTCTAAAGTCTCCTCCCGTATCTTAGCTTGCACACGGCGTTTGGGTTTCTTCTTACGCATCTGTAAAGATTCTTCACAATATAGGCGATAAACCCGTTTGTGATTAATCTCCCATCCTTCTCTTTGTAAGACTGTATGAATACGGCGATAACCATAGTGTACGCGGCTATAGGCTATATATCCTTTATCTTCTGCTTTAATAAGGCCTGCTGGTCTCTATGAGGCTGGTAATAATATGAAGATCTATGGAATCCTAAGGCCCCACAAATCCGTCTTATGCTTGCCCCATAATGACTGTTTAGTTCATTGATGAAA